>JBGULF010000029.1:0-50098 GCA_045115935.1 Anaerovoracaceae bacterium
TGGCGGAGGACATGGGACTCGAACCCACGGGGCTGTTACGCCTTACCTGATTTCCAATCAGGCTCCTTAGCCACTCGGTCAATCCTCCACGGCTAATTAACAATTATTATATCAGCCCGATTATGTTAACACATCGGGTATCTGTTTGCAACTGAAAGAATGTGAAATTTAATAGTTTAGGGAAAGCAGACTCTGAATACCGCTTGTCATCGCTTTCATCATTTTAAGCATCCGGCCTCTGAGGCCGACTGCCTCGTCTTTATATGCCTCATCTGACATCGGATAATCTTCTGTAAAAAAGTCCTCATCATAGCTTTCATCGGCAATGTGAGAATCCTCAAAGCTGGTTTCGGCAGGCACCATGAAATACTGGTATTGATATCCGGCATCGTCCCATGTTGCATCTATGTAATAATACTCATCATTCAGCTCAATGATGTTCCATGTATGTGCGCCTGAGTCACCGGTCTCCGAAAGGCCCTTGCCGAAGATGATCCTGTTATCGATACCTGCTTCAAGGAGCAGTCTGTAAAGGCTTACAGAATACCCCTGACATACCGCGCGGCCTTCTATCAGCGCGCCATATGCCGTTCTTACGGTATCGCCTCCCTTTTCAGCCGAACCATACTCGACATTGTCGCAGATGTAATCGTGTATCGCAGCTATCTTTTCAAAATCGGTCTTGTCTTCAAGTTCCAGACTTTCGATGATCTCATCGACCTTCTTATCCACTTCGGCTTCCTGCTGTGCATCGTCATAATATGAAAGCTTATACTCTATCTCTATCGCAGGTGAAAATCCCACATACATAGTGTGGGCATGTCCCTCGTAAGAGCCGTACTGGTAGCCTATATAGTCTCCCTCATCCGGATTGCCGGTATGAGCTATGGCATCTTTGACCAGCTTTCCGATGATTTCCTGCAGGCCTTCCTGATCTTTGCTGCCCATAAGCCCTATCGTAACCGTCTCTTCACGCTGTTTCATGTGTCCGCGCAGTTCTTCCGCCGCTTCTTCCTCAGTTTCATGGTAAATAACATCTGATGACTCCGCAAAAGAAGGCACGGCGACAAAGAACATGCCCGCAGAGCATATCATGATCACAAATGCCAATATTGAGATGAAGCGCCCCGAAAGGCGCTTTTTCTTATCCCGTATCATATTATTCAAACAACAAATGTGTTCCTATTCGTAGATCTCCCAGTGTCCTGTTCTGAGTGCCTTGAGCGCTCCTTCTGCGAGGGCTCTCATCTCTTCTTCGCCCGGGAATCTCATGATCGGAGCGATCTTGCTGACATAAGAAGCGATCTCATCGCAGAATCTCTCCGAATATGCCATTCCGCCTGTGAAGATGATGGCGTCAACATTGTAGCGAAGCACGGCCGACATTGCGCCGATATCCTTTGCCAGCTGGTATGCAATGGCCTTGAATGCCATCAGCATCTTCTCGTCTCCATCATTAAAAGCGGCATTCTCTACATCTCTGAAATCCTTTGTGCCTGTATATGAGTAAACGCCGGCTTCCTGTCCGATGATCCTCTTAACGTCTGCCTTTGTCATTCCCTCCTTGAAGCAGAGATTTACGAGTGCGTTAGCCGGAAGAGCTCCGCCTCTGTCCATGCCCATGGCTCCGTCGTCCTTTACATTGTTGACATCGACGACTCTGCCCTTCTTGTGTGCTGCAACGGAAACACCGCCGCCGAGATGGCATACTACCAGATTGAGTTCTTCATAAGCTCTGCCAAGGTGCTTTGAAGCCTTGCGCGCAACAGACTTGTGGTTGAGCGGATGGAAGAACGACTGTCTTTCGAAGCCCTCCAGACCGAGGCCGGAGTATCTTGCGAGCGGCTCCATTTCGTCTACGCAGACAGGATCGACAAAGAATGCAGGGATTCCTACAGAGTCAGCAAGTTCTTTTGAGATATATGCTCCGAGGTTGGCAGCATGTTCACCGTAAGGAGGATTCTCGATATCATGGATGACTGCATCATTCACCTTGTATGTGCCCGACGGGATGTGCTTGAAGAGTCCGCCTCTTCCGCAGATAGCGTCAAAGTCGTCCAGCTTATATCCGTTCTTTTCGATGGTCTCAAGGATGGCAGTCTTTCTGAACGGTGCCTGATCTACTACGTGCGGGTATTTTGCGATCTCGGAAGCATCGTGGTCGATGCCTACGCGCATAACTTCCTCTTCATCTTCGAACACGCAGATCTTGGTCGAGGTAGCGCCCGGGTTGATTACAAGAATTTTCATTTTTGGATTCTCCTTTCGGTATCTGATTTAGCTGATCTCTGTCGTTTCGATCCCTTTTATGAATGCATGCCTACCTGTTCATGCGGTTGTTGTATTTACGTCTCTCAAGTTCCGTGAGGAGTTTTTTGCGGAGACGGATATCTGTCGGTGTAACTTCGACGAGCTCATCATCGTCGATGAATTCCAGCGCCTCTTCAAGTGTAAATGTGCGCGGTGGTGTCAGCTTGATGGTGTCATCGGAACCAGCAGCTCTCATGTTTGTGGCCTTTTTTGCTCTGCAAGGATTGACTACCATGTCATCCGACCTTGCGTTCATGCCTACCAGCTGGCCTTCATATACATGGTCCTGAGGCTTAACGAACATCTGCACTCTCTCCTGTATGGTGAAAATGGCATATGCCGTACAGTTGCCTTCCTCCTGAGCAACGGCAACACCGTTGATACGGCCCTGGATCTCTCCCTTCCACGGTTCAAAACCGCTGAAGCGCCTTACCATGGTGCCCTCGCCGCGTGTGTCATTTATGAACTCCGAACGGTATCCCATGAGTCCCCTCGTAGGAGCAGTGAAAATGATCCTGGAATAACCGTTGCCCTCAGACATCATTGCAGTCATGAGAGCCTTGCGCATGTTGAGTTTGGAAATGACCGGTCCTGTATATTCATCAGGCACGCTCACTACCACTTCCTCAACAGGCTCGAGTTTCTCGCCGTTCGGTCCGCGCTTGATCACGACTTCAGGCTTCGATACCGCAAGCTCGTATCCTTCGCGGCGCATGTTCTCAATAAGGATCGAAAGATGGAGCTCACCTCTGCCCGACACCTTGAAGGAATCTGTCGTATCCGTCGGCTCTACCAGAAGTCCGACATTTACCTCGAGTTCCTTTTCGAGTCTGTCTTTTATGTGCCTCGATGTGACATACTTGCCTACCTTGCCTGCGAACGGCGAAGTGTTGACCATAAAGTTCATCGAAAGGGTCGGTTCCTCTATGCTGATGGTTCCGAGCGATTCCGGATGGTCAGGATCGCATATCGTATCGCCAATTGAGATGTCCGGTATGCCCGATACTACCACTATGTCGCCGGATCCCGCCTGCGGTGTGACAGTGCGGCTGAGTCCTCTGTAAACGAAGATCTGATTGATCTTGTTTTTGGTAACGCTGCCGTCTCCTCTGGTTACGGATACCATCTGCGCTTCCTTTATTGTGCCGCGGGTGATCCTGCCTATGCCCAGTCTGCCGATGTAGTCGTCATACGCGAGTGTCGACACCTGGAGCTGAAGCGGCTCATCGTCCGTATCCGGATACGGATCGCAGTGTTTTGTGATGCACTCGAGGAGCGGTTCTATGTTGAGACCGCCGTATCCCTTTGGAGATTTGCGGATCTTGGTTTCGCCTTCGCCGATCTGGATCCCCTCCACCTCTGAAGGATCGTTCACCGCGATGCCCTGTCTGGCAATTCCGTAAAGGATAGGGAAATCCAGCTGATCATCGTTGGCTTCAAGGTCCATAAAGAGTTCGTAAACCTCGTCAACTACCTCGTCGATGCGGGCATCTTTCTTGTCGATCTTGTTGATAAACAGGATCGGGTTGATGCCCTGCGCAAGCGACTTGCTGAGAACGAATCTGGTCTGCGGCATCGGTCCCTCGCTGGAGTCTACCAGCAGTATGACTGTGTCCACAGTCTTCATGATGCGCTCTACTTCGGAGCTGAAGTCCGCGTGTCCCGGGGTGTCTACGATGTTGATCTTGTAGTCCTTATACATTATTGAGCAGTTTTTTGAGTAGATCGTAATGCCGCGCTCTCTTTCGATGGCGTCGGAGTCCATTACACAGTCAACTATCTGCTCGTTATCCCTGAATACATGTGACTGTGCGAGCAGCGCATCAACAAGCGTCGACTTGCCCGCGTCTACATGTGCTATTACTGCTATGTTTATAATCTTCTGTTTGTCTGCCATTTATAGTCCCTTAATTATTGTCAAATGTTCTGATGAATGATCTTAAGTCTCTTGCATAATCGATAGTTGTAGGAGCGACTCTGAGGTTCGAGAATGCATGCCCTTCGATGTCGTCTGAGTACCACTCCGGCTCAGGCACATCCAGAGTCAGGAAGGATATCGCCCATGCCTCCTCCGAACCGAATGCCAGAGCGTAAAGCAACATATCGTAGTAATAATTGCTGTCTGCCAGATGGTTCTCAAGGACCTCTTTCGGTGTAGGATGCGATATGAAGTGTCTGAGGCGGCGCACCTTGTTTACTGTCACCGCGTTTTCCTTACCTCTCGCTCTCATGATAACTATGAGGAATTCCGCAATCACTGCTGCGATTATCATCGGAATTGCCGCATACGGTTTTCCTGTGTTCACAACTATCCTGAAGCTTGTGTATATGACCGGAAGCGCGAATATCATGGCGGCAAGCATCTCCGCATATCTGCCTGATTCGATCGAAGAAGAGTCTCTGTCATCTATCGCCTTGCAGAACAGCAGCGCTGCGAATGCTCCTGCAGCCGCTACCAGAAGCGCTTCCACATAATTCGGCGTCTTGTAGTCATAATAGTATGAAAACATGGCCGAAAGCCCCAATCCGATACCGAGCAGTCCTGCACCGGCTGCCCTGAACGCGCGTGAGAGCGGTGTGAACGGTGAGCTCTCACTTGTCGTGAACCCCGCTGCAACATCATCAGTGATCGCAGCTCTGATCTTTTCGATCCTCGGTCCGATCTTGCTCATGCTGAGCGGTCTGTTCATGTATATATCTTCGAAGAGGATCTTATATGCATTGCGGTACATTCTCTCCTCATCGACCGGCTCTTTGCCTCTTATCAGCCTGAAGCGCTTAGGTTCGTACTCGCTTATCGTGAGATAGCCTTTCTGCGCAAACTGCAGTACAAGGTTCAGTACGTCCCTGGTCCTTACTTCGCTGTTGAATATGTATCCGAGCTCTACCGGCGTGAGTCCCTCCACAGGTCTTGTAACGATCTCCCTTCTGTTGACTTTCGGGTCTCTGCCTCCGATGATCCAGAGTATCAGAAGGATGAGCGTCAGTCCGGTCATGACAAGCGTGATGGCTGTGATCGACCAGCTCCCGTCAAGGGTTTTTTCCCAGTATCCGTCCGGCAGCTGTGCCTTGAGGGTTATGCCGAAGTTCTCAGGGATCATCTCTCCCGTGACGCTGACAGCATGTGCAGCTTCATCCGCTTCGAAGGCGATCTTGTTATTGACATCCTGCACACCGAACTGTCCGGCATAGCACTGCATGTCGTCGAACGGGAAGTCGTCAGGGAAGCTTGCGTTTATCGACACCCTTCCTATCGGCTGTCTCCATTCAGGAAGGAGAACATCGAAGTAGAACATGTCTTTTGCGCTGTCGTGGTCGCGGTATTCACGTATTTTGTACTTGATATTATAGACATGCGTGCCCTTGGACAGCTTTTCCGGATCGGATATCACTACCGTGCTCGCTTCAGAAGCGGTCTTTGCCTCGTACAGCGCATTTTCGACCTCTATCTCGCCTATGCGGAAGTTGCCGCTCGGTATGGCGAACTCAACACGCTGCAGCTGGTCAGGAATATTAACACTTATCTTCTCTTCAACTGTATATGTGTGATCCTTGCCCACTGCAGCGGTCAGGTCATATCCTGTAACTTCAAACGCCTCTGTCTGAACACCTGCGGCACCCGATGCTATTTCCGACTCAAGGTCTCCCGGATCCGCCAGTACTGTCGCCGCGAATGGAAATACAAAGACGGCGAGCGCCAGAACGATGAGCACCGCCATGTGCAGAATACTGTTTTTATTACTGTTTGGTCTTGTTGTTTTGTTCAATTTGCTGTTAATCCTTTATGAAGCCATAGTTATTGGTATTTTAGCACTTTGGAGGATGTCCTTTCAAGTCCGGAACCCTTCTCTGCGGGCTTGATAACAGCCCCCTGCCGGTTGTAAAATCACATCAAATGGGATAGTTTATGACCGGCGCACCGCCGGAGTTTCGGAGGTTATCATGGTGACCAAGAGAGAAGATTATATTTCATGGGACGAGTACTTCATGGGAG
The DNA here is from genome assembly GCA_045115935.1 of Anaerovoracaceae bacterium. Taxonomy (GTDB): domain Bacteria; phylum Bacillota; class Clostridia; order Peptostreptococcales; family Anaerovoracaceae; genus Crickella. The sequence goes on from JBGULF010000029.1 coordinate 6,305, forward strand.
TTGCCATACTTGCCGCAAAGAGGAGCAAGGATCCTAACACTCAGGTCGGAGCCTGCATAGTTGATAAAAACAATGTCATTCTCACGACAGGCTATAACGGTTTCCCGAAGGGCTGCTCTGACGACGAGTTCCCATGGGACCGCGAAGGTGAGATCACAAAATATCCTTTCGTGGTGCATGCAGAGCTCAACGCCATACTGAACGCGTCAGGCAAGGATCTCAGCGGGTCCAGGATCTATGTGGCTCTCTTCCCTTGCAACGAATGCGCCAAGGCGATAATCCAGTCGGGCATAAAGGAAGTCATATACCTCTCCGACAAGTACGCCGATACGCCGTCTACGCAGGCATCCAAGCTGATGCTCAGAACTGCGGGCGTCAAACTGACACAGATGCATCCTGATATCGAGCAGCTTGTGCTTGACTTCAGGGTCGCAAAATAGGAATAAGGAGAATAGAAAATGAAACTGATCATTACAGCTCCGCGCGGCAAAATGGCAAGTCTTATCGTAGCCGATGCTGCCTCAAGAGATGATGTGGAGATAGTAGCCGGTATCGGTCCTGCAGGCAGGGACTATATCGGAAAGGATATAGGCGAAGTGGCGATGACCGGCAGGACCGTCGGTGCGCCGGTAGTCGATAACATAGAGTCAGTAATTGATGAGGCTGACGTAGTCTGTGATTTTTCGACTGTAGAACTGGGCATGGAAGTGCTCGATGCCTGCCTGAAACATAAAAAGGCTCTTGTAGTGGGCACGACAGGTTTCAACGCTGAGCAGCGCGCCCGTCTTGAAGCAGCGGCGGCTGAGATCCCTATCATGATAGCTGCCAACACGGACCGCATGGTGAACGTGATGAGAAAGCTTCTGATGGATGCTGCGAAAGAGCTCTATGATGATACGGATATCGAGATCATAGACATGCATGATAACACCAAACTCGATGCGCCGAGCGGCACCGCCCGCGAGCTTATCGAGTCCATGGGCGAAGCGGTCGGCGTCGACCTCGTCGACGATGCCGTATACGGCAGGCCGCTCGGACGCCACCCGCGCGAGAAAGGCAAAGTCACCTTCCACGCAGTACGCGGAGGCGACACACCGTCCAGCCATACAGTATTCTTCTTCGGTGAAGGTGAACGCCTTGAGATCACCCACCACTGCCTTAACTGGAAAGGCTGCGCAAAAGGCGCTGTCAATGCATGCAGATGGATGGTCGGAAAGCCTGTAGGCCTTTACGGAATACGCGAGTCCATGGGACTCTAGATCTTATAGATGAGATACAGATTCAAAGGTATAAAAACCGGAATCGAAGTCCCGATGTCAGACCTTCCGGCTGTAACTGCAGCCAGGCTCCGCATACCTGCTGCGGATATCAGGGACTTTGAAGTCCGCCGCAAATCGGTGGACAGCAGAAAGAAACCGTATATACAGTTTGTGTATACGGTCGATTTCTCTGTCGGAAAAAAGCTTCGTATTCCTAAGAAGCTTTCATCGGATATAAGCATCGTTGATGCTGCAGGCGAACGCCCTGTCCCTCCTTCTCCGGGCAGCGAGGCTCTCACTGCGCGCCCTGTCGTCATCGGAATGGGCCCAGCCGGACTCTTCGCAGCTCTAGAGCTCGCAAGGTCGGGCTACCACCCGCTTGTGCTGGAGCGCGGCCCTGCCATGGAAGGAAGGATCGAAGCAGTCGACCGTTTCAGGAAGGACAGAGTCCTCGATCCTGAAGCAAACATGCTCTTCGGGGAAGGCGGAGCCGGGACCTTTTCGGACGGCAAGATCGGAACAGGCATAAAGGACAGTCTCATACGCGAAGTGCTTAAAGAATTCCGCGACGCCGGAGCCGGCGATGACATCATGTATCTCGCCAAGCCGCATATCGGGACAGACGTACTGCGTGAGGTCATCGTAAATATAAGGAAAAAAATCGAAAGTCTTGGCGGTGAGGTGCTTTTTGACACCAGGCTCGAATCGCTCGTGATCGAAGGCGGCCGCCTGAACGCCATAGACATAATAAGAAAAAACTCTGCCGCATGTGAACGCATCAAAGCGGATGCGCTCATACTTGCCATAGGACACAGCGCGCGCGACACCTTCTCGATGATAAACGCCTCAGGGCTCAGCATGCAGCAGAAGCCGTTCTCGATCGGCGTACGCATGGAGCACCCGCAGGAGCTCATTGACGCGGCTCAGTACGGCAGGGAAAACCTCGGCAAGCTTCCTCCTGCTGACTACAGGATCAATTACAAGGCATCGAACGGCCGCGGAGTCTATTCATTCTGCATGTGCCCGGGCGGAGAAGTGGTCGTCTGCAGCACAAAGGACGGAGAGCTCTGCGTCAACGGCATGAGCAACAGAAAGCGCGACAGCGGGACCGCAAACAGCGGCATTCTCTGCGATGTCAGGACTGAGGATTTCGGAAGTGATGATGTGCTTGCGGGAGTCAGATTCCAGGAAAAATATGAAAGGCTCGCTTTCATCAACGGAGGCGGCGACTTTACCGCGCCTGCCTGCAGCATGGATGCCTTTCTGCACGGATCACCCGAAGCTGCAAAAGTCACCGGATCGCTCCCCGGTTTTGCAGCGGAAGCCATCAGGGAAGCCGTGCCGGATTTCGCCCGCAAGATCCACGGATACGATGATCCGTCAGCAGTAGTGACGGCTGTAGAAACAAGAAGCTCATCTCCTGTAAGGATAGTCAGGGATGAGCATGGTGAGAGCAATATAAAAGGCGTATACCCTGCCGGTGAAGGCGCGGGTTACGCCGGAGGCATCACTTCTGCCGCATGTGACGGCATCAGAGCAGCGTGGCACATCATTGAACGATATCGTCCGCTGCAGCAAGACCTGTGATCCAGGCATTGCTCAGGTTGTAGCCGCCGCACGGGAAATCCCTGTCGGCGAGTTCACCTGTTATATAGAGACCTTTTAACAGAAGCGACTCCGAAGTCGCTTCATTTATTTCGTTAAGAGATACGCCGCCCATGGTCACCTGGGCATCGTTCCATCCGCGTATACGCGAAGGGTGGAATTCAAGAGCATGCACATGACCGGCTATCGAGCGCACTTCCTCGTCGCTGAGCGATGAAAGCGGTCTGTCCGCGAGTATCCTGCCGCTTTCATCAGGGCCGTTATCCGCTGATGCTATCACATAATCCGCAAGCGGCTCTTTGAGCACAGTGCGGAGGATCTCTCCTGCAGGAGTGTCCGCAAAGCAGCCCTTCTGTCTGTCGAGTATGTATTCGGCGATGTCGCCGTCAGGGAACAGGTCGGCCTTCACGAGGAATTCATCAAGGCTCTCGCCTCCCCGCCTGTCATACCTCATGTGCCTGGTCATATTGAAAACGCAGATTCCCGAAATACCGTATTTTGTGAACTGTATCTCCCCCGCCTCTTCAAATACTTTTGTTTCTTCGCCGAAGACTTCATCCGGATCCTTATACAGAGACACCACGCCTGCGCTTCTTGTGCCGCCGAGCGTTATGCCGCAAGGTCTGCTGTCTTCGTCCCATTCGTCACATTCTATTCCGGTAAGAGCCGGCACAGGCGTCACTATGCTGTGGCCCAGGTTTCTGGCGATCCTGAACCCGTCTCCTATGGTTCCGAAAGTCGGTCCTGCCTTGCCGCCCATGGCAAGTATCACGTACAGCGCATGTGTCCTGATGCTTCTGAGACCGTCGCGGTCCTTGATCACCGATTCGAGCATGAAGATATTTCTGTCTTCAGGAGCTGAGTCAAAAGCGAGAGATGCAGGCAGGTATTTCACCGTCATGACTTCTTCGCCGCATGCAAATCTCACACCCAGCGAAGCCGCACGTTCAACGAGAAGTGCGGTAACATCTGAAGCTGATTCGGAATACGGGTAAACCAGTCCGTTTTCATAAGCCTTTGTAACCAGCCCGATCTCCCTGAAAAACTCCATTATCCGGCTGAATCCGGCGGCGCCGGTGTTGCTTATATTGCAGCGGCCGCTTCCGGTAGCGCGTATCTTGCGCCCCGGCTCAGGCATCTTCTCAATGACCAGCACGTCAAGACCCGGGGCCTTCATCCCCAGCTCTATGGCCGCTGCCAGTCCGGACGCGCCGCCGCCCACTATCACAACATCCGCTCTTCTTGTCTCTCTTTCCATCGCAGCCTCCGGACTATCTGTCCGTGCTTCCGAAGCCTCCGTTGCGGGAGCTTTCCGACTCCGCGCCTTCCGGCACTTCGTACTTCACCACTATGCCCTGTGCAAAAGGCTTGCCCTCGCCGAGCAGTACCGTCTGATCAGAAGGGTTCACCAGGCTCACGATAATATGTCCTTCATTATCTGAGTCACAATAGTCTGCATCGATGACACCCACCGTGTTTGACAGTCTGATGCCGTACCTGAATCCGAGACCGCTCCTCGGCATTACGAGGAGCACCTTGTCTCTGCCCTCCTCTTCATCGCAGACCCAGCGCACTCCGGTAGCTATCCTGAAGCTGCTTCCGCCTTCAAAGTTGAGGCTGAACGGCATGAAGAAGTCGCAGCCTGCTGAAGCTGCCGTCGCCTGCCTCGGGAGCTTTATTGCATCATACCACTCCCTGAGTCCGCTTTCCGGAAGCCCTTTGACCCCGCAGTCAGCCTTCCATTGTTCAAAAGATACCTTTTCGAAATGTGACATGCTTTTCTCCTAGCAGCAGCCTGCCGCTTTCCTGAGTTCTTCCGCCTTGTCTGTCTCTTCCCATTTTACGCCGAGAGCAGTCCTGCCCATATGTCCGTAGGCAGCGAGCTCCCTGTATTGAGGTTTGTTGAGCTCCAGCTTTCGGATGATCGCAGCAGGACGCATGTCGAAATGCTCCACTATCAGCTTTGCTATCTGCTCTTCATCAAGTTTGCCGGTTCCGTAGGTATCGACGCATACCGATACCGGTTCAGCAACTCCTATCGCATATGCCAGCTGCACCTCGCACATCGTCGCGATCCCTGCAGCCACGATGTTCTTGGCAATATAGCGCGCCATATACGCTCCGGAACGGTCCACCTTCGTAGGATCCTTGCCCGAGAAAGCACCGCCACCGTGCGATGAATGGCCACCGTAAGTATCAACGATTATCTTGCGTCCTGTGAGGCCGGAATCTCCCATAGGACCGCCTATGACGAATCTTCCGGTCGGGTTGATGAAGTACTTCGTCTGCTCGTCGATCAGCTCTTTCGGAACTACAGGAGCTATAACGTAAGTCAGCATGTCCGACCTGAGCTGCTCCAGCGTAACGTCTTCGCTGTGCTGAGTCGACACTACGATAGTATCTATCCTTGTAATCTTTCCATCATCATATTCTACCGTTACCTGAGTCTTTCCGTCCGGTCTGAGGTAAGGCAGCGTTCCATCCTTTCTGACAGCCGTAAGTCTCATGGCAAGAACATGCGCCAGCTTTGAAGACACAGGCATCAGTTCTTCGGTTTCTGTGGTGGCGAATCCGAACATCATGCCCTGATCGCCGGCTCCGGTGTATGAGAGCTCATCACTTTCAAGCCCTTCTTTTGCCTCGAACGACTCATTTACGCCCATTGCGATGTCTGCCGACTGCTCTTCCATATGGACGATGATTTTGCAGGTGTTGCCGTCAAAGCATGCATCCTCGCTGTCATATCCGATCTCGCAGATCACCTTGCGCGCGATCGCTTCATAGTCGACATCAAAATTGCCGGAAGCTTCACCGAATATCATCAGGAAACCTGTCTTTGCAGCACACTCACATGCAACGTGAGCATTCGGGTCCTGCGCCAGTATCGCGTCCAGGATCGCATCTGATACCTGATCGCACAGTTTGTCCGGATGACCTTCAGTAACTGATTCGGATGTAAATAGTTTTTTCATTTTATATATATGATCCTTTCGTTTACAGGCCATAAAAAAATCCCTCTGCCGCACGCAGAGAGAACCATAGATCCTCATCTGCCGGAGCATGGCCTTTGCCCCGTGGGAATTGGCACCTTCACTTCCTGTGAGGTTGCCGCGGGATCATCGGGCCCATTCCCTCCTCCGCTCTTAATAAGGACGTACTTATTATATCCCTGCCGTATGCAAAGTCAAGTAGCATCTGTTATACTTGATGCATGGCTGAACTAAAACTTATATACGGAAAACAATCTGTAAAATACGATCATTTCAAAGAGTTCGACTTTGAGTCATGCCGTGCGGTCTGCACCAGGCTGATGGGAGTCGTCGCTCTTAAAGTGACCTGGCGCAGCAAGGCCGACAGGCGTGAGCGTTTATACCAGGTGATGCACCTCGATTATTCCGAGTACGGCATCGACGAGTATAAAGAATTCATCTGTACCCCGGGAAATGAAGACTTTGCCGAAAAGAGAGAAGAGATGACGGCTCTGTGGAACCACTTTGTTTCCGTCATGGGAGGCCAGCTTGAAAGCATAGACGAGGCATGCATGCTGAGGCTCATCGAGGACGCTCTTCCGCTTGCTTCTGAAGACGTCTCCCGCGAATACGACAACGACGAGAACAGGGAGTTCCGTGCCTATGCAAGGTTCCGCCTGGGACTGATGCAGGATGCTCTGAACTGCAGGGGGATCACCTCTGCGGACTGCAGCAGCAAAGACGCGATCGAAACGACATCTCCTCTGAAACTCTCGGCATATGAGACTATCAACTATTTTATAATGAGACTGGTCGACAGCGATTTCGCCGCAGCATCATATCTTTCGACCATGAGAGATGACGATCTTCGCGACTGCGAACTTACAGGGCCCGGCATACAGACGCTGGTCAAATGCGACATCGAGAGGAGCGACCGCAGGAAAGATGCTCCGAAGGACAGGTTTTCCTTCCCTTTCCGCTGCCGCCTGACTACCCTCGCAAGAAATGGTTATTACCACTATACGCTTGTTATCTGGCTTAACGGAAACCACCGCTCCAAGAATCCGCTTGTAACGGATATCAGAGTGGGCTCGGTCATAAAGCTTTCGGACTACGAAGCCGCAATGCAGGTCGGCAGGTCAGAGTTCCTCACAGTCTTCGACTGCAAGGATGAGATGCTGCGAGGCTTCGATCCTAAATACATAGGTCCGTTCGCCAATTCCACCCAGATGGCGGTGCCGAACGGATGGCTGTATACCGCTTACAAGGGAGACAATTCTCACGTGGATTCTTCGTCATACAAGCTCAACGACGATGTTTACGGCTTTGCTCTCCTCTCCATAGCCGGCGAGCTCATACTCATGAGCAACGACCTCAGATACATCTCGATGCTCGATGATGCTACCATTTTTTCGCTGTATTCACCGTTCATCAGCACAAAAGGAAGGTACCGTATGGACACGCCTATCTTCCAGACTCTGTGCGGTGCGGCGGGCGTGATGTTTGATGACATGGTAGAGCCAGAAGGAGACTGATCAGGTTTTTTTAAAAAACAAGAAAAGTGCATCTTCACATTTTGTTCGATTTTTATCCGCAGCTTTTTCAACAAAACGGGAAAGCCTTAAATTGCAAGGTTTGCGACTTTTCCACAAGGTTTTAAAAAATCGTATACAATCTTTTCCACTTATGCATGTGGAAAACTCGAAGCGCTAGTTCGTTGAAATTTCAACGTTTGAAACGATTTTTTCCTTGTGTCAACAGGATTTATCCACATATTTCATTTTTTTGAGGCACGCGATTTTGTTCGATTTTGTGAAACGCGTGAAACATAGGAAAGGAACAAACATGTTCACAAAAAGAATATACCAGAGCGACCCATATGCTGCTGAGAACCGGGCTGTGGTCACTGCCATACGCGAAAAAAACGGTATGGATGTCATCGCCTGCGATGAATCAGTATTCTATCCGGAGGGCGGCGGGCAGCCTTCAGACACAGGCCTTGTGTCACTGAACAGGTCTCAGCAGGCATTTAATATAACCCGGGCATTTGATGAATCACTCACCGGCGACGTGTGGCATATCACCGATGCCCCATCCGGTACTTTCAGCACAGGTGACAGCGTCACGCTGAGCATAGACCGCGGCTTCCGTTTCAGGAACATGCAGCGTCACTGCGGCGAGCACATGCTGAGCGGGACCATGGACACCCTCTTCGGCGGAGTCAACAAGGGCTTCCACATGGGAGATGAATACATCACCATAGACATAGATCTCGGCGGACGCATGCTCACGGATGAAGAGCTCGATCTCGCAGAGCGCACTGTCAACGAGGCGATCTGGGCGGATCTTCCGGTGACAGTCACCTGGTTTGACGATTACGAATCATCTCTCGCTCTTCCGGTGCGCAAGCAGGTCCCTCACGACGGCAGAGTATCTGTTGTTACAATAGGCGATCCTGATGACCCGTATGACTGCATAGCCTGCTGCGGCACGCATCCGGCAAGATCATCCGAAGTCGGTCTGCTTGCCATCTACAAGCGCGAGCCTAACAAGGGCATGAACCGCATCTACTTCGACTGCGGAAAGGCTGCACTTGAAAAACTCAGCGCCGACTCAAAAGTGCTCGCGGAGGCATCCAGGCGTTACTCCTGTTCCCCTGCCGATCTTCCGGGCAGGCTCGATGCCGAGGCTGAGAACATCTCCGCTCTCAAGGCAAGACTGGCAGGCATGACTGCATATATAAAGGATGCTGAAAAGGAAAAGATCCTGGCATCGGCCGGGAATGCCGGCGAGGCCGGTTATGTTTACAGCTCGGATATCCTTAACGCCGATGACCTTCTGAAACTCGGTTTTTCGGTCATCAATGAAGTCCCGGGACTCTTCCTGATCATGAGGCAGCCGGAATCCCACACATGTCTGCTGCTGTCCTCCGCTGACGGACGCAGATGCGGAGCCATAGTCAAGGAAAAAGTAAAAAGCTTCAACGGCAAGGGCGGCGGCCGCGACGACAATGCAAGGGCTATCTTCCCTTCAAACGCGGACATGGATGCTTTCATCGGAGAAATCACCTCTCAAAACTGAGATCACGTGGTACAATAAGACAGTAGATGAATAAGGAGGATCGACATGAGTGACAAGGTCATCGTAACTATAGACAGGGAATTCGGAAGCGGCGGTCATGAGGTCGCAAAGCGTCTTGCGGAAAGACTCGGCGTCCCATTCTACGACGAAGAGATCATTGCATTAGCTGCAGAGAACACCGGCTACAACACGGAGTACATCCGCGATAACGATGAGAAGGCTCCTGATTATTCTTTCAGCAGCATGTTCTCCGGTTTTGATTCGTTCCAGACCTCTCCTTTCGCCAAGGTACAGGAAGAAGAGTTCAATATAATCCGTAAGATAGCAGCTGAAGGCAGCTGTGTGATAGTAGGCCGCGCTGCCGACTACATCCTCTCCGAGGAACGTCACGTCAGCATATTCCTGTTTGCACCATACGAAGAAAGAGTGAGAAGAAAACTTCAGATCCACAACAGCATGGAACCGGAGAATCTCTACGATCTCCCTACGGTAGAGAAGCAGGTAAAGCAGATAGACAAGCAGCGCCGCAGATACTACGAGTTTTATACAGACAACAAATGGGGCGGCCGCGATGAGTACGACCTTCTGATAAATACCAGCCGCGCCGGTGTTGAGGGCGCCGTGGATATAATCGAGGCATACATAAAAGGCGGCAAAGATAAGGATCTTATGTCAGATCTTGAATACTGAGACAGAAACACAAATGTACGGGTTTCATGAACACCGTCCGTGGTATACGGACGGGATATGACCGGTGTGCGTGAGCGGCGGAATTCCGCCGCTTTTTCTGTTAACAATTACCCGCGAGCCTTGAATTCACAATTATTTCGTGTAAAATTTTAACTAACTTTTATACATTATATTGTACGGTTTTTTCAGCTGTGCGGTATCATCTGCAAATGATTAAGATGGAGGAATCAAAATGAAGAAAATTCTGGTATTGGTACTCTCTCTCATGCTCGCCATGCTGGCACTCGCAAGCTGCGGCGGCGGTGGAGACTCGGGCTCCGGCGGCGGAGACACCATCAAGATCGGTGTATTTGAACCTGCCTCGGGAGACAACGGTGCAGGCGGAAAGCAGGAGACACTCGGCATTCAGTATGCTAACAAGATGGCTCCTACCGTCACAATCGGCGACAAGGAGTATAATGTTGAGCTCGCTATCGTAGACAACGAGTCAGACAACTCCAAGGCTGTAACAGCAGCTCAGAACCTCGTATCCCAGAACGTATCCATAGTTCTCGGATCATACGGCTCAGGCGTATCGATCGCTGCTGCTGATGTATTCGCAGACGCAGGCATGCCTGCAATCGGCGTAACATGCACAAACCCACAGGTTACTGCAGACTGCGAGCAGTACTTCAGGATCTGCTTCCTGGATCCTTTCCAGGGCACAGTTCTCGCTAACTATGCATGGGACAGCGGCTGCAAGAAAGCTTACTGCCTCTCCAAGCTGGGCGATGACTACTCAGTAGGACTTGTAAACTACTTCGTAGAAGCATTCAAGGGACTCGGCGGCGAAGTCGTTGAAGAGCAGTTCCCTGACAAGAACTCCGACTTCACTTCCTATGTAGCAAATGCTAAGAACAAGGGCTGCGACGTATTCTTCGCACCTGTATCCACAGAAGCTGCAGCACTCATCATCGACCAGGCTGAGGCTCAGGATATCGGAATGCCTATCCTCGCAGGAGACACATGGGATTCCAACGTAATCACAGAAGCTGCCAAGGGCAAGAACGTAGATATCACTGTTACTACCTTCTATCAGGAAGGCGGAAACCCTGAATTCGACGAAGGCATCAAGGCATGGATGGAAGAAGATTCAACAGCCATGACAAACAACGGCGGCAACACAGACCTCGCAGCTGTAACAGCAATGGGATATGACGCATACTTCGTTGCACTCGAAGCAATGAAGGCTGCAGGCTCGGCTGATCCTGCTGACATCCTCGCTGCACTTCCATCACTTCAGGTAAGCGGTCTGGTATGCGGAGACGTTTCGTTCAACGAGACAGGCGATGCAAACAAGACTGAGGCATTCGTAAAGAGATGCAACACTGAGACAGGTGCATGGGAATTCGTAAAGACACAGTCCGCAGAATAATTTCTGCACAGGTCAAGGGACAGTTTCAGAGATTCACGATTTTCTGATCAAGTAGAAAAGCGGGAAGCCGCCAGGCTTCCCGCGATTTTATAAAAAAGGGACAAAATATGTTACAAACCTGGTTACCATACATACTCGCCGGCATTGCTGTCGGCGGCCAATACGCGCTGATAGCCATAGGATACACGATGGTTTACGGTATCCTGAGGCTCATCAACTTCGCGCACGGCGACGTATTCATGTGGTCGGGACTCATCATGGTTTACCTCATCACCGTCCTCCCTCTCTGGGTATCGGTCATACTGGTAATAATCTTTGCGATAGTCCTGGGTACGACCATAGAAAAAGTCGCATACAGGCCTCTGCGTTCCGCACCGCGTATGTCCATAATGATCTCCGCGATCGGCGTTTCGTACCTGCTGCAGAACTTTGCTCTGTACATCACCGGTGGTCTTACAAAGACATATCCGGAGATCGGCTTCCTGCAGAAGACGGTAAAGATCGGTTCCGCAACCACCAAGATGGTCACTGTCATCACACCGGTCCTGACGATCGTTCTCGTATTCCTGCTTGTAATGCTCATCAAGCATACAAAGATCGGTATGGCGATGCGTGCCGTTTCCCGTGACTTCGAGACGAGCTCACTCATGGGCATAGACATCAACAGAGTCATCACAGTCACGTTCGTGATAGGCTGCGGACTCGCTGCCATCGGATCCATCCTCTACTTCTCCAACTACACGGGCATCAACCCTATGTCGGGCGCCATGCCGGGCCTAAAGGCTTTCGTAGCTGCAGTATTCGGAGGAATCGGATCTGTACCGGGAGCCGTAGTCGGAGCCTTTGTAATAGGTATCTGTGAGAACCTCATCAAGGGCGCAGGCTGGACTACATTCTCTGACGCTTTCACTTTCGTTCTCCTGATCATCATCCTGATGGTCAAGCCGACAGGACTCTTCGGCGAGAAGAACATCGACAAGGTATAGGAGGGCGCCATGGAAGTAACATTGAACAAGAAAACCAAAGCGGCTCTCTCCGTAGCGGCCATCGCTCTCTTCCTGGTCTTCGTTTATCTCGGAGACATAATGATCTCTCCGGGATCATCCTGGAAGATGCTGATAACCGTTATCGAAAAAGGATCCATATACGCACTGGTAGCAGCATCGATGAACCTGCTGAACGGCTTCACGGGACTCTTCTCCCTGGGCCAGGCGGGATTCATGCTGATCGGTGCCTATACATACGCAATATTCACCATTCCTGCCGCTTCGCATGACGCTGTTTATCAGTACTTTGAAGGCGGCGTGATCAAATGGTCGATAGTGGAAATGCTCGAGGGCAGCCTCGGAGTATTCGGACACTATCTGGGCATGCTGATCCCTATGCTCGGTGCAGGACTTCTGGTCGCTGTAATAGCCTTCCTGATCGGCATACCGGTACTGAGGCTCAAGTCAGACTATCTGGCGATCGCCACGCTCGGTTTCGCCGAGATCCTCAGAGCGTTCTTCCAGTGGAACACCCTGGGTCCTGTCACAAACGGATCGAACGTACTCCGTAAGTACACCACATATGGAAACGCCATATTCCCTGTACTGATCTCGGGCATATGCATAGCGATCATCCTGCTGCTGATCAACTCGACATACGGACGCGCATTCCGCGCCATCCGCGATGACGAGATCGCTGCGGAGGCAATGGGAATCAACCTCTTCAGGCATAAGGAGATATCCTTCGTAATATCATCCTTCTTTGCAGGCATAAGCGGCGCGCTCCTGGCTATGTTCCAGACCACTATCAACGCCACCCCGTTCAACACCGTAATGACTTACGAGATCCTTCTCATTGTAGTCATCGGCGGAATCGGTTCCATAACGGGCTCCGTGATCGGCGCATTCCTGTTCACGGCAGCGTCCGAATGGTGGCTCAGAGGTCTCGACGCAGGCAGATGGCTCGGCATTTCGGCAACATTCATGAGGCCGGGATTCCGTAAGGTCGTCTTCGCCGTGCTCATCATGCTGATCGTTCTCTTCTACTCACGCGGCATCATGGGCGACAGGGAATTCAGCTGGAACAGATTCGTCACCGGGTTGAAAAACCTCCCTGCAAACCTTAAAGCATGGCCTTCAAGGCACAAGGCAAAGGCAGCGGCAAAGCGTGAAGCCAGAGCTGCAAACGCTGCGGCAAAGGCCAGAGCAAAGGAAGCAAAAGCCTCCAACGAGGCAAGAAAAGCTTCGGGAGAAGCTCTTTTCACCCCGCTTGAAGTATCTGACACCGTTATAGTATTCGACAAGGAGGGCAAGTGATGGACAACAGAGAAGTAGTGCTCAGGCTCTCCGATATAACAATGCAGTTCGGCGGAGTAGTCGCCGTAGACAATCTCGACCTGGTAGTACACAAGAACGAGATAGTCGGACTGATCGGCCCTAACGGCGCCGGCAAGACTACTGCATTCAACTGCATAACCGGTGTTTATGAGCCGACCAACGGTTCCGTTGAGATCAACGGAAAGGTCGTGATCGAGAACCATCCGCAGGGCAAGATGAAAGAGGCCTACAAAGGCCGCAATGCGGGTAAATACACAAAGGCCATCACCATGCTTCCTGACAAGGTCACAAAGCTGGGCGTAGCGCGTACATTCCAGAACATCAGGCTCTTCAAGGGCATGACAGTAGTGGAAAACGTCATGGTGGCAATGCATATGAACCAGACTGAGTCTGTGTTCGGAGCCACATTCAGGAGCAAAAAAGCGCGTACCGAGGAAGCCGCCATGAGGGCTGAGGCCGAAGAGCTGCTTCGCAAGGTCGACCTCTATGAGAACAGAAACGACCTGGCGACCTCGCTGCCTTACGGAAAACAGAGACATCTCGAGATCGCACGCGCGCTCGCTACACATCCTTCGATCCTGCTGCTCGATGAGCCGGCAGCCGGTATGAACCCTCAGGAGTCGGACGACCTCATGAAGTTCATCGGAAGGATACGCGATGAGTTCGACCTTTCGATACTGATGATCGAACACCACATGCAGGTCATCATGGGCATATGCGAACACATCTACGTACTCAACTACGGCGGCCAGATCGCTGACGGCACTCCTGCCGAGATCCAGGCCAACCCTGCTGTTATTGAAGCTTATCTGGGAGGTGACGAATAATGCTTGCAATCAGAAATCTGAATGTACATTACGGCGGTATCCACGCTCTCAGAGGTATCGACATCGACGTGCCTGACGGCAAGATAATCTCGCTTATCGGGGCCAACGGCGCCGGAAAATCCACGACTCTGAAGTCGGTAATGGGCCTGGTGCCAAAGAGCGACGGACATGTCTACTGGGATAATACCGAGATCACATCTCTCAAGACGAAGGATATCGTAGGTGAAGGCATAATCCTCTGCCCTGAGGGGCGCAGGATATTCCCTGACCTTACGGTAGACGAGAACATCGCCGCAGGCGCATACCTGCGCAAGGACAAAGCAGAGATCGCCAGGGACAGGGACTGGGTATATGAGCTCTTCCCGAGAATAGCAGGAAGAACATGGCAGCTGGGCGCTACCCTCTCCGGAGGAGAGCAGCAGATGCTCGCAGTTGCGAGAGCGCTGATGTCAAAGCCTAAGCTCCTCATGCTCGACGAGCCTTCACTCGGACTTGCTCCGCTGGTCATCAAGGACATCTTCGCTGTCATCCAGAAGATCAAAGAGGATGGCGTGAACATCCTGCTGATCGAGCAGAACGCCAAGGCCGCACTCGAAATATCCGATTACGCTTACGTAATGGAGACCGGAGTCATAACGATGGCCGGTCCGGGAAAAGCCCTGCTCAACGACCCTCGTGTACAGCAGGCCTACCTCGGAGAATAAAACCGCAAATAAATGCACTAAAAAAAGGAGCTTCGGCTCCTTTTTGAATGCTCTTAAGACATGCGCCTGAGCTGCTCGACTTCGGCCGGACTCAGCTTGCGGCACTGTCCGACTGCGAGCCTGCCTATCTCAAGATTTCCGAGTCCTGTGCGGCAGAGCTCAAGCACCGGATGACCGATCGCCTTGAACATGCGGCGCACCTGACGGTTTTTGCCCTCGTGGATCACGATCTCAGCCACGGTCGAGTTGCGGTCGTGCTTAAGCAGGTGCACATCTGCCGGTGAAGTGACGAATCCGCCGATATCTATGCCTTTCTCGAGTTTTGCAGCCTCAGCTCTGGTCACTATGCCCTGGGCTCTTACGAGATATCTCTTGCTGAACTCGTGTGACGGGTGCATCAGTTTATTCGAAAGCTCTCCATCGTTTGTGAGTATCAGGAGACCCGTGGTGTTGAGATCCAGTCTTCCTACAGGGAACACTCTCACTTCGTCCGGAACGAGCTCCGTAACGAGAGGCCTTCCCTCCTTGTCTGCCGTTGACGTCACATAGCCTGCAGGCTTGTTGAGCAGATAGTATACCTTGCGCTCAGCCGGAGTGATGCGCACGCCGTTGACTTCCACTATGTCGCCTTCTTCCACATGATAGCCCGGAGTGGTCAGGACTGCGCCATTCACCTTTACCTTGCCGTCTGCTACTAGTTCATCTGCCTTGCGGCGGCTCGTAACGCCCGCCGAAGCTATATACTGGTTTATTCTCATTCTTTCCCCTCAAAATCTATCGCTATCTGGCCGTAGCCTTCCTCTTCACGTTCCCTTCTCATCTCCTCATACTCAGGCACCTCCGGGAGGTCCTTGAGAGACGAGAATCCGAATTTCTTTAAAAACTCCTTTGTTGTCGAGTAGATCAGAGGTCTTCCAACGCCTTCCGACCTGCCGGACACCTCTACGAGGCCTTTGTCAATGAGTCCGTCGATGACTCTCTCACTCTTTATTCCCCTGATGGAATCGATCTCCGATCTCGTCACCGGCTGGCGGTATGCGATTATTGCAAGGACCTCGAGCGCAGCCTGCGACAGCCTTCTGACTCTTACCGGAGTACAGAGCTTTTTGAGGAACATGTCATTTTCAGCCAGCGTAATGAAGCCGAACGCATCATCGACTTCGCGTATCCTGATGCCTCTGCCCTCCTGCTCGTATTCTGCCTGAAGCTCTCTGAAGAGGCCTCTTATTACATTTTTGTCAGCCTCGAGCACTTCAGCCGCGTCCTTCACTTCGAGCGGCTCTCCCCACATGAACATCATGGTCTCGAGAGCGGATTTCATAGTTTTATTGCTGTACATCTGCGATCTCCTTCTTGATCACTTTTATTTCGCCGAAGTTCTCGTTCTGCTCTGCGTCGTAGCCCTGGTTCTTTATCATCGAGAGCAGCGACATGAAGCTGAGCGTGATGTCATATCTGTCCGGCTTTTCAGGCAGCAGCTCGTTGAAGAGCACCTTGCCGTTTCCTTCTCTGAACTTCCTTTCGAGGAGCTCCGTCATCTCGCCGATGCGCGTCTCTATGGTCTCCTTGCGGCGGCGCACCCTGCTGTAGCGTCTCGTGACCTCCTCTACCTTCCTCTTGCGGGTCAGGAACATTATGAATGCGTTCACCATCTGCTCGTCGCTGACCTGCAGTATCTCGTCAGGGTTCTCAAGATATTCGGACATGTCCTCGGCAGGCTTTTCATGTACGGCGAGATTGTACTCCTCAGCTGCCATGAGCATCTCGGCAGCCTTCTTGATGCGCATGTAGTCGAGCAGCCTTCCCCTGAGCTCTATCCTCGGGTCTTCGACTATCTCGATCTCGCCCGCCTCGTTGATCCTCGGCAGCAGCATTCGCGACTTGAGGCGTATCAATACAGCCGCAAGCACTATAAACTCGGTATCGACCTCAACATTGAGTTCTTCCATCTCCTTGAGATAGCCGATATACTGCTCCGTTATCTCGGCGACCTTTATGTCATATATGTCCATCCTCGCGTTCTCGAGGAGGTATATGAGAAGGTCGAACGGTCCTTCAAATTTGTCTATCCTGACTTTGTACAATTTATCTCCTGACGTTTTATTCGAAATATATCTCTTTAAGGTAAAGCCCCTGCGGAGGCGCCGTGAACCCTGCCCTTGAGCGGTCACGGCTCTCTATCGCTTCGCGGACGCTGTCCGCTGTCCTTTTGCCCGCACCGGCTTCCACGAGCGTTCCGGTGATTATCCTCACCATATTATACAGGAATCCGTCGCCCGTTATCTCGATCACGATGCTCTTTTCGTCTTCGCTTATATCGAGTCTGCTGACCGTTCTCACGGTCGATTCGCGCGGTGTGCCTCCGGCCGTTTCAAAGCATTTGAAGTCATGTGTCCCGACGATGTGAGAGGCTGCCTCGCGCATCGCGTCCGTATCCAGACCGGATGCTCCGGGATACTGGAAGGCGCGGTTTCTTACAAAAATATCGCCCGTTTTGTCGATCACATATCTGTATGTTTTGCCTTTGCATGAGTATCTGGCATGGAAGTCATCCGGCATCACTTCGGCAGAAATGATGCGTATGTCTCCCGGAGCTCCGCTCCTGCCCTCGCCTCCGGCACCGAACCTGCGGTTCATCACCTCAGGCAGCTTCTCTACGGGCATGTTCGAATTCCATTCGAAGGTGGCGCACTGGCCCAGCGCGTGCACACCCGCGTCGGTCCTGCTTGTGCCGTGGATATGCACAGGCTCGCCGGCGATATACCTCAGCACGTGCTCTATCTCGCCCTGTACGGTGCGTACATCAGGCTGTATCTGCCATCCGCTGAAGTCCGTGCCGTCGTATTCGATTTTTATAAGTACATTTACGCCCATGGTGTAAGAGACTCCTGAATTATCAGAACAGACTGAGCAAAAGCATGTCTCCCGTATTGAACAGGAACAGGAAGTATATGGTCACTGCAGCGCATGCTGACGGAAGCATTGGGTTCCTGTCCTTTATGCTTCCCTTCTTTGCGGCGATCAGCACTGCGGAGTGGACCGCAAAAAGCAGCGTGGTCAGTATGAATATTATGACTACCCCCGTTCTGCCGGTCACCAGGCCCATGCAGGTGAAGAACTTGATGTCTGCACCGCCTATGCTTCCCGTTCTGAACAGAAGCAGACCCAGCAGCAGTATCGCCAGTGAGATCCCCAGCCCGAGAGCCGCTCCTGCAGCAGGCTCCCACCAGGTCTCATGATACTGCAGAAAAGCCGCTGCGGATATCGCGAGCATTATGCTGAACTCGTCAGGAACCACCCTGTACAACTGATCAGCTATTGCCATCTCAAGGACGATAAACAGCACGCAGAGGACCGAAATCTCGTATGTGAGGCTCCCGCCCCTTATTGCAAGATAAACGCCTGTAATCGCAAAATATCCCGTGAATGCGTACTTCCATGGGCTGCTAGGTATCCTCTGGCGGCCGGCGTTATCGGCCTCCAGAAGCTTCGGCGGGAGCACCCTTCGGGGCTCTCCCGGCTCGGTGCCCGACTGATCCTCATCGTAGTCCTCGAACCACCGTGGTTTTATGCGGTTAAACGCGACAACACTGCCGTTGCCAAATAATATGGCCAGAACGGCAGCGATGATTATTCGTGTTATGAGAGCTGCGCTGTATTCCATCCGGTTTATGCCGAGATGCCTTTATTTGAGGCAGCTGTCCAGGAACTCCAGCATGTCTGCGTAGACCTGATCTTTGTCTGTCTCATTAAGGATCTCGTGCCTGTCGTCATCGTATATCTTTATCGAAACGTCGCACTTCGTGTTATCGCTGTAGACCATGAATGTCTTGCGCACACCTTCGCCCCAGGCTCCTACAGGGTCCTCTGCGCCTGATGTGATCAGGATCGGGAGTCCCTCAGGAAGCTTCTTCATGCGCTCTGTGTCGTGGGCCTTCTGCATTCCGCTGAACATGTGAAAGTACGCGTTAGGAGTGAAGTGGAATGTGCACCAAGGCTCATTCCTGTACCAGTCGACGATCTTCTCGTCCTTGGTCAGCCAGTCGGAAATGGTGCGCGGATTCTCGATATGCTTAAGATATGATCCGAACGACATGCCGTCAATGAGCTTCGCCTTTTTGCCTACTTTATTGATGCCGAGCATTTTCGCAACCATCTTGCCTGCCGCAAGTACAGGGGCCGGCTGCCAGCCTGTTCCCATGATGATGACACCCGAGAGGCCCTTTGCGTAGTCCGCACCGTTTTCGGTTATGTACTGTCTGATCAGGAACGATCCCATGCTGTGACCCAGCATCAGATAAGGCAGATCAGGGAACTCCTTCTGCATCATCTCTCTGAGACGGTGGATGTCTGCAATGACCCAGGCATTGCCTTCCTTGCCGAAGTAGCCGTGGTATTCATCGGACTGCACCGAGGCTCCGTGGCCGATGTGGTCTTCGCCCGTGACCAGATAGCCGTGCTCAGTGAGGTATTTTGCAAAGTCGTCGTATCTGTCGATGAATTCGACCATGCCGTGGATTATCTGCAGTATCGCTTTTGGTTCGCCTTCCGGTTCCCATTTTATAGCGTGGATCTGAGTTTTGCCGTCTGTCGATGGATAGTAGAAATCTTTCTTAGTCATGGTTCACCTCGCGTTTTTCAGGTCTGGTCCCGTGATATTGATAAAACTGCGTTTCTATTGTCCCATTATACAACTTTCTGCGTCTGTCCGCCTTACGTCCGAGCTCTTTTTCAAGAGACTTGTCGGATGTGATGAGGAAGAACGACCAGTTAGGGCACTCTTCCATTATCGAGCGGATATGCGCGTATATGGCTTTGATGGAGTCGTCGTTTCCGATCCTCTTGCCGTAAGGCAGATTGGATATGACGACGACGTGATCGTCTTTCGACGCGCCTTTCGGGATGCCCGCGCCGGGCTCCCATGCGGTCATGTCCATTCTTACGATGTCGATGTCATCGGATTCGCCGGCCTCATCCGCGTTTTCTTTTGCCGCGCGGACGGCTCTCGGATCGATGTCCATTGCGGTTATGTGAAGCTGCCCGTCCGCGCCTTCGCCGGCGGCCTCATAGGCCAGCCGCCTTTCCTCTTTCCAGAGGCCGGCGCCCGTGATGTCCCAGCCTTCCGAGGCAAATGACCGCCCCAGGCCCGGCGCTATATTGCGCGCGATGAGGGCGGCTTCTATAGGTATGGTACCCGAGCCGCAGCACGGATCCACCAGGATGCGGTCCTTCCTGTAAAAGCTGAGCTGCACGAGTGCTGCGGCAAGGGTCTCCTTCATCGGAGCCGCCACATCGCGCACCCTGTATCCCCTCTTGTGCAGGCCGGCGCCGCTGGTATCCAGCAGCATCAGGAACTGATCCTTATGGGCGATGAACCTTATCCGGTACTCGGCGCCGGTTTCCGGCATCATCTCCCTGCAATAAAACTCGGACAGTCTCACTGAGACTGCCTTCTTTATTATCTTCTGACAGGCCGGAACACTGTGAAGGACCGACTTGACCGATCCTCCCACTACAGGGAACGCTCCCTCAAGAGGGATGATGCTCTCCCACTCAAGCGCTTTAGTCTGCTGGAAGAGGTCCTCGAATTCAGTCGCCCTGAATTCGCCCATGCGCACGTACACTCTGTCTGCCGTCCTGAGCCACAGATTCGATCTCACGATGGCGCGCTCGTCGCCCATGTACGTTACCCTTCCGTCTTCTGTCTTTATTACTTTATAACCGAGCGCTTCGATCTCGCGCCTTACCACGGCCTCAAGGCCGAATGTCGCAGTCGCAACAAGTTCGAGTTTCATTCTGCCATGCCTCCGTGCCTAGATCTTGATCTCAAAATCGAATCCCGACTTGTAAGGGATCACCATACCGGCATCTCCCTCACGTCTCGCTTTTCTGGTCTTCTTCATGTCGATAACGCGCTGGTTCTCGGAACCGCAGTATACGAGGGTCAGATTGCGCAGCCTCTCGTCATATCTGCCGTCTACAAGAATGTCCAGCATTTCCAGGAGCTCATCGGTATCTTTATCATGTCTCGCTTCGAGTTCTTCAAGCGTATAGCCGCTGTAGCTCATAAGCGTGAGTCCTGCGCCCTTTATGTTCTTCGCAAGGTCAAGGAGCGCCGGCACCTGCTCGAAAGGCTCTCCTCCGGAGAAGGTCACTCCGCGCAGCCACGGCCTGCCGCATATATCCTCAAAGACCTCGTTTACTGTCATGTCATATCCGGCATCGAAAGCCCACGACTCAGGATTGTGACATCCATGGCAGTGATGCGGGCAGCCCTGTACGAAAATCACGTACCTGAAACCCGGTCCGTCGACTATCGACTCCGGTTCGATCCCGCACATTCTTATTATTTTGCTTTTGTCCTTGCTTTTGTCCATCTCGACCATGGCGCTACCTCTTCTTTCACAAAAATAGCCGCCCACCGCTTTCCGGTTCAGGCGGCCATTTTTTTTCAGATGGTCAATTAGTTGTGGGACAGTCCGTGCTTAACTCTGTCCTGTACCTCAGCTCTCTTGCCGTTGTTGAATCTGTCGAGTGTTCCGACGAGATATCCTGTGATTCTTCTGATTCTCTCGAATCCAACGCCTTCACCAACCTGACCGTTTACATTCTTGACGACTTTATTATTCATACCGGCACCTCCCGTATTAATTCTTTTTTTATGCGCAATCATTCTATTCCCTGTATGGGAATTTGTAAAGCAATATTAATGTATATTGTTGTTTATTTTAGGGCATACCACATCATCTTGTGGATAAATCTGTGGAAAACCCTGTGGATAATTGTTTTTCCGTACTATTAGCGGTTGCAGTCGCATGGTACCGGTACACTCGGGAATCTCATGCGGAGCTCGTTCAGTCTCTCGATCGTAACAGGCTCACCCTCGCGTCTTCCGCATCTCGGGCAGACGTCATCGATGACTCCCGTATATCCGCAGACAGGGTCTCTGTCTACAGGGTGGTTGACCGAACCGTATCCGACGCCGGCTTCCTTCATGAATCTGATCACGGATTCGAAAGCTTCAGGGTTCTTCGCTGTGTCGCCGTCGAGCTCAACATAGCTGATGTGACCTGCGTTTGTGAGGTCGTGGTAAGGTGCCTCGATAGCGATCTTTTCGAATGCTCCGATCGGATAATATACCGGAACGTGGAACGAGTTGGTGTAGTAGTCTCTGTCTGTGATGCCAGGCAGCTTGCCGTACTTTTCCCTGTCGATCTTTACGAATCTTCCGGAGAGTCCTTCAGCAGGTGTAGCCAGCAGCGTGAAGTTGAGGCCTGTCTCAGCGCTCTTTCTGTCGCATACCTCTCTCATGTGCTTGATGATCTCGAATGCCTGCTCTCTTACTCTTTCATCTTCGCCGTGATGCTTGCCTGTCAGAGCCTTCATTGTCTCGGCAAGTCCGATGAATCCGATCGAGAGTGTGCCGTGCTTGAGGATCTCAGCAACGCTGTCGTCAGGTCCGATGTTGTCTGAGTCGATCCAGATACCCTGTCCCATCAGGAACGGATAGTTGCGGCCTTTCTTGCTGCACTGGATCTTGAATCTGTGGAGCAGCTGTCTTGCAACGAGGTCCATCATGTTATCGAGCTTCTTGTAGAATACTTCGAAGTCTCTGTTGGACTCGATGGCAAGTCTAGGCAGGTTGATCGATGTGAACGAGAGGTTTCCTCTGCCGCATACTACAGCCTTTGTAGGGTCATAGTTGTTGGCCATTACTCTCGTACGGCATCCCATGTAAGCGACCTCTGAGTTGTAGTCGCCCTTTCTGTAGAACTTCTTGTTGAAAGGAGCGTCGAGGAAGCTGAAGTTAGGGAACAGTCTCTTTGCGCTGCATCTGATCGCCAGCTTGAAGAGATCGTAGTTAGGATCTTCTTCGTTGTAGTTGATGCCTTCTTTTACCTTGAAGATCGATACAGGGAAGATCGGTGTTTCGCCGTTTCCGAGTCCTGCCTCTGTAGCGAGCAGGAAGTTCTTGATGACCATGCGGCCTTCAGGAGTTGTATCTGTACCGAAGTTGACCGAGCTGAACGGGACCTGTGCGCCGGCTCTGGAGTTCATGGTGTTGAGGTTGTGGATAAGAGCCTCCATTGCCTGATAGGTCATCTTGTCTGTCCTTGCCCATGCTGCCTCTGCTGCCTGAGCGCTGCATCTTACCAGCTGCTCTCTTGTGAGTCCGCCGGCCCATCCTGCCATGTCATACCACTCGCCCAGCACTTCGCCGTACGAACCGTTGGTTGAAAGTGTAGGAGCCGGTGCCTCAGCCTTGATCTTGTCAGCGATGGCCTTTGCGTCCGGATAAGTCGCGTCAAGCTTTGCTGCGATGATCTCAGTCAGAGCTGAGAAGAACTCTTTTATGTATGTTCTTGCAACGCCCGGTGCCATAGCGTAGTCGAAGTTAGGTACCGACTGGCCGCCGTGCATCTCGTTCTGGTTGGCCTGGATCGCGATGCATGCCAGTGAAGCATAGCTCATGATCGACTGAGGCTCTCTGAGGTAGCCGTGGCCCGTGCAGAATCCGTCCTTGAAAAGCTTTATAAGGTCGATCTGGCAGCATGTCTCGGTGAGCATGTAGAAATCCTTGTCGTGGATGTGGATGTCACCGTTGATATGAGCCTTGGCGATGTCCTTAGGAAGCACATAGTTATCTACGAAGTACTTAGCGCCTTCCGAACCATACTTGAGCATGGTACCCATCGATGTGTCGCCGTCGATGTTGGCGTTCTCTCTCTTGATGTCAGCATCCTTCGAGTAGGAATAAGTGAGCTCGTTGTAGATGTTCATGAGATCAGATTCTGCCTCACGGATCTTTGCGTGCTCAGCGCGGTAAAGGATGTAAGCCTTGGCGGTCTTTTCCCAGTCATACTTGATGAGCATTGCCTCGACGATATCCTGCACCTGCTCTACTGTGCATGTCTCGCCGTCGAGCTGCTCTACGACTTTCTTAGTAAGGTAAGTAAAGTCGATGCTCGTCATCCTCTCGCCGTCTACAGCCTTGTTGGCAGCATAGATGGCGTTAAAGATTTTAGACTCGTCGAACGGCATCTCCTTGCCGTCTCTCTTGATAATGCTTTTCATGATCGTTCTCTCCGTTATATTGTGGTTTTATATGATTATTGTTAAGTATTATCTTTGTATGTACTGAGCGCCAAAAGCCCTGTATTTCATGCCTTTCACGCGTTTTCTGATTTAAGGCGTAAAAAATAGTGTTCTGTTTCCGAACACTATATATTGTAGTCATGGTATTATTTTGTGTCAATATATTGTTATATTCTTTTCAATCTTTTTGTGTATTTTAATCCGAACCTGCATAGGTATTCGCTATAATACACACTGTTTCAATAGAACTTCTTTCCCAGTGCAAGCTGTATTAGATCCGAGGCAAGCTGTCCGGTCTTGTTCCGCTCATCTAGGATAGGATTTACCTCAACAAGGTCCATCGAGAGCAGCTTGCCTGAGTCGGCCAGCATCTCCACAGCCAGGAATGCTTCTCTTGCGGTTATGCCGTTCGGCACCGGCGTTCCGGTACCCGGAGCATATTCAGGAGTTATTGCATCAACGTCAAAACTGAGGTGTATGCCAACGGTGCCTTCGCCGGCGATCCTGATAGCATCTTTCATTACTTCAAACATGCCGCGCCTGTCGATGTCGCCCATAGGGAACACGTTCATGCCGGCCTCCTTCATGCGGGCGGCTTCCGGCTCATCGAAATCGTGCCCTCCTACCTGCACGCAGTGAGCGGTCGGCACATAGTGAGGCTTCTGTCCGAAATCGACCATGCTGGCCGGACCCCATCCGCAGATCGCTGAATACGGCATTCCATGCATGTTGCCGCTGAGCGTGGACTTGTCGTCGTTCCAGTCCCCGTGCGCATCGATCCAGATGACTCCTATATCGCCCTGCGGTTCGTAATGTTTCGCAACTGCCGAGACACTTCCGGCTGCGATACTGTGATCTCCTCCAAGGACAAGCGGGAAATGGCCTTCTGAAAGAGTTTCAAAGACCGCCTCATAAAGCTGTTTGTTTGTAGCATTGACCTGCTCGAAGCGTATCATGTGGCGCAGGCTCATTCCGTCCGGCGGCGGGATGATATCTCCCTTGTCCTTGACAGTGTATCCCATTCTGCGAAGATCTTCCCTGACGCCGGCATAGCGGATCGCCAGAGGTCCCATGGCAACGCCTTTCTGCGATGCACCGAAGTCGATCTGTACGCCGATTATATCTATATCTTTTCTCTTATGAAGTTTGTACATGTTTCATTCCCTCCGAGAAGAATGATAACCGATTGACCGGATCAATACAACACCGCGGAGAACGGATACGGTTGGCATCCGTTATTAGTGTTAACCGCTATATCTCTCTATTGTTAACAATTGTGATATAATAGATTTGTCAATTGTCACGGCGCTTCCGTGCACTGTCATAGAGAAAGGGGGAACTGTATCATGGGAAAATATGTAGTTAAAAAGACCGGTACAGGCGTCAAGTTCGACCTGAAGGCCGGCAACGGAGAGATCATTGCAAACTCAGAAATCTACAGTACAAAGGCTGCATGCCTGAACGGCATTGAGAGCATCCGCAGGAACGCTGATTCAGAGATCTTTGAGGAAGAATAGGTATTATTCCATATCTCGTGTACTGGTGGTCTTGCGGTTTTATTTCCGATAAAAGAGAGACGGGAGCGATCCCGTCTCTTCTTCTCTCTTGATTTAAGCCGGTTCAGCATATCACTGCTGACCGGAAGATCTTCAGGCTATTAGCCGAAGTATCTCTTCAGAAGACCTGCAAATGCCTTGCCGTGTCTTGCCTCGTCTCTTGCCATCTCGTGAACTGTATCGTGAATAGCATCGAGGTTCTGCTCTTTAGCCTTCTTAGCGAGCATGAACTTTCCGAGTGTAGCGCCGTTCTCAGCCTCTACTCTCATCTTGAGGTTCTTCTCTGTGCTGTCTGTCAGAACTTCGCCGAGGAGCTCAGCAAACTTAGCTGCGTGCTCAGCCTCTTCAAAAGCAGCGGTCTTCCAGTACTCGCCGATCTCAGGATAGCCTTCTCTGAAAGCTACTCTGGACATAGCCAGGTACATACCTACTTCGCTGCACTCGCCTTCAAAGTTAGCTCTGAGGTCTGCGATGATTTCAGGATCTACTCCCTGTGCAACGCCGAGAACGTGCTCAGCAGCCCATGTCATCTCTTCTTCCTGCTTGATGAACTTCTCTGCAGGAACCTTGCATACAGGGCACTTTTCAGGAGGTGTATCTCCCTCATGAACATAACCGCAAACACTGCATACCCATTTAGCCATAATCTTTCCCTCCTTTGGAATGATGATTTTGTCTTTACCGGAGCATTACTGCACCTCTACTCAACGATGTAATATTACCACAACCGTTCACATCTTGCATCTTAATCTGTACAATTTTGTGTGAATTTTATAAGTGCAATTGTTAACCGGTTTTTATTTGAATAAACTGCATTAATATGATATTGTAAAGTGCATAATAAAGAATCCGCGAATAAGGAGAAACGGATATGAAGATTCAGCAGTCGGCAGAAGATTACCTTGAAGCGATGCTCGTACTCCAGGAAAAGTACGGTTACATCCGCTCCATCGATATAGCAAAGTATCTCGGTGTTACAAAGCCGAGCGTTTCCTATGCCGTAAAGCGTCTCCGTGAGAGCGGCTATATCAACATGAACGCCAACGGGCCTATCACCCTGGCTCCTGCAGGCTATAAGATCGCAAAGAGGATATACGAAAGGCACAAAGCTCTCACGGCATTCCTCGAGAAACTCGGTGTAAGCGAGGAGCAGGCGGAAGAGGATGCATGCAAGATAGAGCACGTCATCTCGCATGAAACATATGTAGCGATCTGCAACTATGTGAACGAAGGAAGCGAAGAAAAGCTGGGCAACTACGAATTCGAATAGCTTCCATCTGCTAAAAAAGAGCATGATAAAACGCCTTACCGCAAGCGGTAAAGCGTTTTTTATTTGCCTTCAGTAATTATTTGAGGATGATTGTGTTGTCGATAGCCGAAGCATCCTCTGCGATAGCCTTGAGTCCGTCCGAAAGGTCGGATACTGTAGCATGCTCAAGATCTGTAACAGGAACACTGAAATCAGGAGCATCTCCGATCTTGTCCATTACGATCGTCTGAGCGCTGCTTACAGGCTCCTCTGCAGGTGCATCGACTTCAGGGAAAGCAACCTCATCTGCAAGGTCTCTCATGATATCAAAATCGTCACCGTCAAGACGTGCAAGTTCTGCCTGAAGCATCTTGCGGAAGTTGCTCTTAAGTCTTCTGACCTTCGAGCTCAGCATCTCATGCTCGTCATTCAGCTTTCTGACGTTTACCTTAGCATCGAGGAGCAGGTTCTCTGCCTCGAGCTCAGCATCTCTCATCATGAGCTCTGCTCTTCTCTCAGCGCTTGCCGAGATGTCTGCCATCAGCTTCTTTGCTGTCTCAAGAGTTTCGACCATGGCGTTGTCGTCTTTCTGAGCCTCTTCGAGCTGCTTCTCGAGAGCTTTGATCTTGTGCGCCATCGATCTGTTATCATTGAGTACCTTCTCGTAGTCAGCTACGATGATGTCCAGGAACTCGTCTACCTCTCTGGAGTTGTAACCCTTCTTATCGCGGCTGAATTCTTTCTTATCAATATCAATCGGCATTATCATAGTGTCTGTACCTCATCTTTCCTCTTGAATTATCTTACTTGATTTATTTAATGGAACTGATTATTTCCAAGGACTTTCTTTTGGTGAAGCTTTTCCGGCCTCTGTGGCCCTGTCTACCATTGCTTTAATGTTAACATTATGAGGAGCAAAAAGGTAGATGTTCTGGTTGATTCTCTGGATGTTGCCCCTGAGAGCATAAGTTGCTCCGCTGAGGAAGTCGAACATCTTGCGCGCGAGATCTGTCTC
Source organism: Anaerovoracaceae bacterium (assembly GCA_045115935.1). Taxonomy (GTDB): domain Bacteria; phylum Bacillota; class Clostridia; order Peptostreptococcales; family Anaerovoracaceae; genus Crickella. The sequence continues at coordinate 34,094 of JBGULF010000029.1, forward strand.
AACCTTTTCGAGATTGATGATCACAGGCTTGTTGGCTCTGAGATTGTCGATCAGCTTGCGGCATTCGTCGATGTTCTTCGGCTCAATGATCACCATTTTGAACGCGCCGGAGTCATTGCGCGAAACCTTGTCAACAGGTTCCTTGTTCTCGGTGAACTTCTGCGGCGGTGCCACCTCGCTGAATGCGAGCGGGCTGATCCCTGTACTGAGCGGCGGTTCCGGAGCGGCTGCTGCTGCTGAAGCGGCTGCAGATGATCCCCTCAGCTCTTTTTTGTAAGCGTCGATCTCTTCCTGAGAGATGTTATCGTAGTCGTCATCATACTCATCTGTGATTCCGACCAGGTCTTTCATTTTGTCCATGAAACCCATTTTGCCTTTGTCCTCCTCTATCTGTAATTGCGCGGTCCGAATATCGAACTGCCGACTCTGACTATTGTTGCTCCCTCTTCGATAGCCACCTCGAAGTCTCCTGACATTCCCATTGAAAGTTCAGAAGGTGCGAATCTCTCCGCCGGAAGCTCCCAGCTCTTCATCTCTTCGAAGAGCTCTGCCGCCTCTCTGAAATACGGCCTTGAATCCTCAGGCTCCGCTGCGATCGGAGGTATGCACATAATGCCGCACACTCTTACGCTGGAGCACTCTTCCGTTATTTCCGTTACGAGCTGCTTAAGATCAGATGCCGCTATGCCGGATTTTGTCTCTTCCATTGCGGAATTGATCTCGATCAGCACATCCATTGTGATGCCTGCTGCTGCAGCACGCTTGTTTATCTCACGCGCGAGTTTCAGCGAATCGACGGAGTGGATCATAACGACCTTGTCGATCACCTGTCTCACTTTGTTAGTCTGCAGATGTCCTATAAGGTGCCATCTGACAGGGCTGACATTATCATATTTTTCGAGAAGCTCCTGTACGCGGTTCTCACCTATATCAGTCGCACCTGCCTCGATCGCCTCATTGATCTCCTGAGCGGTGTGGGTCTTGGTGACCGCTACGAGCTTCACGTCTTCGGGATCTCTGCCGCTTCTTACAGTAGCTTCGTCTGCCCGCCTTTTTATTTCTTTATATCTTTCACCGATGGTCATTGCTTCTTCTTGCTTTTGCTCTTTTTAAGACTTGCTATGTCATCCGATGAAGGCTCTGCGATGATCTCGTCATACGTGCCTATGGTCTCTACGTAATTGCCGCCCTCATCGACATAAATATCCGAATATACCACGCATTTAGTGCCGTCATCAGCTTTCGCCTTTACCGGAGTAAACACGTGCTTTCCAAGCTTATCTACTACAAACACGCCTCTCTTGCCGTCCGGTGCCTCGACAATGCTGTTGTCTTCGAGCACCAGCCCTTCAGCGCTCTCAACGGTGACCTTGGTATCAAGATTCCGTATCTCAAGGAATCCGTCAAAGAACGTCTTGCAGGTCAGCGTGATCCTTGTATTTTTGCCTTCGTCCCTGACATCTCTGACGGTGACCGGTACGTTCTCGTCGTTGACCTCGATATAGACGGTCTCTCCCGGGGTGTACTTGGCAGCGGCATCTTTCTTCAGATAGTATACGAGATACCACTTTCTGTTCTGTACGATCTTGAAAACAGGGTAATCCTGTCCGCAGTTCTTTGACGGGACCTTTACCGCCTTGCGCCCTGTAAGCTCTTTAAGGTCGTCACGGTTAAGGCTCTCGATCGCCTTTGTGCTGAGTCTGGCTTCCGCTCCGTCCACATAGTAACTTACATAACCTGCCGTGCGTGTAGTTCCGTCCTCAGTGACAGAATACGTATCACCGAGGTCTTTCATTATGCCTGAGTACTTGCTGCCCTGAATACCGAGTTTTGCATCCTGAGCTGCAGGTTCTTCTTTCTCTGTGCCGTCTTTTTCAGACTTCTTGCTGTCTTTTTTACTGTCTGTCTTATCAGATTTTTTATCCTTGTCAGACTCAGACTTCTTCTCGTCGGTTTTCTTTGACTTATCATCCGAAGTCTTGTCTTTTTTATCTTTTTCCTCAGACTTCGCGTCTTCGGCCTCCGGATCAAGGATATCATCAAGGATATCATTGGTTGGTGTGAGTTCAACGACCTTGGTACCGGAATTTACGAGCCTGTTGCTGTCAGCGAGTCTGTTGATGCTGCTTTTCTGTGCTGCGACATATACCCGTTCATCTCTCACAATAAAAGCAGAGACCTCGTCAGCGACGTCTATTTTTCCATGTTCCGCTATATAGGTCCGTTCGAACATGCCGACGACAGAAGGTACGACATAGAGTGCTATACAACACAATGCGACAAGTCCTACATATACCAGGAACGCAACTATCCACTTTTTGTTAAATAGCCCTCTTCGATTGGTTTCCATAGTTCAGAAAGATTATACAACAAAAAAGACTTGGGGTACAACATATATTTACCCGCAAGTCTTCTGATAACAACATTTTGTGGCAATTTGCATCACATGTATTTTGCCAGTATTGCCTTCTGTTTTTTTGTGAGTGCAGGCTCACTTTTCACATACGCATCAAACAGATCCGGCCGCCTTTCCCTGGTAAGTGAAAGGGACTGTTCCCAGCGCCAGAGGTCTATCTCGCCGTGATTTCCGGACAGCAGTATCTCAGGCACTTCGTCCCCGTCATACACGCGCGGCTTTGAATACTGAGGGTACTCCAACAGGCCTGAATATATCGATTCATCGTTGACCGACTCGTCGCCTGCAAGCACTCCCTCAATGAACCTTGCCATAGTATCTATCAGTACCATGGCAGGCAGTTCGCCCCCCGTCAGCACGTAGTCTCCTATAGAGACTTCGCGTGCGCCGAGTCTGTCGAGAGCCCTCTGATCCACGCCTTCGTAATGTCCGCACAGAATGGTGATCTCATCTTTGCCCGAGAGTTCTCTGGCCATATCACCCGAAAGCATCTCGCCCCGCGGCGACATGTAGATCACATCCCCGCCGAAACCGCTTGCCTCAAAAGCATCAAGGATAGGCTGGACCTGCATCACCATGCCTGCGCCGCCTCCGTAAGGCGTGTCGTCGACGCGGTTATGCCTGTCAGTCGTGTAATCCCTGATATCCGTGACATTCAGCTCGATTATTCCGTTGTATATCGCCCTTCCGAGCATGCTCATGCGGATCGGCGCGAACATGTCCGGAAAGATGGTGAGAATGTTTATCTTCATATCAGTCCAAAAAACCCGGGATGAGCTCGACTTCGATTATGCCGGCCTCTTCATCGATGTTTCTCATAAATGCATCCACCGCAGGGATAAGAACGCTTTTGCCCTCAGCTGTCCCGACTTCGAGTATGCTCTGAGCCGTGTTCTGTATGACATCTTTCAGTATGCCGACCTCCCTGCCGTCTGTGGTGTCGATGACCCTGCACCCGATGAGATCGCGCACATAGTGCTCGCCTTCAGGAAGCTCCTCGAGGTCAGCCACAAAAATACTTACTTCCATGCCCCTGATCTCTTCGGCAGCATTGCGGTCATCAATGCCTTCGAGCTTCACGACCGGTCTATCCTTCTGATATCTCAGTCTTTTTATAGCAGCTTCGGTCGTTTTTCCTGCACGCTCAAGAAGGAGGACTTTGCCCTCCTTCAGATTGGTCGAATCCTGCGCATAGAGTGTGATCCTGACTTCGCCTTTGATCCCCACAGGGCTTCCGACTTTGCCTATTAAGACCGTCTCGTTCGTATTATCAGTCTTCTTCAACTATCTCTACCGACACTCTGAGATTTTGCTTGATGGCCGCAGCCTTTACCACGGTCCTGATCGCCTTTGCTATTCTTCCCGACTTTCCGATGATCTTGCCGATGTCTTCATCAGCTACCTTGAGCTTGACAATTATGTCTCTTCCGTCAGTCTCCTCGGTGACAAGGACCTCGTCCGGCTTAGTGACCAGCGCTTTCGCGATTACTTCTACCAGACTTCCCATGCCGTGCCTCCTTATTCGATAGCGCCGGACTTCTTGAGAAGTGCTCTTACTGTATCAGTCGGCTGAGCTCCGTTAGCAAGCCATCTCTTTGCAGCTTCGTTGTCGATGATGATCTCGCTTGGGTTCTTCAGTGGGTCATATGTACCGATCTCTTCGATGAACTTTCCGTTTCTCGGTGTTCTCGAGTCAGCAACAACTACTCTGTAGAAAGGCTTCTTGTGAGCTCCCATTCTCTTAAGTCTGATCTTTACCATTTTTGTTCCTCCATTTATAAATGATTAATTGTTTATCTTTAGAATCCGAGGTTGCGCATCATGCTGCGCGCCTTTTTCGAATCCGGGTTAGCGATTACTTTTGTCAGCTTCTTCATTTCTTCGTATTTCTTGATAAGCTGATTTACGTCCTGAACTGTATGACCTGATCCGGCTGCGATGCGCTTTCTGCGCGACGCATTGAGCACGTTAGGCTTTGCCCTTTCGAAAGGTGTCATCGAGAGAATTATGGCTTCCCACTTTTTGAGTTCAGCCTTGCTCTGCTCAAAGTTTATGTCTTTCTTCTGGGCAGCTGAGATGCCCGGGATCATGTCTATAAGTTTTGAAAGACCGCCGAGTTTGTTGATCTGTCTCATCTGACCGAGGAAATCCTCAAGGTCAAACTTGTTGCGGCGGATCTTTTCCTCAAGCTTGCGCGACTCTTCCTCGTCGAAAGCATTCTCTGCCTGCTCGATGAGGGACATGACGTCGCCCATTCCGAGTATTCTGGATGCGATCCTGTCAGGGTAGAAAGGCTCAAGTGCGTTGTACTTTTCGCCCGTACCCATGAACTTTATCGGCTTGCCTGTTACGGCCTTTACCGAGAGTGCTGCACCGCCTCTTGAATCACCGTCCATCTTTGTCATGATGATGCCGTCAACTCCGAGTGCCTGATTGAAACCATCGGCGATGTTGACTGCGTCCTGACCGGTGAGAGCATCGACTACGAGCAGGATCTCGTGAGGTTTGAGAGACTTCTTGAGTCTCTTGAGCTCATCCATGAGCTGCTCATCTATCTGAAGACGTCCGGCAGTATCGACTATGAGCACGTTGCATCCGCGTCTCTGTGCTTCCCTGACCGCCTCCATTGCGATCTGCTCGGCATCATTCGAGTCTCTGTTGACATAGACCGGCGTATTGACAGCCTTTCCGACGATCTCGAGCTGATCAATAGCTGCAGGTCTGTAGATATCGCATGCAGCCAGCATCGGGTGCTTGCCTGTCTGCTTGAGCCATGCCGCGAGTTTACCTGCGGTCGTAGTTTTACCGGTACCCTGGAGACCGACCAGCATGATGATCGTAAATCCGCTTGGTGAGAATGTCAGCTTGCTTGCTGAGCCTCCCATCATGTCGACAAGCTCGTCCTTGACGATCTTGATTACCATCTGGTCAGGAGTCAGACTCTTAAGAACTCCGGCTCCGAGCGCCTTCTCTTTAATTGTCGAAACAAAGCCCTTAACGACCTTGAAGTTTACGTCTGCCTCGAGAAGAGCCATCTTGACGACACGCATCGCATTGTCAAAATCTTTCTCAGAGACCACGCCCTGACCTTTCAGGTCCTTGAATGCGCCTTGTAATTTTTCGGATAATCCTTCAAATGCCATGTTTTTACTCTGTTATCTGATCTATTATCTGTCTCAATCCATCTGCAAAAGGCTTTGCTACGCCTGCAGATTCAATTATTCCGTATGCCTTTTGTGCCAGCCGGCGGTTCTCCTTGTAAGAAGCAACCAGTCCCAGCTTTTCCTCATAGGACTGCAAAGCCTTTTCGGCTTTCCTTAAAGTGTAGTGGACAGCCTGACGTGTCTGTCCGATCTCTTCGGCGATCTCTGAAAGCGACAGGTTGTCTTCATGGTAGAGAGCCATGATCTCGTTCTGGTTCTCATTAAGCAGGCTGCCGTAAAAATCATAGAGCATGCTTGCATATTCAACTCTTTCGATGTCGTCTTTCATCGCCCTTCTCCGCAAAAATATCAGCGGCATGACCGGTCCTGCCGGTCACACCGCCATATAATAGCATGTTCGATACTCCCTGTCAAACATTTTCTTTGACAGATATCATTTTGTTTATGATACTCTTTCTATTCGGAATCATTATGCATTTTCTTTCTTTTTCCTCCTTGATCTTAATGCTGAAAATACCGCAAGTGCTGCTGCAGCCGTGACAGTCATGCCGCAGTAAAGCAGTAACTGCCCCGCATCACCGGTTGCCGGCGCCACTCTGTCGGTATAGACCAGCTCCGTCTTCTCGTCGATTCCTTCCCTGAACACCAGCACGTAACCGTGCCCGTCATTAAGGGTGATCACCTTTGCCCTGTATACCGCTCCATCCTTGGTAACGCCCTCCTTCTCAGTCAGTTTCCGCGTTATCGTATACCAGTGGACGCCGGGCTTCTCATAGTGAATATCGCCGAAGCTGTATGTTCCCTCGTCCCCGATGGTGATCGTCTTTTTACCGTCTTTTGTGCCTCCCGGCATTGGCGACGACGGATCGTCTGCCTCCAGAGTGACAATGTCGCCTCCCGCAATATCTGCATTTCCTTCAACAATGTATGTAACTGCGATGTCGACCGTCACCGGTACACTTGCTGCTGCAAATACACGGACAGGCATAAATGACGCAAGAACCGCCAGGGCCGCCAGCATCACCGCTGCAGCTGTTTTTTTAATCTGATCCTTCATAAAGGTCTTCTCCTTACTATTGTGAATACTTTTCCTTTTATTGCCCTGCGCGGGATCAGTCCAAAGGATCTGGAGTCCTTTGCCGTCTCCCGGCAGTCTCCGAGTATGAGATACTCTCCGCTTCCGATCTCGCCGCTGATCTCTTTGCCTCCGGCATGGGTTTCGTCATACAGACCGAGCCTCTTCTGCACAGGCTGGATATTGCCGTTTATCGTGAGAAGCCCGCTATCTGTTTTTCCCACTGTTTCTCCCTGCGTGCCTTCTATGCGTCCGATCTGCCTGCTGCCGTCGGGAGCCTCATAGACCACGACATCGCTGTTGATGATCTTTCCCGGGCGATAGTAGATGATCAGGTCGCCCTTATGCACAGCCGGATACATGTCATTTGCAGGTGCACGCGTTATTCCGAAAACGCAGCCGAACGTTATGGCCAGCGCCGCTGCAGATCCGATGATTTTAATGAATGCATCGCGTCTCAGCTTTTTTACTGTCTGCCTCTTTTCCCTGATTTCAGGATCTGTTTTTACCAGCCTGTTATCCATGCGGTCTCCCTTCAAGCAGTTCACAGAAAACCACCACCCTGCTGTCAGTCATGTCATCCTTACAGGTGGAAAGCGCCAGAACATGTGACGGTGAAAAAGACGGCCGCATGTTTACCGCATTTTCCCTCACATGATCCAGAGGCACAGTGCCGCCGGTTCCGTAGATCTCTTTGTCATATGCATTGAATATTCCGGAAGCAAACACCCGTATGTCATAATCGCAGGATGGCGTCATCAGCGTGCCCGTCCGGTTCTTTTCGAAGAAATCCGGGTCAAGGAATCTGTCGAGGTCCCCGAACATGGCGCCGGCAGCCATGTGATGTCCGTGTATGATGCAATACGGGTCTTCAATGCTCCTGTTGCCTTTATCCATGAACAGCGTACCGCCCGCGCTGTAATTACCCTCGAAGTCCCTGTCGAGATAATCGAAGTTGTCTGCGCTTCTTACCACCGGATGATCTATGTGAGTGCCGTCAATGATGAGCCAGCCTACGGTATCCGGATTTGTTTCAAGAAGCCGGGCGAAGCCCTGATACTTTGTCCCGTCCCTGCCATCTTTGAGAAACAGGAGTCCGTCTGCAAGTCCCGATCCCGTAAATATGATCAGGAACAGCATGACAGACAGAAGGATGCTGTCGATATATGCATTTATCTTTTCCCACAGCCTGAGCTGTCTGTCGAGTCTTCCGTATAAAGCTTCTTTCTCATTCATTCTTCCCTGTGTTACCTTCATTCTCCGTCTGATTGGGCCGCGCCGGCGGGCTGTTTCCCATTCTACGCGCTTCAAAGCGACTGTCAACGCCTTGAAAATACCGGGTTTCAGCTGATTCCGGGATTCATCCGTCCATTGCCGGATAACGGTCATTTATTGCCGTTTACCGTGGAAAAAATGTACTGTGAGCATTTCTACACAAAACTCCGGTACGCGAAAGCAAATAAAAAAAGGCGGACATTTTCTGTCCGCCTCAATAGTGTATTGATGAATTATATGTCTGTCCTGGCAAGTATCTGCGCCGGTGTCTTGCGCATGGTCGTAAAGACAGGGATGAGTCCCGCGAGCAGGTTAAACACCAGAATGATACCAAACGTTATTGCTGCGACTGAAGGCGACAGCATGTACACGCTGTCGAAATAGTAGGTAAGATTTACAAGTCTCGCCAGAGCAAAGTACATCATTGAGATGCCCGGGACAGCCGTGATAAATGTGATAACAAGTATCTCTCCGATGAACATCATGTAGATATCGCTTTTCTTCAGACCGATGGCCCGGAGTGTTCCGACCTCCTTTATCCTTGAAAGGAATGAGGATCTGAGCATCAGGTACATCTCTATAAGCGAGATGAGCATGATGATACCCGCAACTATAAGAGCAGAGATCAGCAGATCCTTCTGCGAATTTATAAATTTATTCCTGTCACGGATATCATTTACACTGGAAGGAACACCCGACTGATCCAGGATCGCTTTCAGGAGATTGACGTCAGGAGCGTACGCTGAAAAGTTCTTCTGCTTACTGATATAGAACAGCCTTATCGTCTCAGCATTCACATAATATGTGTCATCATCTGCATAATTGCTGCTGTAAAAACCAACAACAGTCAGCTTATGCCCTGCGACCTCAGCTCCGATCTCTTTGCCTATCTTCACATCGTCTTTATGGGTCTCACTGACGATGACCTCATAGGCTTTTTCAGGTTTATGGCCTTTTTTGATTTTGATATCACCCTTAGCGATATCTATATCCTTGATGGTGCCGTTTTCAACCGCATCCACCTCGTCGCCTTCATCGCCTGCCAGTCCGAAAGATATCTCATCACTTACGTCGCTCGCATTTGACAGAATATACATTGCCTGTCCCGGATCCACATACATGGATGGGGATTCAGTATCAGTGATCCCGACTATCGTGTAATCGTCAAGATTCGGTACTGTGATCCTGCGCCCTATGAACTCTTCCATGGAGTCAAGACCGATCGCTTTTCCGAGGTCTTCTTTTAAGAATTTGTCGAGAACAAGCTTATCGATCGCAACTTCATGAGAGCCCGCAGGCATGGAGCCCAGCACCAGCTGCTCCGGATCCATTACGCTTGTAAGGACTACAGATACCGTAATATCTTCCTGAGCCGGTTTTGTCTGAATATAGTCATCGAGCGGAAGGGTCACGCTCTTCTTTGTCTCTCCCGGCAGGACGTAAGCAACAGTCTCAAGGCTTTCTACTACATCAAGCAGGTCGGTCCTCCTTTCGGCATTCGGGATCGTTATGTAATTCCCGTGAGTTGTCCTGTAATCTGCCGGTTTGACTTCCAGAAGACCCCGCACGTTGCTTACAGCCAGAAATGCAAACATGGCCGCGAATACGAATCCGAGCAGGAGTATCTTTTTGATACCTGTAAAGTCTACGACCCGGTCCCATCCGTTTTTTAATACATTTGAGAGGTTATATGCCGATGTATACTTTGCTTTATAGTCCGGCGGGAGGCATGCGTCATAGTCAAAATAATGTTCTTCCAGATAGCGCTCGTCCATGGCAGCATAGTGCTCATCAACGAGCTCAACATTTGATTTCTCATCTACGACATTCAGTTTCCCTCCGGTGTCTATATACAGATTGTTGTCTTTAATGACCACCTTTATGACCGCCGGCCGTTCTGTGTCACTATATATATCAACACTTACCTCATCCTGTCTGAACTCTTTGTGTACAGCCAGATCCTTAAGGTATATTTTGCTTTCCTGCTGATAATCAAGGAACCTGGACGAATCGTTGTCATAAGAATCTACGATTTTTCCATCCTGTATCTCTGCGATAGAGTCAGCATAGAACTGCGCGAGATTACGCTCATGTGTGACGAGTATGACAAGCCTTTCTTTAGAGAAGGCTTTGATCAGGTTCATGATCTCCAGAGTATTCGCGCTGTCAAGGTTACCGGTCGGCTCATCAGCAATAATGATTTTCGGGTTTTTTACTATCGCACGCGCAATAGCTACCCTCTGCCGCTGTCCGCCGGAAAGGGATCCTGCCTTTTTGTTTCTGTACTGATCGATGCCGACCTTTTCTAGGCAGTATCTTACACGGTTCGTAACTGTTTTGCTGTCCTTTATGCCGGTCATCCGCAGAGCAATGGCAACATTTTCAAACACCGTTCTGTCGTCAAGCAGATTGAAGTTCTGGAATATATAACCGATCTCCGCGTTACGTATATTGTCGATCTCGTTTGAGGACACATTGGTGATCCGCTGATCATCAATGGTGATCGTTCCGCTGTCTACGGTGTCGAGACCTCCTATTGCATTCAGCAGAGTCGTTTTACCACAGCCGGAAGGACCAAGCAGGCAAACTATCCCCTTGTCGGGAAGCAGCATGGATGTTTCATTGATAACATGGATCTGATTGGCCTTGCCTTTATAGTAATATTTGTTGACCTTTTCAATCTTTATCATGCTCTACACCCCCTCTCTGAATGCCTTCATCGCACTCTTTGTGAAGATGTTCCTTGCATATATATTGGCGATCAGCAGCGACATGAAGATCAGAGCAACGCCAAGTATTATATAGTCTGCAGGAGTAAGGTAATAAAGCATTTTCGATATTCCGCTTAATTTCTGTCCGGTCAGGTCCTGTAATATGCCCTTATTGACCAGTATCGCAAACAGCACATCCAGGCCGTAGGCCATGACCATATCAAATACGAGCTCCACCCTCAGGATGTTATCTATGTTTCTCTTATCGGCACCGAGCATCCTGAGTATTGAGTAATATGAATTGCGCGAGCGCATGATCTGTCTTATTACGGCATAAGCTACAACGAAGAGAATTATGAACTCAAGCGCAAGTCTGCCATAGGTCATGAAGTCGAGCACCTCTCCGATCTCACCTGTTGAATCGGACAAAGTCTCCTTGATTGCAAGCGCATTAAATCCTATATCACTCAGAGCCTGCTTTGTTTCATCTGAATCCTGCTCATTTTCCAGGAATACACTTATCTGATAATAGCCTTTGTCAAAAAGCTTCCTGAAGTCATTATCACTGATGACTACGCAGTTGTAGAAATCATCATATGCATCTTCAGATATGCCCACGAGTTTCTTGCAATTGGCTTTTGTAATTATCTTGTCTACCTTATAGTTTCCCTTTGATTCGAAGAAACGGTTCTTTACGGTCAGGCTGAAATCCTTTCCTTCAGCCTCTTCGTCTTCATAGTAATACTCCTGATCTTCGAACAGATATACATTTCCGTCCGGCACCTTTTCGGAGGAATACACCGTCCTTCCGCTCTCATCAACGACCTTTATACCTTCAAAATCCAGTTCTGTCACGGATTCTGCTGCCATCATGGAGACGAGAAGTTCATTGGAAACGCTGTCGCTGGCATAGATATTCGAGTAGCCGAACGGCGCAAACAGCGGATCCTCATCGATATCCTCATCTACAATTATGCCGGCGATCCTCAGAGGTTCCGCAAAAGTAAATACGTTCTGCTGATCCAGATCTGTGAGCACTATGCTCCTGCCGATATAATCCTCTCCGTTGCCGATAATATTGATATATGCGTCAGACGAGGCATCGATCCTGATCACGATCTCATAATCGTTCTTCGGCATGTGGCCATATGTCAGCGCGCTCTTATCGGCCTGTTCGATCGGAACTATCGCACCTTCAACAAAGAAATCATCCAGGCTCATGCTTACAAGTCTGTCTATGGCAAGGTCATTTTTGGCTATGGCACGAATATTAGGTACAGCCTGAATTGCAGAGAAATCCGCATCTGTAAAGCTGCTTTCATCCGCCTTTTTCACTATAAGCCTGTCTGCCCTTGTATTGATGAAGTATAGATTAGTTCCCAGCATGTCACTTTCAAACATGCTGTTTTTGGTAGTTGCATACTGGCTCAGTATAGCTGTTGATACAAATAAATAGACGAGGAGGAGTAGTATGAACTTAGTCGGAATGTTGAAAGCGTTTCTCACACCCAGTCTTACTTCTGAAGACGCTCTCATCTTCCCCGGCTGCGGGTCCTCAAAATAGCGGATATCCGGCTCCTCATGATCCGCATCAGTTTTTTCCTTGTCGCGGATCGCATTCTTCAGCTTCTCATACAGCTGATCTACGTCCTGCTGCTCCTCATTATCAGAGGAAGGATGAGTGACTATTTTATCCTCAATGATGCTGCCGTCATGCATGGTAAGTTTCCGGGTCACGTACGGCTCAGCCTGCTCATAGTTATGTGTAACTATTATTACGAGCTTGTCTTTGGACACTTCAGCAAGGAGTTCCATTACCGAACGGGCAGATTCGCTGTCGAGATTTCCTGTCGGTTCATCAGCCACAATTATCGGTGCGTTTTTTGCCAGTGCTCTTGCAATAGCTACCCTCTGCTTTTGTCCGCCTGAAAGCTTGGATGCCTTAGTGTTACTGTATTCTGTCAGTCCCACCATCTCTATAAGCATATCGACGCGGCTCTTGCATTCGTCTTTCGTTTTTCCCGCCAGAAGCATTACGACTTCTATATTCTGATAAACCGTATAGCTGTTTATCAGGTTATAGTCCTGAAATATGTTTCCTATGTAAGTCTTCCGGTAGTTTTCATATTCTTCAGTTCCATAAGCAGTCGTATCCTCTCCGCAAACGAACATCTCGCCCTCTTCGTAGGTGTCGAGACCGCTGATCACGTTAAGCAGAGTGGACTTGCCGCTTCCGCTCTCGCCTGTTATGACTACGAATTCACCTATATCAAGGTCAAGATCAATACGCGAAAAGCCCATGCTTATGGAATCATCCCCTGCATAGTATTTTGATACTTTTCTTAATTCAATCGTGTGAGACAAGCTGTATCCTCCTTGTTATGGCCCTGTTAAAGACCACATTCCAAAATATTATATCATTCAGTTCAGCAAGCGTATGAATAAATATAAAAAAAAACAAATCCCGATCGCAATACAAAAGAGAGGTGCCGTTAAGCACCTCTCTTTTTAAACTTGTTTTTACTCACATATTTAAGGACTTATGCTTCCTTCTTAGCTGTGAAGTGAACGATTGCGTGAACAAGTGCAACTGCTCCGAGGATACCTGCTGCTACCCATGCTGCGCTGCCGGCTGTTGAGCCTGCGATATCCGAGAAGTATGTGCCTGCATTTGTTCCGTAAGCTGCACCGAATGCACCTGCTGCAGCTGCGAGAATCGCGAAGACTCCTGCACCCTTGTTCTTCTTCAGGAACGAAAGGATAGCTGCGAGAACTGCGAGGGCGCCTGCTCCGAGCAGAGCGCCTGTGCCGACTGCTCTTGCCATGATCTCTTTTGTGATCAGGACTCCGTCCTCAGCCTGGTATCCTCTGCCGACCTCAACTGCTGCAAGACCCTCATCGAGGTCGAGATGCTCATCGCCGTTGTCGAAGTCGTTGTCTCCCTTGAGTCTGTCAAGGATGCTCTCGAGATCAAAATCAGCCTCTGTTTCAGTGAGTGTTGCGAGTCCGTCTCTTACCTGCTGCTCACCGTCTTCGTACTGAGCAAGCTGAGCTTTACCATCAGCCAGTGTCTGGCGGCCTTCTTCAAGTGCCTTGCGTCCGTCTTCGAGCTGCTGACGTCCGTCTGCAAGCTGTCTTCTGGCATCTGCCAGTTTTCCAGGAGCTGCTGCATAATCAGCTTTGCCCTGTGCAAGCTGTCTTTCACCATCTGCAAGCTGTCTGTTTGCATCAGCCTTGACGTTAGCAAGTACTTTCTGCGCTCTCGGAATTATATCCTTTGCGATGTGTGTAATGTCTTTGTCAAATGCTTCGAAGTCCTCATCTCTGAGCTTATTCTTATGAGCGCCTGTATACTTCTTCAGTTCCTTAATGAGGCCCTTATCGTAAGTCTTAAGAGCAGCTTTGATCGTAGAGTTGGAAAGCATCTGATCGAATGCATATGGGATACCGACCTTTGTGCTTGCGAGATCCGGATCACCCTTGCCGTCCTTACCTGCTGCAAGCTTCTTGTATCCGTTCATCCATGCCTTGAATGTGTTTTTGCTTGATTTAACAACAGGCAGCTTCTTGTTCAGAGCATCAGCAGTCTGTTCAAGACCACCCTTAAGCTTATTTACATATGCGTAGAACACCTGATTGCTCTCGTCCATTCCGACAATCGCTCCGGTCTGCGGATTCATGATCGCATTGTTTGCGATCACCTTCATGAGGCCGTAGAGAGCTGCAATATCGGAATTGCTCTCAGCAGCAGCTTCAAACTTTTCGCCGTACTTGCTGATTACATCATTGAGCATGCCCTGAGCTTTTTCTCTGCCGCCTACAGCCTGGTTCAGCAGTGTAAGGCTGCCATTTACTGTACCAAGTTTTCCTTCCAGTCCTTCCTTAGCGGCCTTTAAAGAAGCTACCTGGTTTTCGTAGCCTTCCTTCTGAGCCACATACTGGCTCTTCTGGGCCTCAAGCTTTGCCTTTGTCGTCGGATCGTCCGTTGCGGCAATAGCCTGTTCAAGCTGTGCGATACCGGCCTCAAGCTGTGCGATACCGCCTTCATACTGACTGATGCCGTTCTCGAGCTGGGTCTTAGTTCCGTTCAGCACTTCGATGCCCTTCTTGAGCTCGCTTAAATTGCACTCATTGAACGGCTTCGTATCTGTAAAGTTGTTTTCTGCATCAACTGCGGCACTCTGTGGAACACCTGTAGTAGTTGTAGCAAGCCTTGGATCAAGCATTCCGCCGATTGTTTCCGAATACTGATTTGCCATCTTTATCAGAGCCTTGATCTGTTTCTCGGCATCATCAAAAGCATCGTATGCCTTTTTCATTGCGTCATTGAACTTAGCATATGACTTTGCGTTCTTAGCTCCATTAACAATGCCGCTTGTTCCGGTAAGTCCCTCGATAAGCTTTACATCATCTTTGCTGGAGACCAGTGTCTGAGTGATAACTCCGCGGGCCTGTCTGAGACCAGGGCTGTCATTTGTTTTCTTACCTGCTGCCATCTGCTGAATTACGGAATCAGAAACCGTGTGGCTGAAAGCATCGTGCCAATACACGTCATGATGACTTGTACTGGAAGCTCCGTGCTTCTTTACGGTATTAAGACCGTCAATCAGTTTGAGTAAGTTGTTGCGGCTTTCATAGCCTTCTGCGAGTTTTGCCTCACCGGCTGCGAGTTTTGCCGGTGCCTCCTGATAGCTCTTAAGGCCTTCTGCATACTGCGCTTCGCCGTCAGCAAGTTTTGCTTCGCCTTCTACGAGTGTCTGTTCGCCTTCAGCAAGAGCTACTTCACCATCTGCTACCTGATCTTTACCATCGAGGTAGGCCTGCTCGTTTTCCTTGAGCTGGTTAAGTCCGTCTTCGAGCTTATTCATGTTAGCTGTGGACTCTTCGCCTGCCTTCTCCCAGTAGTCCTTGCAAGCAAGTACATCATTCAGGTTTACAGCACTGCCATAAAAACCGAATAACGCTGCTGCTATGAGAAGAATGCTTAATCCTTTTTTCATTGTAATTCCCTCTCTATAACAAGTGTTTTTTGTTAGTTTTCCAACATTGGACGCACCAAAAAGGTGCAATCCATATTGCTGAAACTATTTTACCATTTTCAGTATCCAAAACATATTGAATGTTTCGATTTTGACAGGGAATTAATTGTATTAATTCGAATACAAAAGCCCGTTGTGTGATCACATAATTCAAAGCAAAAAAACAAGGCTTTCCTGATCACGCACATCGCTGCTGCAGTCCGGAAAACCTGATATGATAAAGTAAAACAAAAAATAAAAAAAGCGGCGACGTCCTAATTTCCCAGAGGGTCACCCCCCAAGTATCATCGGCGCTAAGGAGCTTAACTACTGTGTTCGGGATGGG
>JBGULF010000030.1:0-10614 GCA_045115935.1 Anaerovoracaceae bacterium
GGCCTTTTTGTGGTGCATAAGTGTGCTAATGATAAAAAACCTGCTAGCAAACGCAAGGTAAGACTTGACTTTTGTTAGCAGGTTTTAATGCCTATAAAACAGACATATCTGGCAGAATGTCTGACTTTAAAAGGAGTTGATAAAAGTGAAACGGAGATTGCTGAACATAAGCGTTTATACGATATTTTTCATTATTATGCTGTCTGTTTTCGGATATCTTGGAAGTGTATTCAGTGAGCTGAATTCTATGGATCTGTATCATTGCTCTTCAACAGAGGTCGGCAAAGAATTTGCTGCGCCTAGTGAGGAGGAGATGCTTGCAGATTCGCAGGAAGCAGAAGCAGCCCGAATGACAAAAGGCTATATCACAAAAAGCATGGCTGACAGCGGGATATTGAATGATGTTAAGGTCGATTACGGGAAAAAATGTATTATATGCAGGATCATTGCAGATGGTACAACTCAGGCAATACAGGATGGAAATGATGAAAAGTGGAAGGATATTTGCGATCTTGCATGCGACTGCAGCAAAGAATGGACAGAAGGCATCAGAAAGGCTGGGCTGGATGGATGGGATTTCAGCATCGTGATCCTTAATGATTACTATCCGAAAAATGCGCTGGCGATTTTTACTGATGGAGAGAACATATACAACTGTAAGGTCGATACAGAAAAAGTAGCAGCGTGAATTTGCTGCGGTACTGTCATTAAAGGAGAGGGAGAATGAAATTTGGGAATACTGTAGTCAAGCACAGAAGAATAATACTAATTGCAGCTTTAGTGCTCCTAATTCCGTCTGTGCTGGGCGTGATCGCCACAAGGATCAATTATGACATGTTATATTACCTCCCTGAGGATATAGAAACAGTTCAGGGACAGAACGTCCTTCTGGATGAATTCGGGAAGGGAGGCTTTTCTATTGTAGTTGTTGAGGACATGAAGTCTGACGATGTATCCCGGATGTCTAAAAGGATAGAAGAGGTCGATCATGTCGACAGTGTGATCGATTTGGAAAGCATACTCGACCCTTCCATACCGCGAAGCATGCTGCCGGATATTGTAAATGACAGCATCAACAATCCTGACGCATCCATGATCGTCGTATTCTTCGATTCTTCTACCTCATCGGAGGAAACTCTGAATGCGGTTTCAGACATTAGAGAAATTCTTACGAAGACATCCTATATTTCCGGAATGAGCTCGCTTGTGCTTGATCTTAAGAACCTGTGTGAAAGAGAAGAAGCAAAATATGTCGCGGTCGCGGTCGTTATGGCGCTTGCCGCAATGATGCTCCTGCTGGACTCGTTTGCGATACCGTTCCTGTTCCTGATCGGAATAGGCATGGCGATCCTCTATAACATGGGTACAAACATTCTTTTCGGAGAAATATCATTTATAACCATGGCCATTGCAGCGGTTCTTCAGCTTGCTGTCACTATGGATTATTCAATATTTTTATGGCATCGGTATACCGAGAAACTGGATGAAGCTGAACAGGGGGACAGCGGAGAAGATGGGAAAGAACTGGAACGCAGAGCCATGGCGGAAGCGATCAATGATACGCTGACTTCTGTTGCGGGCAGTTCAATTACCACTATCGCAGGTTTCCTGGCACTTTGCTTCATGACTTACACGATGGGCCGGGATCTTGGCCTTGTAATGGCAAAGGGGGTCATGTTTGGGGTGCTTGCAAGCGTTACTGTTCTTCCGGTCATGATATTGAAATTCTCAGGACTTCTCAGGAAGACAAGACACAGATCCCTTATACCGGATATGACCGGTTTCGCTCACATTCTTACAGGTAGGTATTGGGCATACATTCTGGTTTTCGTTATCGCTCTGGTACCGGCCGTCATTTTTTACAATCAGAAGAATGTGGTCTACGACTTCACCAAGATGTTCTCGAGCAATGCCGAGAGCATGGCAGATGAAGACAAGCAGTTCATGATCGCCAATGACAAACTCCGCGAGGACTTTGATATCGGAACATCGCACATCATTATCGCTGATGCGGATCTTCCTGCTAAAGAAGGAAGGGCGATGTGCAAAGAGATAGAAGAACTGGATGGTGTCAAAAGCGTGCTTGGGATCGACGCACTTCTTGGCACCGCTATACCAAGGAACATGCTGCCAGATCAGGTCAGTGAAGCGCTGATAGGAGATCAGCATCAGATGATCCTCGTCAACTGCGCTTATAGAGTATCGACTGAGGAATGCAATAACCAGATCGACCGTATCAATGAGATCATGGACAAATATGATGCAAGCGCTGCTCTTATCGGAGAAGGTCCGGCAACCAAAGACCTGATACAGATAACCGGCAGGGATTTTACGGTAGTCAACTGGATATCCATCGGCATGGTGTTCGTGATAATACTGCTTGTGCTTAAGTCGGCATCGTTGCCGGTTATCCTCGTGTTGGCCATAGAATTCGCAATAATACTCAATCTGGGTATATGCGGCTATACAGGCCTTGAACTACCGTTCATCGTACCTGTGCTGATCAGTACTATACAGCTTGGGTCGACTGTTGACTATGCGATCCTCCTCTCTACCAGATACAAACAGGAAAGGATCGGGGGCAGGAAGAAAAGGGATGCAATCGAAGAGGCTGCCCATACTTCAATACCATCGATAATAGTAAGTGCGCTTGGCTTTTTCACAGCGACGGTGGGAGTTGCCGTTTACTCTGATATCGCCATCATAAGTACGGTATGCGGGCTTATGGCCCGGGGAGCGGTGATAAGCATGTTCACGGTCATATTTTTGCTGCCGTCACTGCTTATGGCATCTGACAAGCTCATCTGCAGGACCACAGTGGGAATGAAAGAATCTATCAATGAGCATTCACCTGTAAACGGGGATGCAGCTATATGCTAAGGAGAGGGTATAAATGAAAAATAATATCAATAAAGAAAA
This sequence comes from Anaerovoracaceae bacterium, assembly GCA_045115935.1. GTDB lineage: Bacteria > Bacillota > Clostridia > Peptostreptococcales > Anaerovoracaceae > Crickella. Next base: position 2,920 of record JBGULF010000030.1, read on the forward strand.
GGCATATAAGATCATTGCAATGGTGCTGTCCGTAGTAATGGTTCTCGGATCCCTGCTATGGATAGCCGAGAAAGGAAGCAGCGCAGCAGAGAGCAATGCTGAGGATACTACAGAAACTCAGGAAGCGATCGAAAAAGAATATCCTGATCTCCTCGCGTCACACTGTCAGGACGGAGAGGTCAGCAAAGAGGAAGTCATCTATGTAGCCATGGACGCAGATGGGAATATACAGGATACCTCGGTCACAGAATGGCTTCATAACGGTACAGGAGCTGAAAGCATCAATGATGTTTCAACTCTGAATGACATAGAAAACACATCAAATGACAAGCCGTTCACACGCGACGGCAACAGTGTGGTCTGGGAGGCGGACGGATCCGATATCAAGTACAAAGGTACGATTGATAAGGAACTTCCGGTCAGTGTGAAGGTAAGATATTATCTCGACGGTAAGAGCATCAGCGCCGGGGATATCGCTGGAAAGGCAGGAAACGTAACGATCAGATTCGACTATACAATCAATACAGAAGCAACATCGAACGGATATGTATTCAAAACACCTTATACTATGGCTAGCGGTGTCATTCTGGACGATGAACACTTTACAGATGTCAAAGTCAACGACGGGAAAGTGATAGACGACGGGAATAAATGCATCTGCCTCGGTCTTGCGTTCCCGGGATTGGCAGAAAATCTGGACATACACTCAACTGAATTCGAGATCCCGGAAACTGTTATGATCTCGGCATATACGGATCGCTTTGAGATAGACGGCACCTATACAGTTGCAATGACAGGTATGCTCTCGGACATAGACTTTGATGGCAGCGATTCACTGGAATCAAAAATAGAGCAGCTCCAGGATGGTATGGAAAAACTCGGAGACGCATCTGACAAGTTGGTCAAAGGTGCTGACCAGCTGACTGACGGGGCATATGAACTAGCGGAAGGCGCAGGCAAGATATCGGATGGAGCAGCGTCTGCTGCAGCAGGAGCAGATCAGCTTGCGAGCGGTCTTGATAAGATAAGCGATAAGTCAGGAGAATTGAACGGTGGGGCCAGAGAGGTGTTCAATACTCTGCTCTCCACAGCGCAGACTCAGATCGAAGCGACCGGCCTTAGTGTGGGCAGCCTGACAATAGGAAATTACAAGGATAAACTCGGGCAGGTGATCGATTCGCTTGACAAGGATAAAGTGTATGAACAGGCGCTTAAACAGGTCACTGCTGAAGTCGAAAAGAACAGAGACACAATTGAGACCGGAGTCACTGCAGCTGTTAAAGAGCTCGTAACGACTAATGTTACCGCCGGCGTTGAGGATAATGTCAAGGATCAGGTAACAGCTGGCGTAAAGGTAAGTGTAGAGGCTGCAGTAAAAGAAGCTGTAATAAAACAGGCTGTAAATATGAGTGTTGAAGACTATGAAGCTGCAGCTTCTGCCGGACAGATCTCTGAGGAAATCAGGAATCAAATTGAAGAGACAATAAAACAGCAGACCACTGCAAAAATGGCCAGCGATGAAATAAAGGCTCAGATCGAAGTGCTGGTAAAAGAGAAGATGAGCAGTGAAGAAGTTAGGTCCAAGATCAGTCAGCTTATTGGACAAACAATGGCGAGCGATGAGATCAGCCAGCAGATAGCTAACGGGACCGAAGCAAAGATACAGGAACTCATAAATGAAGCCATGGAATCTGAGGAGGTACAAAACAAGCTTGCTGAAGCAGAAGAAGGGGCTAAAGCTGTTATCGCTTTGAAGACATCACTAGATAAGTATAACGCATTTTATCTGGGGGTCCTTGCATACACATCGGCAGTAGATCAGGCATCTGATGGAGCAAATAAGCTATCAAAGGGAGCATCTGAACTAAGCGATGGAGCCGCTCAGCTGTCAGATGGTGCGTCCAATCTGTATGAAGGCGCAAGCAAGCTCTATGATGGCATGGATACTTTCGACAGGGAAGGTGTCAGAAAACTGATAGCATCTCTCGATGAAGCCGGGGTAAAAGATCTGTTTGATCGATTCAGCGCTCTTGCGGATGTATCCGGCAGAGATTCGCTGATCGGCGGAATAGCAGACAATATGGATGGCGAGAGCAGGATCATCGTCAAAACAGGTAAGATTGCAGCAAACAATTGAATAGCGTTCTGATCCGCTTCCCAGCGGAACAGATAGCTATACATTTCATAAAGCCGCAGATAACAGTGCTTATCTGCGGCTCCCTCTCATTATCGTGAAAATGCATATTGATCGAATTTCTCCGCATGGCCGTCAGCATGACGCTGATCGTGAAGGTCGAGAATCTCAAAGCCCATATCCAAGCCGCACAGGAACGGGCTTCCACGCGCGTTCATTTCTTTTTCGCTTTTCGCTCCGAGCGTCCCCTCGTCGAACATCTGAGGGAGGCGCATGAGGCGATGTTGCCAGAGAAGATAAAGATAGAAACGGCAAGGTATTATAAGGTCAAGACCAGCGACATCGAATCCAAGAAGCGCAGCGCGGATATAACACTGCCAAGGATGGTTGCAATGTATCTGATAAGGGAGAATACAGACGTATCACTGGCGGATATCGGAAAGCTCTTTGGCGGCAGAAACCATGCAACAGTTATACATGCAATAGAGAAAATGGAGAAGGCGATAACAGAAGACTCGCAGCTACAAACTGCGGTCGAGGCAATAGAAAAGAAAACGAGAGAAAAGAGTAAATAGCTTTCCATAAATTGGATACTATATGGTGAGCTGCACAATATATATGATTCATCGTGGTCAGGAGGGGAGAGATCTTCTCCTGATTTTCGCATTTTTGAGAAAGATACAGAAAAATACAAAAAGAACACTTGTTCGGAAAATATGTTCATGCTATCATTCAGACACAAGCTAAGAATGACCTGAGACAGGACATCGGAATATAAATAGATCCCGGTAAGCGCCTTCCATAGCGCGACCGGTGTCCGTCCCAGGGAGCTTGGGAAAGGGAACCAAATGTACGAGAACACCAATACATTCGGACGCTTCGTCCGCGAGAAGAGACTGGACGCAGGAGATGTCACATTAAAGGATATCGGATACGCAGTCGGCGTTTCGCTCTCGTATTACAGTGATATAGAGCACGACAGAAGGAATCCGGGAGAAGGATTCGATTATGAGGCATTGGCGAAGCTCCTGAAACTGTCGGAAAGTGAGAAGGCTCATATGTACGATCTGGCGGGAAAGTGCCGCAAGACCGTACCTGAGGATATAGAAGATGTCATGATGAACACCGAGTCAGGTAACATGGCCAGGATGGCGCTTCGCATGACGAAGGCAGGCATAGCTAAAGAGGATGACTGGAAGGAATTCATCCGCCAGCTCGAGAGAAAGAAGCTTGAAGAGCAGAAGGAGTGATATCTGATGATAGAGTTCAGCTGCAGCAGGACAAGTGAAGATAATACCCCTGTTATCAGGGACATAGAGATCGCGAAGTTCGCACAGTGTGTGCTCTACGACTACAGGCCAGAGCTGCTAACATACACATCATATGGAGAGGACCCATACTACGAACCTGCGCTCCTGGACCCATATGATTTCGCAAACAACTATCTTGGATCCAATATAGAAGTCCACGATATCTATACGGAATCGGACAAAGATGTGATTGCAGGCGCTGCAGTATTCAATCTGCAGAAGGTGAAAGTCTTCGACAAGGAGCATATGTGCACCAGAGAGATCCTGGTCCCGCCAGGCACCATACTACTGGACAGCGAGACAACGAAGAACTGGCACAAGGGCTTCGAATTCTTCACCATAATGCATGAATGCGGGCACCTGATGCTACACCAGAAGGTATACAGAAGACAGCCTGAACAGGGCTTCTACACCACAGGCAATGTGCCGGATGCTGCTGGAAACGCCGTACTGTGCATGAGAAGCAACATAGGAAGAGGCGGTGGGGCCCTCAGGACCAGCGAGGATTTCAGAGAACATCAGGCAAATACCTTCGCAGGATGCATGCTGATGCCGCCTAGGATATTCATCCCGTATGTGCAGAAGCAGATGAAGCAGTTCAACCGCTTCGAAGACGAACTCATGGTGACCCACACTGTTAATGACGGGAGCCGGGAGTACTGGAGATACAGGGATGTCGTGAGGCAGGCAGCGAAGCAGTTCGGAGTATCGATCCGGGCAGCCGAAGTACAAATGACAAAGTACGGACTGCAGGCGGACCCGAAGGATGAGAAGATAAAGGAAGCCAGAAGGCGTCTGCGGATGTACCAGAGCCTCTACAGATGATGCGGATAAGACTTGAAAGAAGATCCTGCCGTCAGGATATGGCGGCAGGAAAATAAAAACCCAGGATTTACGCGTAAAGGAGTAACAATAAAACTCAGGAGGTAAACCAAATAAAACACACTATTCGTTAATGGAGCGGATGCTGAGCAGAGAGGAGGATAATCAGCAATTGAAAAGCATCTGCCGGACAGATCTCCCCGGAGATGCGTTATGGGATACAGCTTTATGAATCACACAGGAGATGATGAATGCTATGATACGAGCACCGATACGTAACAAGGACAACGAAAGAGTCTGTGATGTCATACTATATGAGAATACTTCCAAAGTTGCTATAGCGACCAAGGAAGGCAGGCAGACCAGATACATAGATTACGAAGAACTCAAGGAACAGGTAGAATCCCTGAAGACAACAACTGAATGACTTGCTACCGAGCCCTGACCCGTTAGAACTAACGAGGTACTAAATTGCCGGAGTTGCTTAATTGACCACTCAAACCCCCAAGCAAGGTCAAGCAACTCCGTTTTTTTTGTTAAAGGACCTGTCCCGGGCGTGACATAAAACCGCCTCTTCTGCGACTGCAGCTACCGGAGCACTACCCAATGCACAGCAGAAGCAACTTAATAACAAGCCGGGCGATTGGGTATGACCGGCCACTATATGAAGCGAGAGCTCCATGTGGCTTGCCATACCCAATTTATTTGCCGGTCCATGTCTCCGCTTCGAATGAAGAAAGGAGACAAAAATGTCTGACAATATGGAACTCATGAAGATGCTTTCGCAGAAAAGAGATGCCGCCAGGATCGGCCGCGTTAAGGAAGATTTCGGAGAGATGATGGAACGCCTGATGAAGGAGAAGGGCTTTTCGAGCAGGACGCTGTCATATGTATCCTGCCTCTCCGACAGAACGATCAGAAGGATGAAAGGCGACGATATGTATGAGCCGACAAGAGAAATGGTCATAGCCGCATGCGTCGGCCTGGGACTGACACTTGACGAGTCCCTTGATCTCATCCATAAGTCTGCCTATCGGCTGAGAAGGGACGCCCCAATCGATGCAGTTTATCTTGAGATCCTCGAGAACAGGGAGGGATTAAGCGTTGCAGAATGGAACATGGTTCTTGATCTGATGGGTATGAAGAACCTTGGGGGAGGACGCTGAAACCCATGAAAACGGTCTGTGTCAGACCGATTGCAATCGGTCTGGCGCAGTCAACAAAACGGATTTCAAATCTGCTATTATACGGACACACCAAGGGAACAGAGGTCACAGAGAACTGTAAAAGACAGCCAAAAACGAAGACTGAAAGTTCCGGGTGAAGGAACTTTGGAAACTGAATACACAGTAAGGCAGTTGCTGATACTTTCAGCATTTGTACATTCTTAATCCGGCTCTGTAAAAGGAGAGCGCCATCCGATGATACGCCATGACCCGCAAGGTGAGCGAGACAATCTGAAGGATCAAGCAGGGGGCACCCTGCCGAGCGCGATGACACCGGATGGGTATAATGATACGCTTCCCCAGTCTCAGTCCGTGCGTTAAAAGCGTCCCAGGCAAAGAGGGGAAACCGATAGATCGTCGGTGGGGTTAGTGACCCCGTGAGTGTGATTCGCCATCACACGCCTGCTTTATTCCCTGATCCGGGGGTGTGGTGGACAAATGCGGATAGATACAGGAAAACGAAGCGGTGCAGCAGGGAGCAGTGCGCACTCTGAGGCATCGCTTTTATACATATCGATCTGCAGACACCTTTTTCAGGGAAACTGTGTACGTTGAGTGAAAAACTCACGCTTGACATATTTATCGACTAATTACATATAGTCGCTCTAAGAGAGAAATAACCTGCTTTTCAGAGTGCTTTTCCTCTCCTAAAATGTTATTATTGAGCCACTAAGATGCTTTGTGTATCATTTGATCTCACGACAAGCGGACGGCTCGCAATTGGTTTTGCAGCAGTAATCACGACCCGTCTTTTACACGTATTGTCTGATCGATCACTATCTGCATCTAATATTTACTATCTGTTTTTCGAGAACAGATCAGGCATCAAATGGACTTCATCTGGCGGGATGAGGTCCATTTTCAGTAGCCTGAATAATGCATGCATGTCCTCATCTTCTTCGTTGATCAGCTCATAAGGAGCCTTGTACCCCAGGCCTGGTCTTCTGACGCTGTTTATGTGATTCATAAGCAGTGTTATGTCGTCCTGAGTATACTTGTTCAGGCTCTTACCTCTTGGGATCACATATCTTATGAACTCGTGGTTCTTTTCAATATGTGGCTTTTGCCATGATGCCATCGGATCACAGTAGAACATCATAGTCCTGCACTCATAATCCTCAGTCAGCTCAAGCTCGCCCACTCGCTTGAATTCGCTGCCGTTGTCAGTCAGAAACACCTGGAAGATACGCTGGAATCTTTCCAGCCCCAAAGCCCACTCCAGATAGTCAAAGACTCGTTTAACAGATTCTGCAGTGCCATCCGGCATAAGGAACAGCAGCATTATAGAGTTGTCCCTGAAGATCATCGTCAGTAAGCGCTTGCCTTTTTCCCTGACACCTTTGACAGTGTCCATTTCCACTACGCTGGCTCCGGTATTGTTTACATATGACTCAAAATCCTCATATGTCCTGCCGAGCCTGTAACTTTGGTTGGCAAATCCTTTAGCCTCATTGTTTTCACTTCTTTTACGCTGTCTGTATCTGACCTTTCGCCTGAGATCTATGTTCTTGATGCTCAGTTCTCCTGCATCAATGTAGTTGTACAGGCTTCTTAGAGATACCGGCAGTTCAGCCTCATGCTCTGTGTATATATGTGTCAGAGGCTGTCCTTTTTTCACCAGAGGGGCTACTATGCGGTCGATTGCGAGCCGTTGTTCTTCCGTGATCCGTATACCTTTGCGGCTCTCAGATCTTCGTCTTTGTGCCGCTGCATCTGCATAGGCTGCTGTGTAATAGTACTTGCCTTTGGTGCAGAATCTGCGATCCTGACAGGTATTGCACACATAGGGAGGCTTCTCAGGTTTATGACATGCTATGGATTTATATCTTTTGCATAGCGTCCGGCAGTCCTCTCCTTTGCAGTATTTACAATGAGCTGAGCAGGCGGCACGTTCCGCGCCGCACAGACCTTTGGCACCACATATTTTGGCATGTGCACAGTCCTTGTCGGCATAAAAGGATGCTTTCATTTGAGTGCGGTTTGCTAACACTTCATGTGCGATCGTTGACGGATGCCGATCCAGCTTTTTTGCTATCCTTTTAAATGATTCTCCACAACAGAGTCCTGTTTCGATTGCCAGCCTTTCATTAAGATCGATTTGGCCGTGCAATCTGTAATTGATTGTCTTGCGTTTATACATATCTGCTCCTAACCGCAGATAGTGACCGTAGACTGAAGGTACCAAACGCCGTTGCAACAGTAA
>JBGULF010000031.1:0-17848 GCA_045115935.1 Anaerovoracaceae bacterium
GGATACTACAGAATGATCAAGCCAGCAGAGCTTCTCTATGACTATCCAGAGGTAGATGTGACAATCTCAGAGCCTTCTGTGTACAGATTGCCATCAAGAGATGTTCTCTTCGTTCAGAGACTGTTGAAAGAGAATCTGATGAAGGATTTCATCCAGTACAAAGGCAATACGAAGGTGATAGTGGACTTCGATGACGCTATCTTCGGCAAGAATGTAAAGATTCCTGAATACAACTACAAGTCAGATCAGATCGATGTGAATGAGATCTCTACCAACATGAGAAACTATCTCGACAAGGTAGCTGATCATGTCATAGTGAGCACCGAGCATCTCAAAGAGGTAGTGTCAGAGTACATTCCAAATGAGAGAATCACAGTCATTCAGAACTGTCTCAAGTACTCAGACTGGTACTTTCCTTATAAAGAGCCACCGAGAGATCTGTCATTCTTCTTCGCTGGATCTGACACTCACTATCACGACAAGAAGAGAATGAGAGGTGACTTCAGTGACTCTCTTGTCAACTATCTCGAAGATAAGAGAGTCGGCGTTATGGGCACAAAGCCTCAATGTCTGATGAAGAGATACATGGCCTATCCACCAGTCAACATGTTCAAGTATGCTCCTTACTTCTATCAGTATGCTGGACAGTACAGATTCATCATCGCTCCGCTTAAGGAGAACGAGTTCAACAAGAGCAAATCCGATCTGAAGTATCTCGAATCATGCGCTGTAGGAAGAGTCTGTCTATGTACTGATTTTCCTGGCTCTCCTTACGAGAATGCTCATCCTCTTCAGAAGATTCCATTTGGTGCATCGAAAGAAGAGATCAAGGACATAGTGAGAGTAGCTGATCAGAACTACAATGAGATTCTCAAGTATCAGTACAAGTATCTACAAGGAAGATGGTTGGACAATCACCTCATTGACTATCTGAACGTACTCAATAAAGTGTAAGAAAGCTAAAAGGTACACTTTTATTCTGCCAAATAATATATCTTATCTTTATCATATTATATTCTTTGGCGAATTAAAAGTGTACCTTTCTACTCAACACAAAGAAAGAGCTGGACGATGAATCCAGCTCTTTTTAATTGAGGTACACAGTTTGTTGAGTGGCTCTGATTAGTGAGCGACCAAGTTAGCCGTAGCATCCTTGACGAGCACGTAAGAGCAGACTCTCGGTTCTACCGTACCAGCGACAGCTGCGATAGCGTATCTGGTAACGTTGGTGCCCTTGAGCACATCCACTGCACGACCCGTGTGCATCGTGATACCCTGAGGAGATGTAACTCTGCTGTCTGCGTTAGACCAGTCGAGCTCCGGAAGAGTATCGAATTCGAAAGCTCCCTTACAACGGAAGATGCCCGGGAAGTAAGTACCAGCAGTGATCGAGTTGACGAGCTTCTTGTTGTTGAAGCTAGAAGCAGCGAGTGCATCACCGTCTTCATCACAGAGTTCCTTAGTTCCTTCACCAGCGAGATCAGAGTGACGAACCTTTACGACGCCACCTTCAGCCTTCTCGACTGCGATGAATGCCTTGAGAGCAGAAGTCTTCTCACCGACGAGGTCAGTAGCATAGACTTCCTCAACGAAGATCGGAGTGCCCTTCGGAATGTCCTGAGTTACGCCGCTGAGCTTGACGTAGTCGAAGCCAGTCGTGGTCTGTTCGAAGCCAGTAACCGTAGCAGTTGCGAGTTCAGCAGCGAGGCTAGCGCTGATGATCACAGACGGCATACCTTGCTGAGCACGAACTTCAGCGGAAGCAACCGTACCCTTAAGGCCCTTCTGATACATCGGCTCAACGCCATTGGTCGGAGCGAATCCCTTACCAGTAGACTGCATGACAGATTCTACTGACGGATCCACGAATGCGTACTGAGCATCAGAGCTGATGGACTCGAGGAAGTTCGAAGCCTTGAACAGCGGCATCCAACCCTGACCGACGAATGCAGTGTTCTGCTTACCGATTTCGCTCTTGAGAACCTTCTTGACGAGACCCTTAGCGATCTTTTCGCCCTGAGGCTGAGCAACTTCTTTGTCCCAATTGACATCGGTTACCTTCTCAAGGAAGTTCGTCTTGATAGCGACGTTACCGATCTCGACATTGAGGTTGACCTTTCTCTCAGTCAGATCAGAAGCGCCCTTTCCGCCTTCTGCAGAACCTTCAGAAATGTCCATGCCGTCCTGATACTCGCCAGCATCACGGATGACGAATTCGTAAGACTGACCATTGCGCTTGCCAACGAGCTGATCCTGAAGACGAGAATCAGAACCTACAGTGAGGAACGGAGCTGCTTCAGCAGAACGAATAAGAACGAGCTCTGTTTTCTTGTTTGGACTAAATGTATTTGCCATGATAAATTCTCCTTAGAATTTTCTTTTTATCGACCTCTCGGATGGCTTCTGAGATAGTCGTTGATGTCTGCCATGCTCGTGAATAGACCGTTTGTTGATCCACCATTAGAACCGGCAGTTACCTGATGTCCCAAAATTGGTACTTGATTTTGTGGTTGTGGCTGTGGAGCCACCTGTGTCTGAATCGGTGCTGGAGCTGGATTCTGTTTAGACTTGTACCAGTTGTCCAGAATGTCATCTGACACTTTAGCGATTGATCTGTGGAGAGTGTAAGGATCCTTGCTTCTGAAGAGCCAATCAATCATCTGCTTGTTCTTCTGAGGCTGGAGGAGTTCTCTTAGAACGATCGGGTAGTCATGAAGAGTGTCGAGATAGCGAATGATGACGCCGTTAGGATCGTCCTGCATCAGCTTCTTAGTGAGCTCTCCACCGATTGTCTGTCGGAGATTCTCATATTCCTGTCTCTCTGTCGGATCAGTGAAACAACGCTCTGTAGCTTCTCTGTCAATCTCAATGTCCATCTGTCTCTGCTCTTCAACAGATTTGTTAGTCAGATTCTGAATCTGGTTCTCCAGATCTTTCTGACCGTCTCTGTAACGAAGATATGCCTCAACGTTCTGAGAACCATCTTCATTCTTGAAGTGCCTCAACTCAAGACCTTGTCTCTTTTCGAGTTCAGCTCTGAGCTTCTTGATCTCAGCTTCCTGTTCAGCGATCTTAGACTTAGCTTCCTTCAGCTTCTCATTCTTTCGAGCGAATGCATAGCTCTTCTGCTCTTCTTTGGTCGGCTTTGGATTCTTGTCGGATTTCTGTGAAGTTGGATCTTTCTTTTCAACGACCTTGTCTTCTGCTGGCTTTGGATCATCACTTCCTTTGTCAGTGGACTTAGCCGGATCGCCATTTACCTTTTCTGGTTCAGCTGTTTCTTCAGGAGCCTTGGCGCTAGAATCTTCTGATTTAGTAGTCTCTTTCTCGGTTTCAACTGATGAGGTATCTTCCTTGACTTCCTCTACTTTGGCTGGTTCTTTTGTCTCTTTCTCTGGAGTCAGATACTTGAGAGCTTCTTCTGTTGACATGCTCACGGTTTGTCATTCCTTACCGAGGAAAATTGTCGAATCATATCGCCTCGTTCGTTATGATTCCTGTTCATTTCAATAATTAGAAGAGATATTGTGAAAATGCAAGAAAACTCTCATCTGAAAATGAGAGTTTTTTGTTTATCTGTTGGTTCTGTAATGAGAATCGAAGAACTTCTCCATCGAAGGAGCATCTACGAACTCAGCTACTTGATACGGCTCTTGTGCAGCTACTGGATATGTGTTTCCTCTGCCTGTCAGAATCACCATCATCTTCGTGTTAGGATCATAGTTGACGCCGTTGATCCAAGAAGATGACTGAGAGACTGGCTTTCTAGGAATCTCATCGTCCCAATAGCGAGGAAGAGAGGCTTCATGTTCCATAGCTTGCTGTTCAAGAATAGACATGAGATACTGTTTCTCTGGTCCTTCTGGCATAGCAGCTACAGTGTAGTAGCCAGGCTGATTTCGAACATCGAGAGCTTCCGAATGTTCAATCTCAGTCTGACGGTTCACTGCATCTCTGTCACCAGACTTAAGAGCATTGTTACCTAGTCCTTTGCCTTGAATGACATCGAAGTGCATAGCTTATACCTCCGGATTCTGAACTGGCATTGTCTTGTCAAGCATCTGTTGAGCGCCATCGATGAATGCTTCAGTTACTTTCTCTTGAGCCTTCATATCAGCTTCAGCAGCCTTGATAGTTACTTCCTGTTCTTTGAGAATGCTGTTCTCTTCATTCTTGATAGCGTCGTTCTGGATCTTAGCAGTCTCAAGAGCTACCTTGTCCTTCTCAGATACGACGAACTTGTTCCAGTCTTGCTGTCTCTGTTCTCTGTTGTTGAGCATGGACATCTGAGCCATAGTGAGCTGATTTCTGAGATCTTCACATTCAGCTTGTTTCTTCTCGAGTTCCATCATCGTCTCGTCCATAGCGAACTTCATCTGGTTGAGCTGATGGATAGCTGCAGGATCAACTTCATCTGATACGAACTTAACATCAGGCGGTAGGTTAGCTACGATGTTGCGAGATAGATCCTTGCCAATGTCGTTCTTGAGAGTGTCTGCGAAGTACTTAGCGAGAATCGGCTTCATGTTGTCAGGCATGATAGTTGCGAGAGCTGAGAGCTCCTGTCTGTTCTTCATCTGTCTAGTGATGATGGAAGGACCATTCTCTAGCGTGAACTTGAGATCCTGACCGCCGTTGATCATCTGAATGACGATCTTTGCGATAGTTCTCATTGCAGAGTAAGCGTGATTGTAGTAGTTGGCAGTGTTAGACTCTTTAGAAGTCTCTTGACGGAGAATCTCAGTTGCAGTTCTCTCACGCTGGTCAATGATGCCAGTCAGAGGAATGCCGAGAGTATCTTCCATTAGAGTTCTGCAAGTCGAGATAGTGTTCTGAAGATCACCAGTCTCGAATGCTTCTGTCAACAGCTTAGGCTCATGTTCACCTTTCCAGAGATATGCGACAGTGTCATCTTGGTTGATAGCTGCTAGCTGTCTCTCGAGGCCATCTACTGCATCTACATGAGCCATTACGTTAGGCTTAGCTGAACGACCGACTCTCTCGATGAGAGTTGAGTAAGCGATGTTAGCACCGAGTTCAAGAGACATTGTCTGACGGATGATACCGTTGAAGTTTATCTCATTGTCCTCATAGACTTCGTTACCAGCGAATCTGATAATCGGAATGATCTTGATAGGAAGAGTTAGATTCTGAACGATCTTGTCTCCGACGATCTTGTAGTAGTCGACATAGCCTTGATCGTTCTTCACATAGTAAGTGACCTCAGCTACGCAGTTCTGAGGAATCTTCCACTGGCACTCGTAAGCGAACGAGATAGTGCACTGCTGTTCTGGATATGCGAACGGAACAACATCGTCTCCGTAGAGTCTCTTAGCCTTCTTGATAGGAATGTAGTTGATGACAGCGCCTTCTTCAGCATCAGATCCATCACATGTTACGCATGTAGGATCCATTGCGATAGAGTCTATGTGCTTTGCTGACTCAAGAACCAGCTTGGCAGCTCCATTGTACTCATCCTGAATAGTAGTGATGATTCCGAATCCGTAACCAGTGAGACACTCTTTTCTGAATGCGTCGATCATTGCGGACTTAGAGTCTGAATCAGATTCGAAGTTGTCGATAGCTTCCTGAATTAGATCCATTGGCTGTTCTTTGTTGACGAGTTCACAGTGCCAAGGAGAGTTAGAGACTGGAGATGAGATAGCGTTAGCCATCGTGTTCCAGTTGTTCATAGCGAGATTTCTTCTCTTCTTTCTCTTCCATTCAGACACTAGAGTGTCGTCCCAAAAGTCACCTGAGTATCTTCTCAGATCAGTGAGAGCACGATTGATGGCTCTAGAGTAACGTGAAGAAGATCTCTTCAGGAAGTCGTTACAGTCCTGAAGGATCTTGTTCTCATCAAGCTCTGGTTGAAGAGTTTCGTTTGTCATTTCATCCATTTTTAAACCTCTCAAATTCCTCAGTTATTTATCATCTCTTAGAGATTATCCTGCTGGTGTGGTCTTTCCTAAGTCATCGAATCTGTATCTGTACGTGACACTTCCTGCGAAGCAATTTCCCTTATTGCGGTAGTTGTAGAGTGCATCGTTGAGTGAAGATGACCAGTCATCGATGTCGTCATTGTCACAATATCTGATGCCAGTGTAGTGATACTTCAGAGGACGAATACTGCTGAAAGTAGCAGTCTGAGCGTTTCCGTCAACAACAGTCTGAATCATAGAGTTACCTACTGTGAACTGCTGCATGTAGAACGGCCAGTTAGAGTTGTCATCCGGTCTCAAGAACACCTGAACAAAAGCTTCGATGTGAACTGGAGTTCTCGGTCTCAGATATGGAAGTCTGAACAGATTTCCTACCGGAATTGTCACGTTCTTGAAGTTGAGAATCCAGTAGATGTCGTAAGCTACATCTCTCTCAGGCGCAGATCTCTGATCCTTTACAACCCAACAGCCAGTAGAGTCTGTCGTTCCAGGAACGTTAGTCATGAAGTTGTTCTGATAGTCATAACTGCCCTGAGAACATGTAGTGTATGTATACGGTATGAAGAAAGATATCTCATCTTCGAAGACTGGACATCCACCAGTGTTTCCTTGATACTTGAAGCCAGAGTTGTCTGCGAATCCACCTTTGTTGACTCCGTTCCATAGACTGTCATCGATGAACTTATGGTCTGAAAGGTTGTTACAGAACTTACCATATAGACCAAGATGTTCCGAGAAGTAGTCAAAAGCAACTATCGGCGCAAGATATACTTTAGCATCGCTGTTCACGAATATGTTAGCGAAGAACTCGCCACACCAGAAATAGCCTTCATAACCGCTCGGTGGAGTCCAGAACTCAGGATACTGATAGATTCCAGTATGGATTCTACATCCTATCATCTTAACCTGTCTGTACAGATTCTGACGATTGTAGATAGAGCAGCTGAGATACTGTGGTTCAATTCCAGGAGTATTGAAAGTAGCATGAACTTCTACATTCTCTAGGTAGAGAGAAGTGAGAGCCTGAATAGGAACTGAAGATGTGATGGATCCTCTTCTTAGAGCGAAGTCACTCACTGTCAGTTGTGATCCGTTAGTGATGTTCAGCCAGCAGTCAATGAAGTTCAAGAACGGAGTCGTTCCTATGACATTGATTCCACCAGATACGTTGTGAAGCTCAGCGTTTCCAGCTAGAGTTACGTTGACGAAAGAAGCATTCTCTGCTACGCATCCTGCAAGAAGTGTCTGACCAGTGATGGTGCTCTCATTAAGGTCACCATAGTTAGACTCATTCTGCTTGTTCTTCAGGATGATGTAGTTGTTCGGATTGTTGAAGTTAGTGAGAACGATTCTGTTGTTGTAGGACTGAAGATCTGACCAGTCATAGTCCTCTGTGAACCACTCTTCCTTCAATTCAGTGTTCTCGATAGTGATAGTTGAGTTGAACTTTCTAACAGACTCGATGTCACAGTCGAAGAGTCTCGTGTTTGTGTTCGGAGATACCTCGAAGATGACATGCTTGTACTGAAGGTTGATAGGATAGTTAGTGTCAACGATCATAGTATCGAAGTTAGAGCTCTGGTTCATCTGCCAAGAGAGTCTAACTGTCTTACAGTTCAGAACTGTTGATCTGTTCATGAAGAACGGATCACCATTCCATTCACCAGTGATGCTTGAGTTGCCAGAGTCAATGAACTTGACGCCATCAGCGATGTCAATCTCATCTACAGTAGCGTTGAGAGAGTCATACTTGTAGTACTTGTAGTCACCATATCCAGAGAAGTAAGGACGAACCTTCATCTCGTCGCAGTACTGGAACCAGACGCTCATCTGAGAGGTCTGATCTTGCATGTTCTGAGTGTTGCTCGGGAAGACTCCGAAGTGACGACAGTCACAGTGCTCTGTCGGACAGACCATGATCCAGCGTCCAGTCAATCTGTCATTGGATTTGATTACTGATCCGCCATTGTCGTTCGTCTCTAGTCTGTCATTCCAGATGTAGTTGATAGGCTCTTTGTCGCCTGCTGAATTGTAGCCTAGAAGCGTAATGACTTTATATTGATTGATCTCAGGAACAGCTACAGGATTGAGAGATCTCAAGCTAGCGATAGAGTCAACAGCCATAGCAGCATCACCTGTTATGTGAATGTCGAGATCTTGCTGAGATTCTCCTGTGTACTGAAGAAGCCATAGAGATGTGTCAGATGTGTCGATAGAGTTTCTCTCGATGTTAGCGAAAGAACCTTCACCGATGTACTTGTAGAAGTATGCAACTACATCTTCTTCAATGAAGATCTGCTTCTCTGATCTTCCATACTCATCAGTCAATTGAGGATTCTGAATAGCAGTTCCGTCAGAGTCGTAGATGTCAGCATTAGTGTTGCCATCCTTGACCATGACCTGAATGCATCCTTGTAGAATCTTTCCGCTATTGTCGAGATAGCGATTCCAAAGGTCTAGATTTCTCACTTCTTACCTCCAATTCTGTTTTGCCACTTTGAGTAGGCATCTTCATCTGGATTTATACCACGCTCTTCAGACCATTCCTTGTAAGCTTCCCAAAGTGGATCTCCGTCTTTCTTTCTAGGAGCGAAACCGAGTGTCCAGTCTCTGTCGTACATGTTCTTGTACTTGTTCTTGAGAGCATCGATGTCTGTCTTTACTGAACGATCCGGCATATAACCAGCAGCCTGTCTAGCTGTCTGACCAAGAGCCTGTCCAGCATATCCTTTGTTGATGTTCTCTACTGCTCTTGTAGACCAAGCACCGAGTTTACCAAGTTTTCCTACTGGCTCTACCGAAGCTGCTCCAGCGACCCAAGCGTTAGGTTCAGCTCCTCTGAATAGAACTTTATCGCCATGTTCTTTTACTATTCTAAGAGCATTAACTGCCTCAGGATCGTTAGTAAGATTTCGGAGAGCTGCTATGTATTCAGGATCAGATACTGCTGAGTATGTGCTCACAAGTTCAGATACTTCCTTAGGATCGTATCCGTTGACTCTTGCAAGCTTAGTCTTTGCCTGTAGTTCTTCCTTCAGAGGAGAATCTGGCATAGCCTTTATAGCATTCTCTAGCTTATCGACTGTCTCAGTTGCTGCTTCGTCGAAGAGTGTAACGCCTTTCTTGATGTTCTGTCTTTCTACTTCTCTCATTACGCTTTCTGGAACGTTTGCTCCGAATACTCTACTTAGCTTTCTAGCGTTCGGTGCAGCGTTCAACATAGCGTTGAAAGTGATGTCTTGAGCAAAATCTCTTCCGATCTCCTGTAGATCCTTGTGATAGTCTGATCCAGCAAGATGAGCAGCATCTCTAGCTCCTCTCAAAACCGGACCACCAGCTATTGACATAATAGCTAGTGGTGGAGTTACTGGAGGAATAAAGTCCATAGCAGTAGCTATGGCACCAGTTCCGATGTCTGCCATTGATCCATATCTTGTATTCTTTGCTTCACCTATAGCTGGTGATTCCTTACCGAAGATAGAGCTCTGTGGATCTTCTATGTATCTCTGACGCTCATAGTCTGATGCCAAGATATTTCTCCATTTCCACTCATTCTTGATTTCTAGAGCTCTCTTGTACTTCGCAGCTTCATCGGCTTGTTCTTTCTCATAGTGAGCTCTTGCAGCATTTACCTTGTCGAACCATTCCTTGATGTCTGAATCACCAATTGAAGGATTCTGCTCCTTGAAAGCCATGAGTCTCTCTTCAGTAGGCCACTCGCCGTCCTGATTTCTGTAGAGCTCAGTTAGAGCCTTCTCCTTGTCGCCAAGAAGATCCATGAAGCTCTTATACTGACGAGTGAAGCTAGTCTGACCTTCTAGCCACTTCTGGTTCTCCTTCTTGTCGAACCAGCCTTCTGGACTATTCAGAAAGTCATTTGCTATATCAGGATTGATAGCATAAAGGTCATTGTACTTCTTTCTAAGTTCTTCGTCTGACATTGCCATATCAGCCTCACTTTGTCTTAGGATCCTTAATCACTTTTCTGGTCTTCTTTCCAGTCTTCTTGTCAGTCTTTATGTCAATAATAAGACCTTCAGCTTTTAGCTTACTTGGATCGGGATTTCCTCCGTTATCGACTATCTTTTGAAGATCGCTTATGACCTTTGCTCCAGCTTCAGCACTTCTAATCTTACTAAGTCGATTGTACTCAGATCTGATGTTTGGATCCTGATTGTATAGAGGATCGTTCTTGATGTCGCTCAAGGTCTTGTTCTTTTCTCTATCAGTAGCGAATTTGTTGATAGCCTTGAGATCTGCTATTCTAACGCCTTTTGATACGGGTTCCTGAGGTACTTCCTGTGGAGTTTTTTGAGTGTCAGAAGGAATATTCTCAACCGTCTTGACTGGTGTGATTCCTGCTTGCTCGTTGAGCCATTCTGCTTCAGCCATAGAGAGTTCGAGTTCTTTCTGAGCATTGTCGATAGCTACCTTGTTACCTTCAGCCTGTGCGTTAGCGAGTGCTGTCTGAGCAGCTCTGAGACGGATGTTAGCTTTCTTTCTCTCCAGCTCAAAGTCTGATGCATTCTTAGAATCCTGAGCAGCACGAGATTCTTGAGCGAGACGAAGAGCGTTCTCAAGCTGTCTCTCCTGCATGAGTCTCTGGTTAGCCATCTGAGCATCCTGCATCTCACGAGCACGGACAGCGTCATAGTAGCCTTTGTAGAGATCGTTCTTTCCTTCAGTGATGTAGTCGAAGATTCCTGGAGAAAGCATTCCTCTCTCAGGTAGAGACTTCTCCATCTCTACTCTTGCTCTAGCTTCTGCGATCTTCTGATCCAGATCTAGCATCTGTTGAAATTTCTCATTCATTATCTTCCTCCAAGGAGCTTGTTCATCGCAATTCGGTAATTGATCCACTCTGCCTGATTAGCGTTAGAGTTTCCAGGAAGAGCATAGACATTAGCCTCACGACCATAAGTCGGAGCATATCCAGTCTGTCCATAGCTAGTAGAACCGACGATAGAGCTGTAGTTGTCAGGAACAGCCTTCGTGTAGTCAGCCATCTCTTCAGCAGCTTTCTGTTGTTCAGCTTCGATGAGAGCAGCCTTCTGTGCTTCAAGCTGAGATAGTTCAGCAGCAGCGCCAGATCCACCATAAGCCATAGCAGCTGTTCTTCCGAGCATCTTCAGTCCTTCGACGATGTGCTGTGTTCTCTGATTGTTGAGCTCTTGCTCTTCTTTGAGTCTCTGTGCTCTTCTGTTGAGCATGGCATCTAGAAGAGAGCCATACTGAATGTTGTCACGATTGTAAATTCCAGCCATGATAATCTCCTATTAGTAAAGGCTCGCCATGCTTGTTCCGTAAGCCTGAGAAGCAGCTTGCTTGTCTTGCTGAACCTTCAAGATGTCAGCCTGACGAGCATCCATAGTGTTGTAGTAGTCAGATGCGAGAGAACCTTGTAGACCGAGCTTGTACTGAACAGAGTCACGAAGAGCATTGAGACGATTCTGGTTGTTAGAGATAGCGTCTTGGAACATCTGATAACTGAACTGTCTGTCATCCTTCCAGTCAGAGCTAGCAGTTCTGTATAGCTCATCAGACTTCTCAGCGACTCCCTTAGCGATGTCGAGAGCAGCACCAGTTCCTCTTCCAAGACCAGCTCCTGCAGCAGTGTGCTGGATGGTTTCAGCAGTGTCTCCGATGATTCTAGAGTAGTAAGGATTGAGGAAGTCTTCCTTCGTCTTGTTGTAGTTGAACTGACCAATGTCAGCAGCATAGTCTTCTGGATTGTAGCCAGCGATAGCGTCTCTGTAAGCAGCTACATCAGATGCAGATCCTAGAGATCCACGATTCTCATAGTAGCCTTTGACATCACGAAGCATCTGGTCATAGTTCTCATTGCTCTGACCTAGCATCTTGGTCAACTGTTCAAGACCAGCAGCTCTTGAAGCAGCAGCTGCCTCTCTGTTCTTAGAGTCGTTGTATAGATTCGCTGCAGTTGTTCCAGCAGCGATAGCGCCTCCGATGATTAGTGCAGGAATCATATTTCAAGTTCTCCTTTTGTATCAATTCCATTTCTTCAATACCAGCTGACCGAAAGCAGTTTCGTCTGATCTTAGTTCAGCTGTCAAAACATTGTCAACGACCTTGAATCTTCTTCCTTCAGATGAGATGAGGAATCCATCATAGACGTTAGGAAGTCTTATTTCTACTTTAGCGCCTTTGTATAGATTTATAAAGAGAATGTTCTTCAGGATCGTAACTGAGTAGTTAGTCTCTCCAGTCTGAGCGTACTGACCTCTCAATGCCTCTAAGTTCTTGTTAGAGTCATCGTATCTGACAATTCTCAGTGTGTTGTTCAGAAGATCCATTGTAATTACCTCTTCGAGCTAGTACCTCATCATTGGTGTAGGAGTCCAGTTGATCAATACATTCTGAATAGAGAACGGAATGTTCTCGGTCGTAGAGATCTCAATCGTGAAGAATGATCCGAATCCGAGGCCGAATAGAGAAGTGTCATACTCATATTGACCTATCTTTCCGAGATATGCATCTTCATAGTCAGACCAAGTAGATCCGTCCCAAGAGTATCTGAATGAGACTCTAGGATTCAATTCCATGTTGTCATACTGATCGTTGAATGAGTGCTGACCTTGGTTAGCTATCAACTTAAGCTCGTCGATGAAGAACGGCTGGTCGTTAGATACTAGCACTGCTCCTCTTCTCATCTTCAGAATAGGTCTTCCATCGTGCTCATTGTACTTGTTCTCGTCCATGTAGCAGAGAGCATCTTTAGTTCCGATGTAGATCTTTCCGTAAGCGAAAGTGGCATGATTGTATCTCCAGAACTCTAGTCTGTTCTTCTCGTCATAAGAAGATCTGTAGTGCCAAGCATTCTGAGAGATGTCGTAGACGAAAGTCTTCTGAGAGTCTTCGAATGTGATAGAGTAGAAGAGATGTTGATGTTCTTGCCAGATTGATGAGTAAGCGTTCTGAGGATTGACGATCTGAGCTATCTCTCTTTCAATGTCTTGTGTTGATACTCTGCTCAACTGAGTGTCAGAGATCATGAAGATTCCATTCTCGCCAACATCGGAAGATCCAAGGAAGATAGCTGTTGTGCTGAGAATAGCTAGAGAGTTAGGTGCCTTGATGCCGATGTTACCAGCTGCGTTGTCTGGAGAGCTGAATGGATTGTTCTTGTCGTCATTGTATGAGAAGACCTGCCAAGATCTCTCGCCGAATGTGTAGAGCTTGGATCCGTTAGAGCACAGAGCTACTGTGTTGTCTGGACACCATTCAGAGTATGTGATGAATCCGTAACGAGCGAACTGAACTGTCCATACTCTGAAGAGGTCATTCACTTCAGGAGTGTCATCAGCTGTGCCATCAATGAAGTCCTTGTAAGCATCGTAGTTCGGATCATCGATGTTTCCGGCCTTGTACTCTTCTTTCTGCTGATCAGTCAGTGTCATCCACCAGTTGATGAAGTTCTGTCTACGAGTGTAGAAGATGTCAGATTGTCCATTCTGAATTTCGAACGGATACTGATAGGATGTGTAGAAAGCATCTGTTCCAGCGTCGTTGACGATCAGATAGCCATAGAGATATGCGCAATGTGTAGGTCTGATGTACTGAGACTTAGAGTTCACTCTCAACGGAAGAGCGATTCTCTTGAAGTCTGTCTGCTGATCACCAGTAGATAGACCAGTGTCAACAGCATAGACGTTTGTTCCATCTGTAATGATTAAATGAGGATGAGCAGATCCATAACCACCAGTCTCGACCATGTGACATTCAGTGCCTACCGTCTCGATCTTTCCTACGCTCTCGACTCTCATGTCTTCGTGAATTAGATATAGCGTCTGGTCATAGACAGCATAGAGAACTGGACGATTGTCGTATCCTCTAGAGACTCTGTACATTCCTCGACATTTTCCTTCAATGTCAGCAGCTTTCACAGCACCAGAGATAGTTCTCATAGCGATCTGGCATGAAGAGTCGGACTGTTGAAGTTCTGGATACATGTTGAGAGACTCGCCAAGACCTATCTTAGCGAGATTGCTCTTTGTGATACCACCACAGATGTTAGAGATGATCTTTGCATTAGCCATGACTCATCTCCTCTAGAACCATGTTCCACCTAGAAGCTCAGCTTGTGTCATTGTGTGATCTCCAAAGCCATAGTCATACGGAGATCTGGATAGGATTCTGTCTTCTGCCTTTGGGGTTCTGACATTGTCGACCATGACTCTAACTTCAGTCTCAAGTCTCGCCATTTGAGCATCATCTAGCCTCGGGAACTGAATAGCGAGCTTATGTGCGAGAGCAACGATGAGAAGCTCAGCATAGTTCTCTGGAATAGGAAGTTCATCATCGATGTCGAACTGAATAGTCTCATTGTAGTTGATCTTGAGCATCCAGTTCTGAGAAGCTACGACTGGCTTGATCTGCATGAGCCATTCACCTTCAGCTTTCTGAGTGTAGGTGAATACAGCAGAGTTTCTTGAGTATCTGTCATAGTCAGCTGGAGCAACATACTTCAGTTGACAGTTGTCTCGGTACTCAGAACCGTTAGTAGCGACGTAGATCGAGTTGATCTTTCCTAGATTTCTGATCTTGATGTGCTTGCAGTTGACGTATCTCAACATCTCTTGGAATCTCTGAGACTCATCAGCCTGATGCCATGACCAGAGATAGTTTCCAGAATGAGGAAGAACTGACCAGTAGCCGTTCAGATTATCCTTAGATACTGCCCAAACGTCATTGTTGTAGTCATCTTCACTGAGAGAATAGGCGTTCAGGTCATCAATGTTGTCAAAATAGAGATTGTTTTCGCCCTTTAGCGAGTCAAATTCGTCGTAGATGTGAATATGAGGAGCCGTGTGACAAGTGAAGTAGTTCTGTGTCCAAGCAAGAAGATTGTCGTAGTTGTACTTGTCTACTACACCTTTCAGCAGTCTGAAAGCAGTCTCTTCGATTCCGCCAGGAAGAGCCTGTCTTCTAGTGCCGACATTGCATCTGATAGCGGCCTCTTTGATTATGTCTCTTACTGCTCTCATTGATAGAGCCTCCAAATGTTTTATTCATGACAATAAATAGAGGCATCTTCTCACAGAATCTCTCGTGAGATCACTACATCTCTAGTTACATCTCTAAGAAGTTGAGATACCTGTCTGAGATTTCTCTAGCTCTATCAGCTTCTTGAGTGACAGATCCGTGATTCATAGCATAGACAGCTAGAGCGAGAGAGTCTGATTCGTCAGGAGAGTGTCCTATCAGCTCTTTTATTTCAGATTTCTTTACAAGTTGAAGCTTACCAGATTGATTGACGAAGCAAGTAGTATAGCTGAGCTGTGTCTTTATGTCTTCGTTGGCGATGTAGAGTCCTTCTTTGATAGCGATAGAAGTCTCGCCATACATCTCCGCTCTAGCGTTAGCGTATCTGTCTTTGTCGTAAGGAGCGTTGGCGAAGTTGATTCCTACAACCTCATGATGCTTAGCTTTGAGAAGATCAAGAAGGCCACAAGATGTAGAACCAGTGACATCGATGTAGGTGCACTTGATGTTCCATTTTCTGATCAGATTTTCAGCTACTTCTGTGAGATGAAGAGAGTCAGCTACTTGAATCTTGATCTGTTCTTCGATTCTGAACTTAGAGACGACAGTGAGTACGTTGTTGTCGCATCCTAGACCAGACAAGTCAATGCCGAGATAGTAGAACTTTGAAGTGAGTCCAGTGTCATTTTTTGGATAATCTTTGAGCTGAATGATAGATGCGTCAGAGTCTAGATCAAGCATAATGCCTTCTAGCTCTTGTTGGAGCATATCGTCGTTTACGATGCTCTTTTTCATCAACTCAATCTGTTCATCCGTGATGAAGGTATTGTCTCTCGTACGGGCGTGTATGAGCTCTACATTGTCAGGATGCTCTTTGCAGTACAGATTCAGCCAAGAACCTCTTCTCGGAGTCGAGAGAAGTCTGATGAAGCCTTTGATTCCTTCACCTCTCAAGCAAGGAGCAAGAATAGTGAATAGAGATGATGGTGATAGAGCAGCTTCATCACAGACAGCTAGAGATATCTTTGTTAGACCTCTTATAGCTTCCAGATTCTCATAAGATGCGCCATAGATCACTCCGTTGCCGTATGTGATCTTCATGCTCTGCTTGTGAAAGTAGTAAGGAACTTTCATTTCGTCGAGACGAGCAAGGATCTCTGTGAATAGAACTTCATGCAGTGACTTGAATGTCTGAGCTAGAGCAATCACTCTCTTTCCTTCCAAGAAGTACTTTGAGATGAGAAGAGAAGCAGCGTAAGATTTTCCTGCTGCTCTTCCGCACACCATGTAGCATATCGGTGCAGTGCTCTGCATCAACTTCATCTGGTGACTGAATAGTTTGTAGTTCAGATTCATCTTACATCATTGAGAAAGTTACGTTTATCGTCTTTCCTTCAGAGTCAGTAGCTGTGGCCTTGACTTCCTTAGTCTCTTTCTGCCATCTTGACTTGTCTCTGACAGCTAGAATGTCCATGTACTTCTTAGCGAGACGAGTGTTAGTCTCTGTGAGAGCTCTCTTAGTGAGTTCATTTCTAGCACGAAGAAGCTTGTCCATGTACCACTCATCAGTGATCTTGTCTCTGACTGTGCCTACTGGAGCATACCTCATGCACAGCTCTTCGAATTCATCTCTAGAGTCAGTACTGAAGAGACCAGAGGTCAAGTCGATGTTGATCTCTGGAATCTTGATCACTGAGCCATTCTTTCCGACATACTCGTTGCAAAGAGTGACATGAGTGAATGTCTGATTGAGCCAAGCCGTTAGTGTCATACCTCTTCTCCAGAACGAATAGCGTCTCTAGTGTTCATCTTGACGAGAAGCATTCTGATAGCCTGACACTCTTTTAGGATCTCTTCTGCGAAGTTGATAGTGTCTTCTCCGACATCCTCTGTGAGCTTCTTAGCTTCTCTTCTTAGTCTGAGTCTTTCTGCGTGTGTGCTCATTTCTTTACCTCAATATAATAGAGGATTCTTCCTCTTTTCAATAATTAGAGAGCTTTCTCTCAAAAATTGAGAAGAGATATGAGAGCTATCTGACTATCTTGTCGCCAGATCTCAGCTTATCACAGCACTCATGCTGAATGTCATACCACTCTTCTTTAGACATGATCCTCTGGAGATTGTGCTCTTCGTAGTACTTGTCTACATTGCAGATTGTCGGTCTGTCATCGTAGATCCTGCAGATTCCTTGCTTCTGATCCAACCACTTGCAGCATCCGTCTCCACGATCGAGGAAAGGAGCTTTAATGTGTCGACAACACGGCGCGTCACATTTCGAACAGTCTAGTGGCATATCACTTCTCCTCTTTCATCTTACTCATCTTAGCTGTCCTCTTGCTCAATTCATCCTCAGGCTCTTTCATCTTTACAATGTTCATCTTGGTGTAGATGATCTCGTCCAAGTCTCTCCAGCACGGAATGTAACTCGGGATTTCAGCAGGTGATTCGTGAGGATATCTCTGTTTCCACTCTTCTGGTGTGAATATCGGGCTAGTGTAGTACTTAGCATCCTTGATCTTCTGTAGCTGCTGTAGAATGAAGATATCTTCTAGCGATCTTTTCTTCTTGTCCATTGTTGTATCTCCTGTAGTATTTATCTCTTTTGCGGACGAATTCTGTATAGACTTTGTGACATTCAGATCTTCTGACCTTGTTCGAGGAGACGAACTGAAAATGGAAGGATCATTCCGTCATCAAAGTTTGTCCTGAGATCAAATTCTCCGTGTTGCTCTACGCACTCTTTCTGATATCTCGCTCTTCTTTTGGTGTAGAAGTCGTTAGTCTTCTGAGCCCAAAAGAGCGTATTGAGTCTCTCTGAGATGAATGCGTAGAATCTTCTCTGATAGTCAGTTGAGATGTTCTTTCCTTGTCTCGGAGTGAATGTGTCTCCACCTCTCTCTGCA
>JBGULF010000032.1:0-1660 GCA_045115935.1 Anaerovoracaceae bacterium
AGTTCCTTTTCCCGGACGGCTTTGGATTTCCTGTCCACCAGATTTCCTTCAGCTATGTAATATACTTTTCCGGATTCATCATTTGCCAGAAATACGCGGCTGTACTCTGTTCCGTCGATTTCGATCGGCGTTTCATCTCTTACTATGACTCTGCTGCCGCGCGGTACAGCCTTTGATTTATGCAGGTTGCCCTGCTCATCCGGCTGGTAGACAGTGACTGTACTTTCTTCGCCAGCAATAAAGGCCTTCTGTTCGAAGGCCGTATGCTCTGTAGTTGTGCTCGCGCCCGACATGCATGCCAGCACGACGGTCACGATACCTATTAATATTTTCAATGCGGGTCTGTTCTTAACTTCCATGGTGACATTATACCACGAAAAAGAATTATCGTCATATCTGCTTTAGTTTGTTTTGTGACGGCTTTTATGACGGTTCGGGATAGATAATAAAGCCAACAAAAGCAGAAACATTCAGTATTAAAAACAGGAGAACAAAACAATGACTAAGACAATCAGATTCAGAAGAACAGCATCACTCACGATCGCAGCAATCATGGCAATCTCAGCTTACATGCCTGTAGCGGCATTCGCAGATGTAGAAGAAGGCGCACCGGCTCAGCAGCCGGCAGCAGCAGAGCAGCAGGAAGCGGCTCCTGCTCCAGCACCTGCACAGAGCACACCTGCACCTGCAGCGCAGAGCGCGCCGGCAGCGGCAGAGCAGCCATCATCAGAGCCTGCATCAGCAGGATCAACAGATCAGGATATCGAATCCGAGACTCAGCAGATCGAGGAACCAAGCTACGGCGAGGCGACAGGAAACTGGGGATACGGAAACGAGACAAAGACTACAAAGTGGACCGAGTACACGAACGGAAAGGACACCATCCTCGTATTCAGCACCACAGGCGAATCCGATTCAGACGAGGAGAACGCTGTAACCCAGATCCTCGACCAGAACGGAAAGTCACAGAAGGACAAGCTCAAGAACAAGGTCACTCAGGTGATCTTCGAGACAGGCATCACAGGCATAGGCTGGACAGCTCTCTACACCGACAAGGGTTATGAGCCTCTCTACGACAGGAACGACTACACAGTAGACCAGTCCAAGACAGACGTATTCAAGGATTTCAGCGTACTCAGGAAGGTCGTCCCTTGCGAGACCATCAAGAAGATCGGCTGGAGCGCATTCAGAAAGTGCTACAACCTGAGCGAGTTCGACTTCACAAAGTGCCCTGAGCTTGAGATCATCATGAACCAGGCGTTCAACGAGTGCAAATCACTCAACACAGTAGATCTCTCAAACTGCAAGGCTCTCGAAACTATCGCTCAGTCAGCGTTCGCGGGAGCAGGCAAGGGCGGCAACGCCACTCTGGAGCTTCCTGAAGAAGGAGTCCTGTCGATCATCGGAGGATACGCATTCTACCAGTACGCAAGCAAGAACGCCGAGAGCTCAGACGTCGACTTCAGCAGAGTCGCGGGCTCAGTCACAAAGATCCTGCAGAACGCTTTCAACGGAGCGAAGCTCGCAGGTGAGATCTCCGGATTCAAGAATCTTGAGACGATCGCAAACAATGCATTAAAGGGGTCAGATATAGATTACATACCATACGTTGCACCAGTTGATGAAGAAACAAACGAAGAGCAGCCTGCTGAAGAGCCTG
>JBGULF010000033.1:0-1527 GCA_045115935.1 Anaerovoracaceae bacterium
AATGCTTCCTGCATGGTAGACGGATATACCGATGTGGCAGGCGGTCTGGTAATGAGAAAGACCAACGGCGAGAGAATGAGATTCAAGGTACTCCACAAGGTGTACGACTTCAGAAAACGCTTCGGATATGATATGTGCGTAGGCTGCGGTCGCTGCGATACTGTATGCCCTGAGTATATCTCGTTTGCGAACTGCATAAACAAACTAAACGCTAGAGTGAAGGAGGTGTCGGCTAATGTGTAACTGCGGAAAGAATGAATATACACCTGTTCCTTCAAAGCTTCAGGACATAATAAAACACACGGCTCAGGAATGGACCTTCAGATTTACTTACGTGGGAGATGTGAAACCGGGACAGTTTTTCCAGATCTCGATCCCTAAGGTCGGAGAGTGTCCTATCTCAGTCAGCGGCATTGGACCTGATTACGTTGATCTGACGTTGAGAGCCGTAGGAAAAGTAACAGATTATCTGTTTGAAAACTACAAGGCGGGTGACAGCCTCTTCCTCCGCGGACCTTACGGCAATGGCTTTGATGTGCATGAGTTTGAAGGCGGTGAGTTGATCATCGTTGTCGGCGGTACTGCAGTTTCGCCTGTAAGAGGCGTAGTCCAGTATCTGTGCGAGACTGAATGTGCGAAAGACGTACACATGATCGCAGGATTCAAGGATCCGGGCGAGATCATGTTCAAAGCAGACCTTAAGGACTGGGCTGAGAAGATCGATCTGACGCTTACTGTCGATGGAGCGCCTGAAGGATATGCGGGCAAAGTCGGACTGGTCACAAAATACATTCCGGATATCCCAATCAGAGATATCAGCAAGTGTAAGGCCATCGTAGTCGGTCCTCCTCCGATGATCAGGTTCTCTATGATCGAACTCGTCAAGAGAGGTCTCAGTGAAGATAATGTATGGATCTCGGATTCGCGCAGAATGAGCTGTGGAATAGGAAAGTGTGGACACTGCCGCATCAACGACAAGTATGTCTGCATCGATGGTCCTGTTTTCAAGTTCTCTGAACATAAGACACTGATCGATTAGCGGGAGGTGGAATCATGAACAAGACAAGTTTAGATACAAATTTAAAGAAACTGAAGAAAAACGCTTTCCGTGTATCCAAGGTCAGAGGCGAAACAGCTTCCCGTGTACGCTGCCCGGGCGGAGAGATCGATGTTGATTCGCTTCAGCGTGTCGTCGATATAGCCAGAAAATACGGCAAGGGCATGGTAAACATCACGAACCGCCAGGGATTTGAGATCCCGGGGATCGATCTGAAGGATGTTGAAGAAGTCAACAAGGCTCTTCAGCTGATAATCGAGAACAGAAACATCAATCAGGAAGAGTATAACGGCGGATATCCTGCTTCCGGAACACGTAATGTCGTGGCTTGTCCGGGCAAACAGCTCTGCCCGTTCGCCAACTTTGATACAAAGAAATTCGCGCAGGAGATAGATAAGGCTATATTCCCGAACGATCATCACGTAAAGATCGCCTTCACAGGCTGCTCGAATGACTGTGCTCACACACGT
>JBGULF010000034.1:0-28978 GCA_045115935.1 Anaerovoracaceae bacterium
TCTGCTTTTCTGCCATAAAAATAGCTCCCTTCATGATTAACAGTGATTTCCTTTTTCACTGTCTCTCATAAAGGGAGCGTATCATTATGTAACGCGACAGCCCTTTTTAATTGTCTTTAAAACTGTCTTCCCGGAAGGATCTTAGCACCCGCAGTCAAGCGGATCCTCTTTCTCGAAGGAATACTCGTATTTGAAGTTCTTGCTTGCCTGGCATGGAATGTACTGGCCGTCAAACTCCCCGTACGGGAACATGTAGAGGTTGATAGTGGAGACACCCTCGTCATTGACCGGGTTCAGCACCTCAAGATACTCTTCTGTTGCTACACTCTGCGGAGGATCCAGCACGATGTCTCGTCCCATGTTGACGCAGATCCAGTTTTCCTCTCCGTTGCCCCAGAATTTGCTTTTCACTTTTTCCCAGGTAGGATCGTATTCCGTTACAGGATCACCGTCCAGACCGCGATACTGCTTTATTGCAAGCGCAGGATCTGCCGGGACCCAGCCGTAGCCAGGCAGGTAGAATTCCGCTCTGCAGTTCGGGCTTGGAGGTTTCTGATTTCCGTTCGCATCCTCATTCCAGAACCTCAGTCCGAAAAGGTTCCTGGCAGGAATGCCTTCAGACCTGCACAGCGCCACGAAAACAGAATTCATGTCCATGCACGAGCCGGCATTTCTTCCGCCTTCTTCCCCTCTTACGCCTTTCAGGATGCTTACGACATCGCCGAAGATGACCGTCTTGTCATCTGTACGTACATATTTGTCACACATTTCGTTGTAGATCGCATGGGCCATTTCATAAACAGTCTCAGCACCTGCTCTCTCAACGATATCATCGGCAGTGTCCTTAACGATACCGGAATCCAGATCACCGCTCCAGTATGTTTCCTTAAGATACACCTCGAACTCTTCCTGATCGACATCTTCTACGGTACTCTTTACCGATTCTATGGATTCACCGCGTTCAACAGCTCTTCTGTACAGATGGTAAGTGAGGGTTGCCACACGGTCTTCCGGCGGAGTATCTTCATCCCATTCTACGTAATACTGCTTTCCTCCGGCAGAATCCTTAGTCAGTTTTTTTACTGCTGCTTCCGGAGCATCGCATTTTACACTTTTGATACTCTGATGATCATCGCTTTGCGGTACAGGCAGCCATACCTTCGCAACCTTACCCGCAGGATAGCGGGTCTCGTCTGACAGGTCAGCGGTCAATGTTACCGTGCCTGCCCTGGTAGGTACGACTCTGATCTTGACAGTGGCTTTTACACTGCTTTTGACCTTGGAGGCTACTGTAATAGTTGCAGTGCCCGGGCTCATTCCCTGAACAAGTCCGTCTCTGTCTACTGTAGCTATTTTTGTATTACTTGATGAATAAGTAACACTTTCGCTTACGCCGGCAGGCTCAACTGATTTAACGATCACCGAGCAATACTCGCCCAGTCCAATGACCTTTTTTGTGGCATATATCCTGATCTTCGTTGGTACAGGTTTGATTGTTATCGTGGTCTTTCTGGTCACCTTGCCGCGCTTGGCGGTAACTGTAACTTTTCCGGCTTTAAGGCCTTTGACAGTTACCGATCTTTTTTTGATGCTGGACAGTTTTGCCTTTGACTTGCTTGATACGGACCATTTCACATCCTTGTTGGATTTGAACTTGGTGGTCTGTCCGACATATATTGTTTTCTTGGTCACGGTGACTTTCAGTTTGGTAGCCGCGCTGACGCTCTCGGTGCTTGCCAGTACAGCCACAAGAAGAACTATTACAGTTAATGCAATCGATATTGCGCGCATCGCATTTGACTTACTCTGCAGCATGGTTTTCTCCTTACCGTCACGGTCCGCTCCGCAGACCTTAGATAAAAAGGTGATGATCACAACATAACATCTGCAATCATCACCTTAACAAATTACCTAAACTTCATATTCTCTGAAAGAGATGCATTCCTTACATTTTAGTTTGCTCAGACTACTCTGCGTCTGTTCCCTCAAATGCGAGTTCTGCATCGCCCCATGCCTCGATTCCGCCCGGATAACGGTAAACCTTTGTGTATCCGTTCTCAACAAGGTATGCTGCAGCTGCATGTGAACGTTTGCACTTTACGAATCCGCAGTAAATTACGATGGTCTTGTCCTTGATGTAAGGCTTTATAGTCTTGGTTTTCTTTCCATAGTACTTATCGCCCTTCCTTGTGCACTTTCCCCAGTTCTTCGAAGAAGGCTTCTTGGTTGACCATTTCTTGATCTTGGTGTTCCAGTAGTAAGTAGTTTCTGGCTTATAACCGGAGTATTTCCTGACAGCCTTTAACAGAGCAGCCTTCTGCTCATCGGTGAACTCGCCGTTAGGCCCGTTATCTCCGCATTCTACATTTACAGCTCCAGGAACGCGGTGTGCACTCCACGAACCCGCAGGCATAGTATCAACGATGAGCATGTCCTTACCCGAATCGACCCATCCTGCAAGCTTATCTGTGCTGACGAGCTTATATCCGGCATCTGCTGTATCGTTCATTAAATTAAATGCAGCAGTCTCGATGTTATACTCATTGCCGTCAATCGCTGTACCTATATTGAATTTGTTAGCGAAAGTTACCTGAAATGCACCGAATACCAATGCAAGTGTGAGTACGAGAGATAATATTGCGGTTTTTCTCTTCATAATCGTTCTCCTTTTCATAAAAACAACGTCACTTCCAGTTGATTCGATTCTATCAAAGATAGGCATATCTGAGTTATCGTTGCTTTCTATATGATGCAGGAGTGTTATCGAAAAAACATATCAGTGTTTCGGCTTATAATTATCTGTCTTTTCTGCAGTGTTTCTGCGCCTTACTGCCTGCTTGTTGTCATAGTCGAACTCAAGGTCCGGGTCCACTTTCTCTCTGCCGCTTCCGGATACAACTGCCGCAAACAGGAAAAGCAGTGTAGCGCTGAGCAGTATGCCTCCGATGATATCGGTGAGCCAGTGTACTCCGCACCACAGTCTTCCGCCTACAGTGACCAGAGTCGTCAGGAAGCACAGCACCCTTATAAATGCGCCGAACAGGTTGCCGAAATACTTGTCGGAAACTATCATGACCGCGATCATTACCGTCATGATCAGCATTGTGTGGGATGACGGGAACGATGCCTCCGGTGCTGTTTCACCCGGCATGATTATAGGTCTGTAATTGACAATGAATTTCTCGAACAGTACGTAGCATCCTATTACAGCTATAAAGAGACCGCCGAGCGCCCATATCTCTCTGTCCACTTTCAGCAGGCTCCTGCGCTTTATCATCTGGATGAATCCCGCAAGAGCAAACATGCCGCAGATCGCAATGGCTACGTATCCTATATAGTCCGTTATCTCATACCAGATCATGTTGACGCCTGTGAGGCTGTGCACAAGCTGGTTGATATGCGAAAAACCGACCTTAGTACCTGCAGGACCGATCGCTGCAACATCATATATGCCGAGCAGCACTATAAGTCCCGCAAACAAAACTCCCGTAATGACAGCTCCAATGATTTTTTTCATCTGAATGCCTTATTCCTTTCCGCGGTATTATTTAGTTACACTGATAGGTGTTGACGGTCTTGCGATGCCTGCCTTGTTCAGTGCGGCAGGTATCTCCTTCATCAGCACGCCATACTCATTCCAGTAATCCGAAGTCTTCGTCCAGACTCTTACGGTGTATGTAAGACCTCCCGGCACGCCTGCTGTTATCAGCACCTGAGGAGCCGGGTTATCCAGCTTCCACTTCGTGCTGTCAACGACATCCGACAGTATCTTCAGGACCGTATCGGAATCTTCCGAACCGGCTATGTCAAAATTGAGATCGACTCTTCTCAGTTCCTCCACGGTCGTATTGCAGATCGTCGAGTTCATCAGGTTTCCGTTAGGAATGGAGATCCTGCGGTTGTCGATCGTTGTAAGCACTGTGTATACAAGTGATATATTCCTTACTATGCCCTCTTCTCCGCCTGCAACGATGTAGTCGCCCACGCTGAACGGACGGAATATGAGAAGCATGATCCCGCCGGCGATATTGCTGAGAGCTCCCTGCATGGCCAGTCCTATAGCTACACCAACGGATGCGATCGCTGCGATCACTGATGACATCGGTACACCCATAAGCGCGATTATCGACACTGCGAGCACAACATAAAGAGCTGCTTTTACAAAATTAGTGATATAGCCTGCTGCCGTCGTATCTATGGACTTCATGGATTTCAGCTTGCCCAGGGCCTTGATGATCTTTCTGATGATAAAGCTGCCCACGATATAAATGACTATGGCCAGGACCAGCCTCAGCCCGATGTCCATCGCGCCATCACTGATTTTATCGAGGAGCCTTCCCACATTATTTATACTTGCTTCCATTCTGTATATCCCCTTATCAATTTTATCCCTAACTATTTAATAATATCACTACGCACGCGGTGTGTCCATTGAGACGGATGCCCTGCCCATGCCGCAGGCGCATGAATTGCCATTTACCCGCCTGCAATGGTACAATACATTCACAGAACAAAATGATCGCAAACGAACGGAGAATACAATGAAGAGAGTAATCACATACGGCACATATGACCTGCTGCACTACGGTCACATCAACCTGCTGAAAAGAGCCAAGGCTCTCGGCGACTATCTTATAGTTGCGATCTCAACGGATGAGTTCAACTGGAATTCCAAGCAGAAGAAATGCTACTTCTCTTACGAGCAGCGCAAGGCTCTCGTTGAAGCAGTCAGATACGTCGATC
Source organism: Anaerovoracaceae bacterium (assembly GCA_045115935.1). GTDB lineage: Bacteria > Bacillota > Clostridia > Peptostreptococcales > Anaerovoracaceae > Crickella. Next base: position 4,744 of record JBGULF010000034.1, read on the forward strand.
TCGTGATCCCGGAAGAAAACTGGGAGCAGAAGAAAAGCGACATGCACGAATACCACATCGATACTTTCGTGATCGGAGACGACTGGAAAGGAAAGTTTGACTTCCTCAGGGAAGAAGGCGTCGAAGTCGTATACCTGCCTCGTACACCTGAGATCAGCAGCAGCCAGATAAAGAAAGATCTCTACGACGCGAATGCCGTCGACGGTGAGTCCAAGACTTCGCACGATGAAATAGACACAAACCCTGATAAATAGATCAATACCAGGTCTTTAGAAACAACAAATCACGCTGATTCGGGCAAATGCTCAAATCAGCGTGATTATCTCTTTTTTTCCCTGATTCTAGAACGAAATGATATCCTGGTTCAGGTCGTCCACTGTGATATTTACGTTGTGATAGCGCTCTCTCTTCTCCGTGATCTTTCCGAAGTTGATCGCTTCCTGCGGGCAGTACTGTACGCATGCGCAGCATGAGATGCACTTGTCGCTGAATACGACGGCTTTGCCTGCGTATCTGATGTTGCCCATCGGGCAGACCTTAGCGCAGGTGCCGCACATCACGCAGTTGTCGTTAGCCTTGAGCGTGAGGCCCTTTTTGCGTGCGATCTGCGGCCAGAGAGCATGTTCAACTGAGTTTGCATATGCTTTAGGCACGCCCCTCTTTGTCTTGACACCATTCTTTATGTCGTTAGCGAATCTCATTGCATAGTGCTCTGCTCTTGCCTGAGCCTCAACTGCACCCATCTTAGGTATCATGAGGTCGTGCGGGAAGAGCCAGATGCATGTGCACTGATGTGTGACTGCAGCCCAGTAATCGAGCGGAATGATCTCGTTCAGTTTTCTGAGTCCTTCACCTTTGTAGGAAGCGCTCTGGTTGATCGCGAATGTATATGCATCAGGGCTGACCTTGATGTCGTGCAGATATCTTTCAACATGTCCCGGGAGTCCGCCGCCGTAGCAAGGGAATATGAATCCTACTCTCTTTGCTTCTCTGACGTCTGTAACAACAGGATACTTACGCATCATGATGATGTCCGTATCGCCAAGGATCTTTGCGATGTTCTTTGCCATATCGAGGCAGTTGCCCGTACCCGAATAACAGAAAATGACGTTCTCTTTCATCTCTTTATCTCCTTACTGCTGCGGCTCATGGCCGTTATTTCAGCTGCTATGATCTACGGTCTGATTATACAACATAAGGCGGCGCTAAAAAAGACTTTCGGAAACCAAAAGCGCAACTATAGTTTCGGGCAGAGGCGGGCACAGCGTGCGGTATCATCCGGAAACATGCTCAAAAAATAAAAACAGCGCCGGCTGCGTTGATCGCGCCGGCGTTTTTATCTGTATTCAACGATCTCCGGGCCCTCGGCTGCCGCAACAGAGCGCAGCTTTTTCATTTCTTCCTTGTCCGGTGTATAGAATGCGTCCTGATCGAACGGCATCCCGATCGCCTCGTATTTGATCCTGCCGAAAGAGTGATACGGCAGAAGCTCCATTTTTGCGTCAGGCAGCACGTCGTGTACGTATGCTGCCGAAGCCGCTATGTTTTCTTCGCTGTTATTGACCCCGCCTATCACCGGTATCCTTATGACGATCTCAGGTCTTCCCTGCCCGTAAGGATGCCTGAGAGAGCCCAGCCGGGCGATGTTCGCAAGGATCTTCCCGTTGCTTACCCCGGTGTACTCTCTATGCACCTCCGGACCCATGTGTTTCAGATCCATGAAGATGAGATCCATTCTCTCGAGCGACGGTCTGACAAGTTCGAAGTCAAAGTACCCGCAGCTCTCGAGATCGATGCTGATCCCCGAATCGTAAAGCTCGCGGGATACATAGTCCAGGAATTCCGGCTGTGAAGTCGCCTCGCCGCCGGAGAAAGTGACGCCCCCTCCGCTGTATGAGAAGAAAAGGCGGTGTCTCATTACCTCTCTGATCACATCATCCGCATCCATGACAGACACCATGCGCGCTCTGGCTTCTTCAGGACATGCGGCCACACACGCGCCGCATGCTATGCACCTGCTGCGGCCGGCCGCACCCATGTCGATCCCTATGCCCTGAGGGCATGCAGCGGCACATGCCCCGCATCCGATGCATTTTCTCCGGTGCCACCCTATGAGTTCCTTCTGTTCGAAGCCCTCGGGATTAGAGCACCATCTGCATCGCAGCGGGCATCCTGCCATGAATATATTCGTCCGTATCCCCTCACCGTCATTGACGGAGAAAGGCTGGATCTGCATTATATAGCCCTTGATACTCATACTTATAAATATGCCCGGCCGCTCAGGCCGGGCTGATGTCTGTTATCAGAACGCCTCGTGCGCGTTCCTCGCCATTATCGAATCCTGCATCTCCTTTGAGAGGTTTGTGAACTGAGCGCTGTATCCGGCGACTCTTACCAGCAGGCTGCGGTACTTTTCAGGATGCGCCTGCGCATCGGCAAGCACCTCGTTGGATATCGTATTGAACTGCACGTGGAAACCGCCTAAAGCGAAGTAGCTCTGCAGCATCGCACCGAGGTTGGCTCTGCCGCGCTTTGTAGCGACGAGATCGTGATTCAGCCGCAGATTGAGCAGCGTACCTCCGCTGTGTATATCGTGCTTCATCTTTGCGGCGCTCCTCAGCGCAGCCAGACAGGTGGATTTGTCGCTGCCGGTATACGGCGAAACGCCCTCGTTTATAGGATCCTTCGCGTGTCTGCCTTCAGGGGTCGCGCCGAGCACCTTGCCGGTAGGCAGGTAGTTGGAGATTCCCATGAATGCCGTAACGAAATGGTTGCCGTAAAGGTCGTCATATTTAGTGACCTCATCATAGAAGAAATCCGCGAGGTCACGCGCTATGGAATCGACGTAGTTGTCGTCATTGCCGTACTTAGGGCAGGCAAGCGCGAGCTCTCTGAGCTGCTCATAACCCTCCCAGTTGCTGTCAAGCGCATCGATGAGCTCCGCCATCGTGGTCACGCCCTCTTCAAAGACGAGCTTCTTTATAACGGCAAGAGAATTTGCTGTCACGGACAGGCCTACACCCGTAAACACAGGACCTATGTTGTATTTTGCACCTCCGTCCACAAGGTCGCGGCCGTTCTTCATGCAGTACTCATTGCAGGCCGACATGAAAGGTCTGTGGCCTATCTCTTTATGTATCTCCTGCGCGGTCACAAGGCTTATAACGCCGTGGCGCACGAGATATCTGAACTGCTTTTTCCATGCCTCGAGGATCTCATCCATCGAAGCAAATGTCTTAGGATCCTTTTCTTCGAGTGATACCTGCTCTCCCGACAGACGGCTCCTTCCCTGATTCAGCGCAAACTCGAGAGCCGCGGCAAAGCTTATGCTTGCAGCAGATGTCCACTCAAATGTCTTGCGTGAATGAGGCACTACGCAGCCGCAGTTGTTCCAGTCTCTTGCGTCCTCCGGTCTGTATCCGAGGTTTGAGAGCATCTGGTAGCCCGTCCTGTCGCCATGGATGGCAGGGAATCCGCATCCCGTGGATACGAGTTCAGTGACGGCCTCCATGAATTCAGGTGGGCAGTCAGGATGGATCCTGCAGCTCAGCGTCGGCTGATGCGTCATGCACTCCCTCGTCGCCTGAATAGCCATATAAGAGATCGTGTTGGTGGCGTCGGTCCCGTCGACCTTGGTGCCGCCTACTGTCAGGTTTTCAAAATTGGTGTATCCGGCAAAGAAGCTCGCGGTATTCTTGGATATGGTCCATGCCCATTCGCTGTACTTCAGCCACAGGCACTCGACGAGTTCGAGGGCAGTATCGTAGTCAATGATGCCCGCCTCCTCGTCAGCCTTATAGTACGGATACATGTACTGGTCGAATCTGCCCGGGTTCCATGCCAGAGGATTCTCGGCTATGATGCCTCCAAGCTGTACGAACCACACGAACTGGACTGCCTCTCTGAATGTTTTCGGAGGCTGTTCAGGTATGCGGGAGCACACATCGGCGATCTCTTCGAGCTCTTTCTTTCTGACCGGATCAGTCTCAGCCTCGGCCATCTCTGCAGCCTTTTCGCTGTAGCGTCTGCCGAGAGTGATCATTCCGTCTGCGATAAGCACCATGGATCTGTAGAAATCGATCTTCGCTTTCTCCTGCGGGATCGCTTCATCGAGTTCCGCCATGTATGCCTCGGCATCCGCGCGTATGCCGCCGTATCCTTTAGGCAGCAGCACGTCGACGTAATCGGCGGAGATCTCTCCTATGCCGTTGCGCCATTTGGAGTCCGTGTCGAGAAATCCCGTATCCACGCCGATCTTTTTTGTCGCCTCGGATGTTCTGGCAAGGAACGCCTCTTCAACGGACTTGCCTTCCCAGTAAGGAAAGATGTTTTCCCTTATGAATGCTGTCTGCTCCGGAGTGACATCGTAAGGATCCTGTCCCCTTTCAGGGAAAGTGTCGATCTCGTCATTGATCCAGAGCCAGCCGAATTCAGGCGTCAGGATCGCGCACTTTCTGAACTCGCCGCTTGAGCCGACCACCAGCTCGCCTTCCCAGATGTTGACGGAAAGCTCACAGCAGGTGTCGTAAAAGGCCTGTGCCGTGCGGATCAGATGAGGCTGCCCTTCGGTGCGCTGGAACGACTTTGTCCAGCTCCAGGCGCGCTCATACGAGATGTGCGGCTTCGTGTTTACGTAGTTTTCTCTTATCTTTTCTACTCTTTTTGTGATCGCCATGTTTTATAGTCCCGTTCTGCTTATATAACACTTACAGTGTAACGACCCAGTCTCCCATTACGTCAGGAGCGATGCCTGTCTGCATTCCGTAAAGTGTATCGTAGAGCTTCTGGCTGAGTTCTCCTACCTTCTCTCCATTGATAGGGTAGTTTTCGCCTCTGTATCTGAGAAGACCGATAGGCGATACAACGCATGCTGTACCTGTAGCCCATGCTTCTGTCAGCGAACCGTCTGCTGCAGCCTTGAGGAGGTCATCGATCTCAAGACGCTTTTCCACTACGTCCTCTCCCCACTTTCTCATGAGTCTGATTGCGCTGTCGCGTGTGACGCCCGGCAGGATGGATCCTGTCAGTGACGATGTGTATACAGTGCCGTTGATCTTGAAGAATGCGTTGGATGTGCCTACTTCTTCAACATACTTGTGCTCTTTTGCGTCGAGCCAGAGTACTTCCTCGCAGCCCTGCTTCTTTGCTTCTGTAGCTGCGATCATTCCGCATGAATAGTTGCCGCCGCACTTAGCGAAACCTGTGCCGCCGACAGCAGCGCGGATGAATTCCTCTTCTACCCAGATGCGGCTTCCGTGAAGTTCCTTGTCATTGCCTTCATAGTAAGCAGCAACAGGGCTCAGGATGATGATGAACCAGTATTTCGAAGCCGGATGAACTGCCATTGATGGCTCCGGCGAAATGATGAACGGTCTGATGTAGAGCGATGTTCCCTGTACGTCAGGTACCCAGTCTCTGTCTGCATCAACGATGGCTTTGACTGCCTCGATGAAAAGATCCTCGTCGATCCTAGGAATGCAGAGACGGTCATTGCTGTTCTGCAGACGCTTTGCGTTCATGTCAGGACGGAACAGATTGATCCCGCCTTCCGGATTCTTGTATGCTTTCATGCCCTCAAATGTCATCTGGGCATAGTGCAGTGTGCATGCTGCAGGGTCGATTGACAGCGGTCCGTAAGGAACGATGCGTCCGTCGTGCCAGCCCTGCCCCTCATCATAGTCCATAAGGAACATGTGGTCAGTGTAATACTTGCCGAAACCGAGAGCTGTCTGGTCCGGCTTTTCCTTTGGTGTTGTGGTTCTGGTTACTTTGAAATCATATCCCATCTCTATATCCTCCTGATAATTTAGATCAATTTGAAGCCTTTGTCTGTAAGGGTCTGACGGACCTCGGCGAGCTGCTCAAAGTCCCTCGTCTCTATCTCGAGTGTAAGCACGCAGCTCGTGACCGCTGTATCCGGGTCGGAATGTCCGTAGTGGACTCCCGTAACGTTGGCTCCGCATCCTGCTATGATGGTAGCTACGTCTACGAGCTGTCCCGGTTTGTCCTCAAGCGCGATCTGCAGAGTGGCATTGCGTCCGCTCGTTACCAGACCTCTGGTAATTACTCTCGACAGAATGTTTACATCTATGTTTCCTCCCGACACAAGGCAAACCACCTTTTTGCCTTCTACCGGGATCTTTCCGAACATCATCGCTGCAACGGATACGGCTCCCGCTCCCTCAGCAATGAGCTTCTGTTTTTCTATCAGTGACAGTATGGCTGCTGCGATCTCGTCTTCCGTGACTGTTACCACATCGTCGACATACTTCTTTATGAGAGAGAAGGTCAGGTCGCCCGGATGCTTTACTGCGATACCGTCTGCAAAGGTGCTTACCGTGTTCAGCGTTACCTGCTCGTCGTACTTCAGGCTGTCCGCCATGCTTGCCGCTTCTTTTGCCTGTACGCCGTATATCTTTACATTCGGTTTAAGCTTTTTAACGGCATATGCTACACCCGAGATAAGTCCGCCTCCTCCGACAGGCACTACTATCACATCCACGTCAGGCAGCTGATCGAGGATCTCAAGCCCGATGGTCCCCTGACCTGCGATCACATCCGGATCATCAAACGGATGGATGAACGTTGCTCCTGTCTCATCCTGAAGCTTGCATGCGTAAGTATACGCGTCATCATAGGTGCCCTTTACCAGACGCACTTCCGCACCGAGAGCCTTCGTGGCTTCCACCTTGCTTATAGGTGCGCCGTCCGGCATGCAGATGATGCTTTTCGCACCTCTGTGTGTTGAAGCCAGCGCTACGCCCTGAGCGTGGTTGCCGGCACTGCAGGCAACGATGCCCGCTGCCTTTTCTTCCTCACTGAGCTTGCTTATTTTGAAGTAAGCTCCTCTCAGCTTGAAGCTTCCGGTCACCTGAAGGTTCTCTGTCTTCAGATACACTTCATTGCCGTTGCTGAAATGAGGCGAATATATTAAGTCTGTCTTTCTGGCTACATCCTTGAGTGCGAATGATGCCTGATATACTCTGTCAAGTGATAACTCTTTTTTTGATCCCATATTACCTTCACCATTTACCTAATCTGTTTATTCTTTTTCTGTGCCGCCGAGCCATGTGATAAGCTGGCTCGCCGTTCTTCCGGACATTCCGCCGTGGCGGAGTTCCCATTTACGGGCAGCGTCTTCGAGCTCCTGCCCGCTGAGCTCTATCCCTTTCCTGGCTGCCAACGACCTTACTATCTCAAGGTATTCGCGCGGTCCCGGCTTAGGATAGTAGATCGTCACACCGAACCTGCTTGCCAGAGACAGTTTTTCTTCCATGGTGTCCGATCTGTGTATGTCTTCGTTGTATTCCATGTCGCTGCGGTCGCCCCATGTCTCACGGATAAGGTGGCGCCGGTTCGACGTGGCATATATAAGGACTTTGTCGGAACGCGTCTCGAGAGCGCCTTCCAGCATCGCCTTGAGCTCCTTGTAATCACTCTCATCCTCTTCAAATGACAGATCGTCAAGGAACAGTATGAACCTGTAGTTGCGTTTCTTGATCTCTGACAGTATCTGCGGCAGTCTGCCCCTGTCCGGCTTTGTTACTTCGATCAGCCTTAGGCCGCGTTCCGCGTATTCATGCATGAGAGCATGGATGCTGGTCGATTTGCCGGTCCCGCTGTCGCCGTAGAGCAGCACATTGTTCGCATAGTTTCCGCACACGAACGCTTCAGTATTTTCCTTGAGAATCTTCTTCTGGGATTCATATCCCACAAGATCATCAAAGGTAACTTCGGCACTGTCAGTTACAGGCACCAGCTTCAGTTCTCCCGCAGCAACTGCTGCCGGGTCCACCCTGAAAGCTTTGTACAGGCCGTAAATGCCCGAGCCGCATTTGCTGTAGTAATCCGTCAGGACGCGTGCAAATCCGCTTACATCCTCTGCAGAAGCGAGTCCGGCGCTCAGTTCTTCTATACGCTTACCGGCATCGGAGATGCAGTCTCCGTCATACGGCGCCTTATAGTCGAGCATCAGCGTCAGCACTTTTTCATCCTCGTCAAAGTCTTCATCGCCTGCTCTGAAGAGTTCCATGAATATGCCCAGATCGCGCTCCGCCAGCTTCATGAGGGTCGAATCAGGCAGGACCTCACGGCGCTCGCATGCCATGGTGAAAGCGTTGTCATGCATCATGAGGATGTATGTGAGCCACTGCTGCCAGACATTGCCCGAAAGACCGAACTCCGTTGCAAAAGCAGCCAGCCTTCCGGCAAGCGCTGCGGCAGAACCTGTCACGAAGTCATTCCAGTCCGTATAAAATAGAAAATCGTTCTTTTTTGTCTTCATTTATCCTCTGCCCAGCCTGTCGATTATAGCCGCTTTCATCTCGCTGCCTTTGATCCAGTCTTCCTGTCCCGGAGCCTTTATGTCCGCAGTGCGGAGTCCGTCTGCAAGCACATCCGCTACAGCTTTTTCGATGGCATCGGCCTCTTCTGCGAGATCGAACGAGTATCTCAGCATCATTGCAGCTGAAAGTATCGCCGCGATAGGATTCGCGATGTCCTTGCCCGCTATATCAGGAGCCGAGCCGTGGATCGGTTCATACAGGCCGCGTGAGGAATCGCCCAGAGATGCCGATGCAAGAAGTCCTATCGATCCCGTGACCTGCGAAGCTTCATCAGACAGGATATCGCCGAACATGTTGGATGTTACGAGAACGTCGAAGAATGACGGATCGCGTATTATCTGCATGGCAGCGTTGTCAACGTACATGTCGTCCAGCTTTACATCCGGATACTCTTCCGCGCCGAGCCTGTGGACTGTTTCGCGCCACAGCCTCGATGTCTCGAGAACATTCGCCTTGTCTACGCTGGTCACATGTCCCCTGCGCTTTCTTGCAGTCTCAAAGGCGCGCCTTGCGACTCTTTCTATCTCCATGACACTGTATGCTTCTGTGTCGTAAGCAGCATCGCCCGCTTCATTCCTGCCGCGGTCTCCGAAATATATGCCGCCCGTGAGCTCGCGGACTATCATAAGGTCAAAGCCCTTTGCCGCGATATCCGGTCTCAGCACGCATGCTTCAGCAAGCGCCGGCTGTATGGAAGCCGGTCTGAGATTCGTATACAGTCCCAGCTCCTTGCGGAGTCCCAGCAGGGCCTTCTCAGGTCTCATGTGGTTAGGAACATGGTCCCATTTAGGTCCGCCTACTGCGCCCAGCAGCACGCTGTCCGACGCAAGGCAGCCGTCGATGGTCTCCTGCGGGAGCGGCACTCCGTATTCATCCAGAGCGCAGCCGCCGGCCAGATATGTATTGAACTCGAAATCACAGCCGAACCTGTCAGCCACTGCCTTCAGGGCTTCAACTGCAGCCCCTGTTATTTCCGGGCCGATACCGTCGCCCGGTACTAGTGCGATCTTATATTTCATTTCCGCTACCCTTATATGCACATTATCTGTAATAGCTTCCGGTTACTTATCTTTCAGATACTTCAGCAGGCCGCCCTTTTCGATTATGTTTTCTATGAATTCCGGGAACGGCTTGGCCTGGAAGCACTCACCTGTAGTTTCGTCGGTAATGACACCTGTCTTCGTATCGACGTTCACGATATCGCCTGCGTTGATCGCAGCGCTCGCTTCAGGGCATTCCAGTATAGGGAAACCTATATTGATGGAATTGCGGTAGAAGATACGCGCGAAGCTGGCAGCTATGACGCACGATACGCCGCTCGCCTGTATTGCGATCGGGGCGTGCTCTCTCGATGATCCGCAGCCGAAGTTCCATCCGCCAACCATTATGTCGCCGGTGCGCACGTCTTTGGCAAAGCTTTCGTCGATGTCGACCATGCAGTGGCTTGCCAGTGCCGCCGGATCCGGGTCATTCAGATATCTTGCAGGGATGATGACATCAGTATCGATGTGATCTCCGTATTTCCATACTTTTCCTCTCATGATGTCCCCTCCTTATAACTCGCGTGGGTCTGCAATGCATCCTGCCAGAGCCGATGCGGCTGCTACCGCAGGGCTAGCAAGGATGACCTCGCTCTGAGTGTGTCCCATTCTGCCTACGAAGTTTCTGTTGGTTGTAGCTACGGCTCTTTCGCCTGCAGCCATTACGCCCATGTGTCCTCCGAGGCACGGTCCGCATGTAGGTGCCGAAACGGCGCATCCTGCTTCAACAAATGTCCTGAGAATGCCTTCTTCCATGCATTTCAGATATATCTGCTGGGTCGCAGGTATGATGATGCAGCGTATTCCGTCAGCGATCTTTTTGCCCTCAAGTATCGATGCGGCGATGCGCATATCCGACATGCGTCCGTTAGTGCATGAACCAATGACTACCTGGTCGATGTGAAGTCCGGCCGCTTCTCCCACGGTCTTCGTGTTTGAAGGCAGATGAGGCATCGACACGGTCGGCTCAAGCGCCGACAGATCGATCTTTACTACTCTGTCGTATTCTGCGTCAGGATCTGCCTCGAATACTGCCGGTTCCCTTTTGAATCTGTCTTTGATATATTCGCGTGTCTTTTCATCCACAGGGAATATGCCGTTTTTGCCGCCTGCTTCGATAGCCATGTTCGAGATGGTGAATCTGTCATCCATGGAGAGCTCGGAAACTCCCTCACCCGTGAATTCGAGCGATTTGTAGAGAGCTCCGTCAACACCTATCTCGCCTATCAGGTGCAGTATCACATCCTTGCCCGATACGCATGGGCCAGGCTTTCCGCTCAGTTCTACCTTTATTGCGGATGGCACCTTGAACCAGTTGAGTCCGGATGCCATGCCGGCAGCCATGTCTGTCGAACCTACGCCCGTCGAAAAAGCTCCGAGTGCTCCGTAGGTGCACGTATGTGAGTCAGCTCCGATAATGCAGTCTCCCGGGCCTACGATCCCCTGCTCAGGCAGCAGGGCATGCTCTATTCCGACAGTACCTACATCGTAGAAATGCTTTATGCCGTGCTTCTTTGCGAAGTCCCTTGAGATAACACAGAGCTCAGCGGACTTGATGTCCTTGCACGGTGTGTAGTGATCGAGAGCGATAACGATCTTTTCGTTATCAAAGACTTCTGTGAATCCGGCCTTCTCGAACACTCCTATGGCAACCGGCGTCGTGACGTCGTTGCCGAGCACTATGTCGAGTTTTGCCTCTATCAGATCGCCTGCGTGGACCTCAGGAAGTCCGGCGTGAGCCGCAAGGATCTTTTGTGTCATTGTCATGCCCATGATCTCTGATCCCCCTTTTTATACTTCTGTTGCCTTTATAGGAGCCGCTTCGTCACGGTGCTTGCGTTCGTAAGCTGCCATGCGGTTGAGCGCCTTCAGATAAGCGTTGATGCTCGCCTCCATGATATCTGTCGAAAGGCCTCTGCCCGTGAACGTTCTGTCATAGGCATTTACCTTTACCGTTACATCACCCAGCGTGTCCTTGCCTTCAGATATCGAATGGATGTTGAAAATATCGAAGCTGTGAGCCGAAGGCTGGATTATCGCATCGATCGCGTTATACGCTGCGTCGATAGGTCCGTCTCCGAGGGCTACGTCCTGCTTCTTTTCTCCGTCCTTTTCGAGACTGACAGTACATGTAGCTGTGGTGAAGTTGCTTGTGGACATCTGGAACCAGTCGAGCTTGTAACCCTCTGCCTCGTCCTCATAGACGATGTTCGTGTTGTGCGTCACGATGGCCTCGAGGTCGGCATCGGTTATGTTCTTTTTCTTGTCGCATACGGTCTTGAACTCATCGAAGCATCTGTCGAGTTCCTCCTTGCTGAGAACGAATCCCAGCTCCGAAAGCCTCTGGCCTACGGCATGGCGTCCGGAATGCTTTCCGAGCACCAGATTGTTCACATGTATGCCTACCGACTCCGGAGTCATTATCTCGTAAGTCTTCTTGTTGGCCAGCACGCCGTGCTGATGTATGCCGGACTCGTGCGCGAAAGCATTTTTGCCTACTATAGGCTTGTTGAGAGGCGCAGTCTGTCCGATTATGTTGTATACCGTCTGGCTCGCGCGGTGGATCTGAGTTGTGTCGATGCCTGTTGTAAGGCCCGTAACATCCTGTCTTGTGCGGATCGCCATTACGATCTCTTCGAGGGATGTGTTTCCTGCTCTTTCGCCCAGACCGTTGATGGTGCACTCCACCTGTCTTGCTCCTCCGAGCACTCCTGCCAGAGCGTTTGCGGTGGCCATGCCAAGATCGTTATGACAGTGGACTGAGAATATGACATTCTCCGCGCCCTTTACGTTGTTTTTGATGTCCTCGATCAGCTCGCGCATCTCTCCCGGAGTTGTGTAGCCCACGGTATCCGGAAGGTTGATCGTTGTAGCACCGCACGCTATCGCCCTCTCGACCACCTTTCTGAGGAATTCAGGTTCGCTCCTTGTGGCATCCTCTGCCGAGAATTCGATGTTGGAGCAGTACTTCTTTGCGTACGCTACCATTTCTCCTGCGCGCTCAAGCACCTTTTCAGGGCTCATGCGCAGCTTGTACTCCATATGGAGCGGCGATGTCGCTATGAATACGTGAATACGAGGATCCGCAGCGCCTTTTACAGCATCCCATGCAACGTCAATGTCTTTCGGAGTTGAACGTGCAAGTGAGGCTATGGTGCAGCCTCTGATCGTTTCGGATATGGTCTTCACCGACTCGAAGTCTCCCGGCGATGCGATCGCAAAGCCTGCTTCGATGATGTCCACATGCATCTTCTCGAGGCATCTGGCAACCTCTATCTTCTCTCTCAGATTCATGCTGCAGCCCGGAGACTGCTCTCCGTCACGCAGAGTAGTGTCGAATATTTTTACCTGTTCCATTGTTTCTCCAGTCTCTGTAACTGCTTGCTTAATCAAGTATCGCGCCCTTATCTGCAGAGCTTACGAGCTTCGCGTAGCGTGCAAGATAGCCGGTCTTTACCTTAGGCTCAGGGCACACCCATGTCTTGCGGCGTTCTTCGAGCTCCTCGTCAGATACTTTGAGTTCTATCGTCTTGTTCGCAATGTCGATAGCGATGATGTCTCCCTCATGCACCAGACCGATAGGGCCGCCCGATGCTGCTTCAGGGCTTACATGTCCTATCGAAGCTCCGCGTGTTGCGCCCGAGAATCTTCCGTCCGTTATAAGGGCTACAGATGCATCGAGTCCCATTCCGGCTATGGCTGAAGTAGGGTTGAGCATCTCTCTCATGCCAGGGCCTCCCTTAGGACCTTCGTAGCGTATAACGACTACGTCGCCCGCCTTGATGCCTCCGTCATAGATGACTCTGATCGCATCATCCTCGGAATCGAACACCCTTGCAGGACCCTCGTGCTGCATCATTTCAGGCAGCACTGCCGACTGCTTTACTACGCATCCGTCAGGTGCGATATTGCCCTTCAGGACTGCGATGCCTCCGGTCTTCATGAACGGATCATCGAAAGGCCTGATTATCTCAGTGTTCAGATTGCATGCGTCAGCTATGTTCTCGCCCATGGTCTTTCCGCTCACGGTCATTACCGATGTATCGAGCAGATCTCCCTTTGTGAGCTCCTTCATTACGGCATATACTCCGCCTGCGGCTTCGAGGTCTTCCATGAAGGTATTGCCTGCAGGAGCCAGGTGGCAGAGGTTAGGAGTTTTGCCGCTGATCTCGTTGGCCATATCGAAGCTGATGTCGACTCCGGCTTCGTGAGCGATGGCAGGCAGATGCAGCATCGTATTGGTGGAGCATCCGAGCGCCATGTCGACTGTTTCGGCATTGTGGAAGGCTGCCTCAGTCATGATGTCGCGAGGTCTTATATCCTTCTCAACCAGCTTCATGATCTGCATGCCCGTCTCCTTTGCAAGACGTATTCTTGCAGAATACGGAGCCGGTATGGTGCCGTTGCCGCGGAGAGCCATTCCGATGGCCTCCGTAAGGCAGTTCATGGAGTTCGCCGTGTACATGCCCGAGCATGATCCACATGATGGGCAGGCATGCTCTACATATGACTGCACGCCCTCTTCATCGAGCTTTCCGGCATGATATGCGCCGACTGCCTCGAACATGTGTGAGAGGCAGGTGCGTCTGCCGTCAGGCAGACGGCCGGCCAGCATCGGCCCGCCGGCGCAGAATATGGTCGGTACGTTGATACGCGCTGCTGCCATCAGAAGTCCCGGAACGTTCTTGTCGCAGTTCGGCACCATGACAAGTCCGTCGAACTGATGGGCAATGGCCATAGCCTCTGTGGAGTCAGCGATGAGGTCTCTCGTAACGAGTGAGTACTTCATGCCGATATGTCCCATGGCGATACCGTCACATACTGCGATCGCAGGGAAGAGTATCGGTGTTCCTCCTGCTGCGCGTACACCGGCCTTGACCGCCTCGGCGATCTTGTCGAGGTGCATGTGGCCAGGTACTATTTCGTTGTATGAGCTGACTACGCCGATCAGCGGACGGCTGATCTCTTCTTCCGTAAGACCGAGAGCATACATGAGGCTCTTGTTCGGCGCGCGGTCAACTCCTATTTTTACATTGTCAGATTTCATATCCCAAATATCCCCTTTTTAGTTGGATGCTGAATCGAGGTCGGTGTCGTTCTTCCAGAGCATCTCGTCTCTGAGCTTTTTGCCTACTACTTCCATCTCATGCTTTGCAAGCTGTGCGCGCTTTGAGTTGAAGAATGTACGGCCGTTCTTGTTCTCTGCAATCCACTTGCCGGCAAATGTTCCGTCCTGGATGTCAGAGAGGACCTTACGCATGTTGGCCTTGACTTCATCGTGAGGAAGTACTCTCGGTCCGGATACGTATTCGCCGAATTCAGCTGTATCAGAGATTGAGTAGTTCATTGCTGCGATTCCGCCCTTGTTGATGAGGTCGATGATCAGCTTCATCTCGTGGATGCACTCGAAGTATGCGTTCTCAGGCTTGTAACCTGCCTCTACGAGCACTTCGAATCCGCACTGCATCAGGTCTACTACTCCGCCGCAGAGAACTGTCTGCTCACCGAAGAGGTCTGTTTCAGTCTCTTCATCCATTGTTGTCTCGAGGATTCCTGCGCGTGCTCCGCCGATTCCTGCGATATATGCGAGAGCGATATCATATGCTTTTCCTGTAGCATTCTGCTCTACTGCAACAAGGCAAGGAACGCCTTTGCCGTTTACATATGTTCCGCGGACTGTGTGTCCAGGTCCCTTCGGAGCTGCCATGAATACGTCTACGCCTTCAGGAGCAACGATCTGCTTATAGCGGATATTGAATCCGTGAGCAAAAGCGAGGGCATTTCCCGGTTCGAGGTTCGGTGCGATCTCGCTCTTGTAAACAGCTGCCTGCACCTCATCGTTGATGAGGATCATGATGATGTCTGCCTTCTTTGCAGCCTCTGCTACTGTGTATACTTCGAATCCGTCCTTCTCTGCTACCGGCCAGGACTTTCCGCCCTTGCGGAGTCCGACGATTACATTGCAGCCCGAGTCTCTGAGGTTGAGCGCATGAGCGTGTCCCTGCGAACCGTATCCGATGATAGCGATCACCTTGCCGTTAAGAGCATCAAGATTACAATCCTTCTCATAATACATTTTTACCATAGTTGAATTCCCCTCTTTCTTTAGATTCATCGTTGATCGTTGCTGTTCCGCGCTCGATGGCAACTACGCCCGTGCGCGCTATTTCCAATATCTTGAATTCCTTCAGAATATTTACTATCGCTTCCAGTTTTTCAGAATCGCCAGTGACTACCAGCGTCAGTGTCTCAAGGGACACATCGATTATCTGCGCCCTGAATATGTTGGCGATCTGCATGACATCGTTTCTTCTCTCGGCGCCTTCAGTTCTCACCTTTACCAGCATGAGCTCCCTGTATATCGAGTTCACCGTGTTGAGCCTCTTGACCGAATGCACCGGATAGAGCTTGCGCAGCTGGTTGCAGAGAAGCTCAGTATGCGGCTCATCGGCGATAACATCGATGGTCAGACGCGTCACGCCCGCATTCTCCGTAGGGCCGGCAGCAAATGCCTCGATATTATATCCCTTGCGTGAGAACAGCCTTGCTATCTGAGACAGTACTCCCGGTTCGTTGTCTACGAGGAGCGCGAGAGTCTGTCTTGTTGCATTGTTCATCCTATCCATTCTCTGCACCTCCCTATAGTTTCATGAAGTCGGTGATGTGGCTTCCGCCTCCCACCATAGGTCTTACCATCTCGTCTATATCAAGCATGCAGTCGATCACATATCCTTCTCCTGATGCCATCGCTTCTTCTATTGCGTCGGCGAGATCTTTCTGGTTGTTGACCCTGCGTCCATGGAGTCCGTAGGCTTCGGCCAGCTTTACGAAGTCCGGTCCCCTGTCCATGTCGGTTTCGGAAAAATTCTTCTTATATATAAGGTTCTGCCACTGTCTCACCATGCCCAGCGTCTGGTTGTCGAACACGAAGGTGATCACCGGGAGTCCGTAATGCTGTACAGTTGTCAGCTCATTGCAGTTCATGCGGAAGCTTCCGTCGCCGGCGATGTGGATAACCATCTTGTCAGGATTGCCTACCTTGGCGCCGATGGCAGCTCCGAGACCGAATCCCATCGTTCCGAATCCTCCTGAAGTGATCAGCTGTCCCGGATAGTCGAAGTGGAAGTGCTGTATCGCCCACATCTGATGCTGTCCTACATCCGTTGCAACGATGGTATCCATAGGCATCATCCTCGCGATGGTATCGCATACCTGCTTAGGATTCAGGGTGTCGCCGCCTTCATCGTAAAGTGTCTCTGTAGGGAATGAGAATACGTATTTCTTCCACTCGGAATGATCCTGCTGGGTAAGTCTCTCGTTGAGCATCCTGAGAACTTCCTTTGCATCACCGACAATGTGGTGATCGGTCTGGACGTTCTTGTTGATCTCGGACCTGTCTATATCGATATGTACGATCTTTGCCTGGCTTGCAAATGATTCCGGATCGAGAGCCACTCTGTCTGAGAATCTGCATCCTACTGCGATCAGCAGGTCGCATTCGTTTACACCGATGTTCGATGCCTGTGAGCCGTGCATTCCGATCATACCCGTCGCGAGAGGGTTGCGGCCTTCCATGCCTCCGCCTCCCATGACCGTGATCGCTGTAGGAGCGTCCATCAGATTCACGAATTCGTTGAACTCCTTATGGGCCCTTCCCCTGACAACTCCTCCGCCGCAGATCATCATAGGTTTTTCAGATTCGCCTATCATCGCGATGAGCTTGTCTATATCCTCTTCATCTACGGATGGTTTGTGGAGGTCGGCCATGTTGCGGTCATAGAGAGCATCAAGCATTCCCGATTTCTTGTGCTCTTTTCTCGGAACGAATTCATATTCGGCAGTCTCAGCCGTAACGTTCTTGAGAATATCGATGAATACCGGTCCCGGTCTTCCGCTTCTGGCAATGGCGAATGCCCTTCTTACCGTGTCAGCAAGCTTATTTACATCGCTGATCTGGAAAGTGCACTTGGTTATCGGGAGCATTACGCCCGTGCTGTCCACCTCCTGGAACGAGTCCTTGCCGATAAGGCTTTCAGCTACGTTGCACGAAATAAAAACTACCGGGGATGAATCCATGTACGCTGTAGCGACTCCGGTAGTCAGGTTGGTCGCACCCGGTCCCGAAGTAGAAAACGCCACTCCCACTTTTCCCGTGCTGCGGGCATATCCGTCAGCTGCGTGAGACGCTCCCTGCTCGTGTGCCGTCAGGTAGTGATGTACCCTGTCACGGTATTTGACCAGTGCGTCGTAAACGTAGAGAATGGTGCCTCCAGGGTAGCCGAATACGGTATCAACCTCCTGCTCAAGCAGGCATTCCATCAATATTTCTGCGCCGGTTAATTTCAATTCTATATACGTCCTTTCTTTTTATTTTTCCATCGCTATGGTGCCGGTCCTCTGTATCTCGATGATCCCGTAGCCCTTCATCGCCTTGATGAAGTCTTCTACGTTTTCAGGCTCGGCATGATACTCGAGCAGGAGATACTTAGGCGCCACTTTCATGACCTTGGCGCCCATCACCTGGCAGAACTCTATGAGCGGCGTGCGGTTCGACAGATTGTACGCCACCTTGATGAGCATCATCTCCAGGCATACGCTCTTTGCGTCGCTCAGGCGTCTGACCTTTATGACATCGACGTTCTTGTTGAGCTGTTTCTCTATCTGGTCGATCGTCCTCTGGTCGCCCGTGGATGTTATGGTCATGCTTGATATCTCATGGTTGTCGGTCTCACCTACAGCCAGAGTGTCTATGTTGAAGCCCCGCCTTGCGAAAAGCCCTGATACGGCAGACAGAACTCCGTCCCTGTTTTCTACAAGTACCGAAAAGATTCCTTTCATCTCCGCCTCCCGTCACTTAACATTGTTTTCACTGTCAACGTCGCATACGAGGATCCTTGCTCCTTCGCCTTCGAGGAACCAGTCAAGCTTCTCATCGAGTTCGCTGTTCGATGCGCATTCAGCATACGTAAGTCCGTAGGCTTCAGCTATCTTTCCGTAATCCGGCCAGTCGCTGAGTTTTACGCCTTCGTAATGTGAATCGTAGTTTTTGTGCTGATACTCTCTTACCAGCCCGAGGTATCTGTTCCTTACCAGAAGTATCCTCAAGTCTACATTATTATTTCGCATGGTGGAGAGTTCGTTCATCGCCATCTGGAAGGCTCCGTCGCCTATGACAGCAACAGTCTGGCGCTCAGGACTTACGAGCTTTGCTCCTATTGCAGCAGGCAGCGAGTAGCCCATTGTACCCATTCCGCCTGTTGTCATGAAACGGCCTTCCTTCATTATATAGTTGTCTGCGCTCCAGAGCTGGTTCTGTCCGACATCCGCTACATATACAGCATCATCATCCAGCTTTTCCGAGAGCTTCTGCACCAGCAGGTTCGGATCCACAAGTCTGTCGCTGAAGACGCGGGTATCGACAGTGCTTCTTTTTATTTCATCCAGTTCTTCTATCCAGCTGTCTTCCTTACGGCTTATGTCTCCGTCCAGCATCAGCGCGAAGATCTCGCTGAGATCTCCTACCAGCGGAATTGTCGGTCCTACATTCTTGCCGATCTCCGCCGTGTCTATGTCTATGTGTATGATCGCACGTCTTGTAAGCTTTTCAGGCTTAGGTATGGCCCTGTCTGCGATACGGGCTCCCACGACCAGCAGCAGGTCGGCCCTGCCCACAGCCTTGTTGGCATACGGTTTGCCGTTGTTGCCGAGCATTCCGAAGTTGAGCGGATGCTTCTTCGGAAGAACTCCCATACCCATCATGGTGTGGACCAGAGGTATATTGAACTTCTCGCAGAATTCGCGGATAACCTGCTCGCCGTTTCCGAGTATTACTCCTCCGCCTGCACAGATGAGCGGTTTTTCCGCCTGATCAAGAAGGTTGACCACTCTGCGAAGCTGTATCGGGTTGATCTTTATCTCAGGCTTGTACCCGCGGATGATCACCTCAGCAGGATAATGGAACTGCTTTCTCAGCTCGGCCTGCTGAACGTCCATCGGGATGTCGATCAGGACAGGTCCCTTGCGGCCCGTCGATGCGATATAGAAAGCCTCCTTGAACACCCTCGGGATATCGTCAGGATCCTTGACGAGGTAGCTGTGCTTTACGAATGATCTCGTAGCACCTCGCATGTCTGCCTCCTGGAACACATCCCTGCCGAGAAGTTTGCTCGACACCTGTCCCGAAATGGCAATCAGAGGAATGCTGTCTGCATAGGCCGTCGCAAGTGCAGTTATAAGGTTAGTAGCTCCCGGACCGGATGTAACGACACAAACAGCCGGCTTGCGCGACATTCTTGCATAACCGCTTGCTGCGTGTCCGGCATTCTGCTCCTGACGCACCAGGACGTGCTCGATTCCCGAGTTATATAGCCCCTCATAAAAAGGCGCTATCGCCACTCCGGGATAGCCGAATACCAGGTTTATACCTTCTGCCTCAAGGCATTTCACCATTGCATCTGCACCAGTCAAGGTCTTTTTCCTCCTTATATTGTTCCATCTTGTATGCGTAACAAATACTTTATCACGATTGATGAAATCTAACAATTCCTTTCTGTACTTTTTGAGATAATATACAATTTACAAGTGGTTTTTTGTTGACACAAACAATAATGTGGTTTACTTTTTTATATGTCAAATAAAAAAAGCATCTTAAAACAAGAAAGGAAATACATATGACTAACATCGAGATGATCCGTGCCTATGGGCATGAGCAGGTTGCATACTTCAACAACGAAAAAGCAGGCCTTAGAGCGATCATCGCTCTTCACAATACAAACCTCGGTCCTGCAGTCGGCGGATGCAGACTTTGGCCTTATGAGAGCGAAGAAGCTGCTCTCTTCGACGTACTCAGACTGTCGCGCGGCATGAGCCATAAGAATGCTGCAGCAGGAATGCCTCTCGGCGGAGCCAAGGGCGTTATTCTTGCACATCCGTCCCAGAAAACTGAAGCAATGTTCGAAGCATTCGGCGAAGCAGTAAACACCTTCATGGGCAAGTACTATACAGCTGAAGACGTAAATACCGATACAAAGGATGCTGATTACATGCTGCGCACTACAGATTATGTAGTAGGCCGTGCAGACGTATCCGGAGACCCTTCTCCTTTCACATCCATCGGCGTATTTGACGGCATCCGCGCTGTTGCACAGTTCATGAACGGTTCCGACAGCCTCGACGGAATGAAGATCGCTGTACAGGGACTCGGCAAGGTAGGCATGGGCCTGGCAGAGCTTCTGCACGAAGCAGGCGCAAAGCTGATCGTATGTAACAACTCGAACCGCGAAGCAATGAAGTATGCTGTAGAGCAGCTCGGAGCAACCGAGGTCCCGAAGGATGAGATCTACGGCGTTGAATGCGACATCTTCGCACCATGCGCTCTCGGTGCTGTCGTAAACAGCAAGACCATTCCGCAGTTCAAGTGCAGAGCCATCGCAGGTGCTGCAAACAATGTCATCTATGATGATGCTGCAGGCGAAGCTCTCAAGGCACGCGGCATCCTGTACGCTCCTGACTTCATCATCAACGGCGGCGGAGTCATCAACGCAGGTCAGGAAGCATTCACTACTTATGACAAGGAAAAGGTACTCGAGCAGGTACACAACATCTACAACACAGTTTACAGAATGCTCGAAGAGTCCAAAGAGACAGGAAAGCCTGAAGGCGTGATCGCTACAGAATTCGCTGAGAACCGCATCAGAAACGGTCTTGACGCGTAAATGCAAATCAACCAGGACTAATCAAAAGGCATATCCGCGGTCAAACGGATATGCTTTTTTGATACTTCAAATGCTTTTGCGGTCATCCCGGCCTGTTTCCCGGATGATCGCAAGACAGGCAGGCGCGGCAGTTTACAAGCGGAAGTATTCCGATTATACTTTGTCTGTAATCTGCTTTAAATAACAGTAATTTGGAGACAGTATCAATGGCCAAGAACAAAACCAGAAGCAGCAAGACTTCCTCCCAGGCAAAACCTAAGACCGAGGCTCAAAACACCTCTAAGGTTTCTGATAAGAAAAAGGAAGTGCTTTATCAGATCAAGACCAAACGCGATTCAGGTGTTTTAAAAGCATATATCACTTTTACATACCGCGTGTTTCATCCTAAGGTCACCGCAAGGATGGTGCTCTACGGGCTCCTGATACTAGCGCCGGGCTTTGTCGTTAAGACCCAGGCGCTGAAGATCATTCTCTGGGTATTAGGAGGACTGGTAGTCCTTCTCGGACTCTTCCGTCAGTATATCTCACTTGCCCTTACAAAAAGATCGGATGCGGATTACCGCAATGGTACTGAATTCGTATATGAATTCACCCAGAATGACGCTTCATTTTTCCGTGATGGAGAGCTGTCCGTATACAGCAACAAATACAAGGACATAGATGCTGTATTCTACGACGAGGATTATTATTACCTCAGTCTCACAAGCAGGGAATTCTTTGTTATCCCTATGGACAGATTTACTATTGGAGATCCGTCTACCTTCGGCGATTTCATGTACAAGAGATGTAAAAAAGTGTGCCGCTGGATCCCTGCAAAGCTTGGCAACAAACTCAAAAAATACAGGTCAGGCCGTGCCGTCATCAGAGACCAAATGCGCCGCTAAAAAAAGAGCTGAACCTATGAGTTCAGCTCTTTTATTTTTTTAATTACCGGTCCAAGAGAGTCTCTGCTCATACCGTCATAATCGTTTTTGGCTCTTTCAATGATGAGGTCCGCATCCTCTTTTTCATACAGTCCGTAAGCCCCGACCTCAATAAAATTCTTAAACAGTGCTTTGTCCAGCAATATCAGTTTATTTTTCCGGATCGTTCCCGGAAGCATGAAGAAGCTTATATTGTTTTGTCCTTCACATCCGTTCCGGCGGCGAAGAAGATCGACATATGACCGACTGTCCGGGTCACCGAGGCCTACACCGCATATTAAGAGGTTTCTTCCCTCAAGCCCGAAATTATTATAATTCTGCCACAGCATGTTCAGCATGTGGATATCACCATTACGTACGGCACCGATATATACAACATTTTTATACATGCTGACATATCCCAGCATTCTCTTGTCGAACCCCATGCCATCACATTCCAGTTCCTCCATCAGCCATTTTCCGTACTGCAGGGAGGTGCCGTGTTTGCCTGCGCATACAACGATCGTGTCTGTTGAATCTCCGCCATCTGCTCTTCTGTTCTCTCTTGCTGTCCTGTTGGGATTCTTCATCTGTTTCATCCTTTCGTATCACTCTAAATATCGTAACAGCTGAAAAACGTGCTATAGAATATTACTATATAAACGGTATACAAATCAAATACCGGTCAGATGACTTCCAGGCCTCTCAGAAAAAGGAGGTGGAAGATGAAATCTGCAAAAAAAACAGTCTTTAAATATTCACATAATCGACACATTAGTATTGACTTGGACTTAAGGAATGCTATAATCTGTCTTAAGGAAGTGTTGAACCACATATTCAATATTCTTATAATAGTACTATTATTCATAGGAGGTTTTTTATGTCTAAATGGATTCTTATTGGTATAGCTCTTTTAGGACTCGTTTACAACGTCATCCTGATGTGGAGAAAGATGAAAGAGATCCGCGCAATGCCTGAAACAGAATTCGGCTGCTCCGGCGAGGAACTCTGGCAGTCGCAGAAGAAGCACTTCTGGTACAACTTCATTCTTGCCGGAATCATTGCTAACTTCTTCGACACACTGGGTATCGGATCATTCGCTCCTACTTCGACAATGTTCAAGGTAGGAAAGTCAGTAGACGACGTTCTTGTACCTGGTACACTGAACGTAGGCGACACAGTTCCTGTATGTGTAGAGGCAGCTGCATTCTTCGGTCTCGTAGACATGGATGTTCTCACACTCGTAACCATGATCGTTGCATCCGTTCTCGGTTCATACCTCATGGCTGGTATCGTTTCCAAGTTCGACCGTAAGCACGTACGTTATGCTCTGTTCGTAGGACTGTTCCTTCTCTCCATCGTTATGTTCATGAAGTGGAGAGGCATTGGCCCATTCGGCGAAGTCGGAACAGAAATGGGTCTCCGTGGAATCAAGCTGATCATTGCTATTGTTGTCAACTTCGTCCTCGGCGGACTGATGTCCATCGGCGTAGGCCTCTATGCTCCTTGCATGGCTCTCTGCGCACTCCTCGGTCTCGATGTCGGCTGCGCATTCCCTGCTATGATGGGTTCCTGCGCATTCCTGATGGCATACGGCAATGGTCCTAAGTTCATCAAGGAGGGACGTTATGACATGAACGCTTGCTGGGCTATGGCTCTCGGCGGTGGTCTGATCGGAGTTCCTATCGCTGCATGGATCGTTGGAAGCATGCCACTTTACTGGCTGACTCTCATGGTTGTAATTGTATGCTTCATCACTTCGCTCCTCTACCTGAAGGATGCTATTAAGAAGGGATCTGCTATCTAATTACTATCAGCGATTCAGTTACAATTTACAATGAACTACAAAAGAGCCGGTCAGAAGTGACCGGCTCTTTTATTCTCATGATCAGTTCTTAAGTCTCTAATTGAAACTCTCTCTCAGCTTACCGTCAGACTTGACGACCTTCTTTTTATATGGAGCAAGCAGGTCATCCAGTTCGTATTTGTCGAATGGCACCAAAGCGTAGAATTTATCAAGGTTTTCTTCAGTTTCGGAATCTCTGGTTTGTGTGTTCAGAGTTGCCTTGCCTTCTATACAAAGTACACCTGCCTCGTCATCACGTATGATTTTTTTGATCTGTGCGTCACGTATGTAATACGTCTTGAGCTTCATTCCCTGCTGATATACATAATAGACAGTATCATCGCTGACCTCGAACCTCGCGTTGTGAAATCCGTTGAACGGATCCTGG
>JBGULF010000035.1:0-87120 GCA_045115935.1 Anaerovoracaceae bacterium
GAGCTTGTCATCCCACTCAGTCATCATGAATCCCATGGACTTCTTCTCAAGGGACTCCTTGTACTGAGCGTAGAGCTTGATCATACCGTCCATCAGGGCACGGTGGTCGTTTCTCGTCTTGCCGTTTACGTTCTGTTTCAGACGTGAAAGCGATCCGAACGGCTCGATACGGCCGCCCTTGAGGTAGTACTGACCTTCCGTGATATATCCTGTGTTGTCCGGTACCGGGTGAGTTACGTCGTCACCAGGCATCGTTGTAACACCGAGGATGGTGATGGATCCGGCGCCCTCGATATCTACTGCCTTTTCATAACGCGAAGCGAGGCAGCTGTATAAGTCGCCCGGATAACCACGGTTCGACGGTACCTGCTCCATCGTGATAGCCATTTCCTTCTGCGCGTCAGCGAAGTTGGTCATGTCTGTCAGGAGTACGAGTACTCTCTTTCCTGTAAGAGCGAACTGCTCAGCAACTGCCAGGGCCATATCAGGCACCAGTGTGCACTCTACGATAGGGTCAGCAGCAGTGTGGATGAACATTACCGTGTGGCTCATGGCTCCGCCCTTCTCGAGGGTATCACGGAATTCCATGTAGTCATCGTACTTGAGTCCCATTCCTCCGAGGATGATGACGTCTACTTCAGCCTGCATCGCGATTCTCGAGAGCAGCTGGTTGTAAGGTTCTCCGGAGATGGAGAAGATAGGGAGCTTCTGGCTCTCAACCAGTGTGTTGAATACGTCGATCATCGGGATACCGGTACGTACCATCTTGTTAGGAAGGATACGCTTCGCCGGGTTGAAGGACGGACCTCCGATAGGGATCATGTTTTCTGTCAGAGCCGGTCCGTTGTCTCTCGGAACGCCTGCACCGTCGAAGATACGTCCGAGCAGGTGGTCTGAGAACGAAACCATCATCGGTCTGCCGAGGAAACGTACAGGGTCAGTTGTGCTGACGCCCTGTGCGCCTGCGAATACCTGAAGCGAGACTATGTCCTTATCCAGTTTGATTACGTTCGCGTAACTGTCGCCTACGAGAGCAAGGTCGCCGTTCTTGACGCCAGGCGCACGTACGGTGACAACGTTACCGACTATCGATTCTATTTTTGTATATACTTTTTGCATTTTGTTCGACCTCCTACTCTACGACCTTTGCCATGTAAAAGTCTGAGATCTTTTTCTCCTGTGCTTCGAACTCCGGAGTCTCGAATAATGTACCATGCCAGTCAAGGAATTCCTGTCTGAGCTGGTTGAAGAATGCACGGATCTCTCTCTTGTCTGTGATATCGTATTTCCTTGTCAACGCATCATAGAGCCTGTTGAATTCCCTGCGCTGTCTCTCAGGCACGCATGCTTCGTCGATCGGGTCGAACGAGTTCTGCTGCAGATATACTGCGTCGAGAAGTTCTCCCTTCTGATAGATGATGTAGTCTTCAGATGAGGTTCCTTCCTCACCGACTACCTTCATCATCTGGTTGACTTCCGTGCTCCTGATGAGGATGCCGCGGGCCTTGTTAACAAGATCCATGTCGACAACACCTTTGTACTTGGACCAGGAATCAACCGGGTGGATCGCCGGGTACTTACGCGCATCGGAACGCTCTCTTGCGAGTCCGTGGAATGCTCCTACTACCTTCAGTGTCGCCTGGGTTACAGGCTCCTCGAAGTTACCGCCGGCAGGTGATACCGTACCGCCGATTGTGATGGAAGCGATCTGTCCGTCGTCGAGGCGGACTCTTCCGGCTCTCTCATAGAACGCTGCGATCGTGGACTCGAGGTAAGCAGGGAACGCTTCCTCGCCCGGGATCTCCTCAAGACGTCCGCTCATCTCACGCATCGCCTGAGCCCAGCGGCTTGTTGAGTCAGCGAGCAGCAGGACGTCGAGTCCCATCTGTCTGTAGTACTCAGCCAGGGTTACAGCTGTGTAGCAGGAAGCTTCACGGGCAGCAACCGGCATGGACGATGTGTTGCAGATGATGATGGTTCTTTCCATCAGTGAACGGCCTGTCTTAGGGTCGATCAGTTCAGGGAACTCCTTCAGTACTTCTACTACCTCGCCGGCACGCTCTCCGCAGGCAGCTACGATTACGACGTCTGCCTCAGAGTTCTTTGCCTGCATGTGCTGAAGTACGGTCTTGCCCGCTCCGAAAGGTCCCGGTGTGCAGAATGTTCCGCCCTTTGCTACAGGGAGGAAGGAATCGATACAGCGGATCTTTGTTACGAGCGGTTCTGTCGGGCGCAGCTTTTCAGCATAGCACTTTACTGCCTGCTTGATCGGCTGTGTGAATACCATGGTGAGATCTTTTGTTTCGCCCTTAGCATTTTCGATCGTGCAGACCGTTGATCTCACGTTGTATGAACCGGCTTTATTGATTGACTTCACCGTCCAGTCGCTGCCTCTCAGTGTGAAAGGAACCATGATGTGGTGAGTGAACAGACCTTCAGGTACTGTACCGATGGTGCTGCCCGCCTTTACATGGTCGCCTACCTGTGCTACCGGCGTGAAGTCCCAGTCGCGATCAGGGATCGCGTCGAGGTATACTCCTCTGTCCAGGAAGAAACCGCACTGCTCAGCAAGTTTTGGCAGCGGGTTCTGCAGACCGTCGAATACCTGTGTCAGCAGTCCCGGACCCAGATCTACGCTCATCAGCTCGCCGGTGAACTCTACCTGGTCACCGACCTTGATGCCGTTTGTCATTTCGTAGATCTGCATGCTTACTTCCCCGTTGTTGATACGGATTACCTCTCCTTTGAGGCGTTTGTCGTCAACGAGGATGTAACCTACTTCATTCTTTCGAACGGAGCCATCGAAATCTACCTTAATAAGGTTGCCGTTGACTCCGGCTACAAATCCTGTTTGTGTTTTCATATAGCACTCCTGTTACAAACTGTATACGCGCTGCTGTATCCCGTCGAATAAAGACTTGAATTCAGCCTTGCCCTTCGTATCCTCGAAGCAGTTCTGACGCTCCAGCAATTTCAATTTGATCGCATATCCGAACAGCACATGATCATCGAACATATGCAGTCCTACCAGTGAGTCAAGAGCCTCAAACTCATATTCCAGAAGAACCTTTTCCGCTTCAAGCGGATTCTTTGCAGACAGTGCGGCAGCTACTACCTGTGCGATCTGACCGTCTTTATCAAAGGCCGATGAATAGCTCTTTCCGAGATTCATGCTTCTCTGATAATTCAGTTCTTTGGTCAGCATCCCGTAGAACTTTGCCCACTCGTCTACAAGCGGACCTTCTGTGGAAGAAAGAGTGAGATCCTCCAGCAACTGATATTTTGCATCACTCACGTTTGACTGGCAGCATGACAGAAATTCGTCGTATGTGATCGGCATATCTCCGTCTGCTCTGAGGTCAGGAAGGCTTGCTATCAGATAATAATACGAAGCCATACCGCTCCTCCTTCTTTACTGGAAGTCGAGATCTCTGAAGTAAGGCATCAGCATTTCCATTATTCCGTCCTCTGAGCAGTCGAAATAACCGGATCCATCCTTAGCTGCAAGACGGAATCCATGCTGAACATCCTTTGTTGGTCTGATTTCCAGTCCTTTCTTGATTTCCTCTGCGAGCTCCTTCTTGAGAGCATCGCCGACCTCGGATACTTCTGCTGCGTAATCTGCAACATTTTCACCGGCAACCGCCGCGCGGATCAATTTGCCAAGCGCTTCACCAGAAAGCTCTTTTCCGATATCAGCAGCGAGGATCTTTTCGAACTCGCCCTGAATCTCGGTCTTGAATGCCAGGACAGCATCACGCTTCGCCTGCTCGGCACTGACTGCGGCACTTTCTCTGAGAATTGAGATTTCTTTCTCAGCTGCATCCTTAAACTGCTGTGCCTCAGACTTTGCCCCGGCAACGATTGATTCGGCTTTCTTTTTTGCTTCTGCAATAATAGATTCCGCTTCGGCATTTGCCGCCTCTATCCCCTCTTTACGGATAGAGGAGACAAGGTCTTGAATCTGTAATTCCATAGGCACCTCCTGATTTTGAATCAATAACATTCATCACCGAAAACTTATGGCAGTACCCCTTGAAAGCGCGTGCTTTCGGGGCACAGTTTCTCCTATGTTAATTATAACGGCATCACAGATGCACTTCAAATAAAACATAATTAAATTCTTTGATAATCATTTAACGCTGTTATTTCAAGGGATAAAAAAAGAGCCCTTGCGGACTCCGTACACAAAAAAACAATTTCAACTCAAAAAGGCTGATTTTCAGGCATCACAGGAAACTCTTTTCATCTTTTCAGTCCCATAAAAACATCCCTGCGGAGATGACGTAGAACACTATCATTGATGCGACAAGTACCAGCGCCATTATCTTGGCTCCCCTGTTGAGACGCTTTCTGCTGTTCTCATAATCCTTCATTGTCTTGTTTGTGCCGTTGTTTTTCTTTGCCATTTTTTCCCTCTTTTTATTTATGATAAGTCTCTCCTGCGTTGATCTTGAATGCCCTGTATATCTGCTCGAGCAGCACTATGCGCGCCAGCTGGTGAGGCAGTGTGATCCTGCCGAAGCTCAGTCTGAGTGCAGCGCGGGATTTCACATCCCTGCTGAGTCCCAGGCTTCCGCCGATCACAAAATCTATCGTGGAACTCGTGAAGGATATCTCCGCGATCCTTGCTGCGAGATCCTCTGATGAAAGCTCCTTTCCACCTATGTCCAGTGCTATGACATAGTCTCCTGCTCCGATTTTGTCGAGGATCGACTTTCCTTCCTTTATGATAACGTTCTCCTCGTCTGCCCGGGATGCATGTGCCGGGAGCTTCTCCTCTTTTACCTCTGTAACAGAGACATTGCAATAGGCTCCGAGCCTTTTCATGTATTCGGCCGAAGCTGCTTCCCAGTATTTCTCTTTGAATTTTCCTACGCAGATGATCCTGATGTTGAGCATTTATAAAACCTTTTTACAGACCGGGCATAAAAGTGATGCCCTCCTTGGCGGCCACGTCGAGAAGGTAATCTTCTCCTTTGTGGAATCCGGCTGTCACGAGTGCGTCTTCTACCGTCTGGCGTGCAAACAGCGGCGCGTTGTTGTGGAAGCTGAGATGCGCCAGCATTATGCGGAGCGGCTCCTGCGCCTGCCTTGCCTTTCTGTCCGCAAGTATGTACGCGAGCACATCTCCGGCGTAATCGTTCGACAGATGTCCCTTTTCTCCCTTGATCCTCACCTTGACAGGATAAGGATACTCTCCGAACATCAGCATGTCCACATCGTGATTGGCTTCAAATACAAGCATGTCGGCGTCTCTTATTGCTGCGTATATCTCCTCGCTGACCACGCCCGTATCCGTAACGACAGCCAGCTTTTCTCCGCAGGACGTCACGGTGAAGCCCAGAGGCTCGGCCGCGTCATGGCTCAGCGGGAATGCTCCGATCTCCATGTCGTCGTCATTATCCAGTCTTACGATCTCTCCGGCAGACAGAAGCACCACTCTCTCCTGCGGCACATGGCAGAAGGCTGCGGTGTTTTCCACGGTGCCGCGGCTCGCGTAAAAGAACGCATTGCAGCACTTGCGTGATATCGCCCTCACGCTTTTCACGTGGTCAACGTGTTCGTGGGTGATGAGCACGGCATCGACATCTGCGGGATCTGTCCCGAGGTGTTCGAGAGCGCCGATTATCTTTTTTGCCGGAAGGCCGGCGTCCAACAGTACGGTGCGGCCTTCTGTCATTATTATGTATGAATTTCCGGAGCTGCTGCTCCCTACTGAAACTATTCTGATCATTCTTTTTCTTTCGGTTTCGGCCTGATCGGACGGATCGAATTCTTTACGTATCCCCTGTCGCGTCTGCATACTGACCTGTAACTGCAGTAGCCGCAGGCGAGCCTGCTGTCGACTTTCAGCGGATTGATGCCGATCTTTCCGCCGAGAATGCCCTCGGCTGTTTCTTCTATGCGGGCTATGACTTCGCTGCGCACTTCCTCATATTCTTCGCGGCTTATCGCGCCGTTCTTTGACGAAAGCACCTTTTCAGGCATTGCGCCCAGCACGCCCTCTTCATTGATGAAAACACCTTTCAGCTTGAACTCGTCTTCCGCTTCCTTTCCGAGCATCTTGTCTATCTGGGTCTCGCTCTTGTCGTTTATCGATTCGATCGGATCCTTGATATTGAAATAGAACATCCCCGCCGGAGTCAGGTCTCCCGATGTAGCCGAGATCAGATAGATCATGAGCTGCATCTTGTATCCCTGACGCATCTTCCATAAATCGAGCTTGTCGCTGCCCGTCTTGTAGTCGATGATGCGTACACGGCTCTCGCCGCCTATGTTCATGATATCTGCACGGTCTATTTTGCCCTCGACGTAAACCTCTCCGTCTCCGGCGCTTATCCGCAGCGGCTCCAGCTCTGCATGTCTGCCGAAAGGCTCTTCGAACGATGCGCTTACCACGGACTCGGCGGCCAGCTGCGTCGCCATTGCCTTTGCTGCCGAAGCGCAGATCTCGCGTATGCGGCTCATGCGGTATTCCTCACAGCCTGTGGATATGAAGAGGCCTCCCATGTAGTTCTCAGACAGATCGTCGAGAGCGGCTGTCACCAGTTCCTCGAGAGAGTCATCATCGGGGATCTCTTCAGCTTTCATTATCTGCCTTGCGACCGCCATGAGACATTCATGATATACATCGCCCACGGAGCGTGCATCGCTTGCGAAGGTCCTCTCCTCTTTCGGCCTGAGGCCTCTGTCGATGAAGTACCTGAACGGACAGTCTATATAACTGCCTATGGATGAGGCGCTCAGGGAGAGGCTGCCGTCTTTTCTGCAGAACAGATCTTTTGCAGCGGCTCGGCTGAGCGGACGCTGCACGTTGTCGTAAGCAGCCGCTTTGAGCATGACATCCAGTTCGTCCTTACGGTTGTCAGCATACCAGTGGAGCATGGCCCTGGTGAGCGCATCCGGTTCATCAGGAGCGTTTGCATCCTTTATGCGGTTTATGAGATGCCTCATTCCGTCACCGGCAGTATTTATTCTGTCAGTCTCACCGGCCTTCAGTGTCTCTCCGTATCCCATGCTGATGATGTCTTTGCGGATCAGACCGTCAGCGTCTATACGCGGGAAGAGCATCCTGAGCGAGTCGATCACAGGCGACGGGCTTGTGTCCCTTCCTTCTGTATCTGTCATCGACCAGCTGATGTATATCTTTTCGGAAGGTCTTGCCATCATGCGGTACATGGCAGCATTCTCTTCGTCCATCTTTATGTCGTCAAGGCTTCCCAGAGCAAAGCCCTTCGTCTTGAAGTACTCCTTCTCATCCATCGAGAACAGGCCTTCGGTCTGAGGCGAGAGCGGCATTACGCCTTCGCACGCGCCGAGAATGACCGCAGCCCTCATCTGACGCGGCCTCGTCCTTATCATGGTACCCATTGAAAGGCCGTCGACTGACGGAGGGATCACCCCGACCTCAACGTCGGAAAGCCCCGCCGTATATATATCCGTAAACTCCGCAAGATCCATATCCGAGCCGCCCATGATCCCGTCGATCTGGCCGAGGAGCTCCATCGCTTTCACATAGCTCTGTGTCATGCGCTGAGCTTCATCATGCAGTCCGGACTGATCCTGTAAGGCTGCTGCTTCCGCGACCTTGTCAGCCAGCTTCCACTCATCGTCAAGGTATGATCTGAATCCTCTGATGAACTCCGAGACCGTTCCGCCTTTTGCAGCAGCAGCCAGCTTCGATGTGCGTCCGGAAATGTCATCCCTAATGGATTCGAGCCTGTCGAATGTTTCTTCGCCGGTGTCGTCCCTGCCGTATCTGAAAGGCTTGTCCCACATGGAGCCTTTGATGCGGTATGCTCTTGCATAATTCTCAAGGTCTTCTATGTCGCTGTCGTCAAAGTCCGTGAGACCGGTCTTGAGCATCGCGAAAAGATACTGCGTAGACTTGCGGTGCACGAGGAATTCGAGGAGATTGACTATGAATCCTACAGGCGCGCTGTCCGTTATGTCACGCGATGTATCCGCGAAAACAGGGAGTCCGTACTCTTCGAATACACGCCTTATGACCGGCTGCATCGCGCCTTCATCGTTGGCTATCAGCTGGATCTCACGCATCCTGTATCCCAGGTCGCGTATCAGGTGCCAGACATATGCGGCGGCGCTCTCCGCCTCGTAGTACGGGTTAGCGGCGCACACTACCGTGAGATCTTCAGGCACGAAGTCCGCATTTTCGGCTTTCTCCGCCGCGCTGAGCACATCTTTCCAGAGCGACTTCTCCATGCGCTTTACAGTCTCGCTCTTTGGCGACTCATATGACGCAGGGATGTCCCCGATACTTACATCTATGTTGTTGTCTGCGCAAAGCTGCCTGAGCGATGCGGTCAGCCTGCCGTCCAGCCCGAAATCGCTTTTGTTTACTATGAAGCCGACCGATTCCGCAGTCTTCGCAAGCTCAATAATTGCATCTGCAAACTTCGGGGTGATGCTGTCGTATCCGTAGACCCATACCGATCTGTCGCGGACGAGTTTCGAATCCTTTATCGCGCTGACATACATGGCAATGTAGTCTTCGGAGTCGGTATATCTTCCCTTTATAGCTTCCTCATACGCGGTTATTACCCCGCTCAGCTCCTTAAGCTTCGCCTCGAGTATGGGATCTCCTCCGGCATCGCCCGTCATCTCCTGCAGCTTTTCCATGGTGCAGTCCTGCTGCTTGAACTCCGAGATGAAGTCGTTGAGCATCGAAGTGAAGGTCAGTTTGCCTGCCACCCTGCTGAAGATGTCGAAGTCATCCGCATGCTCTCGGATAATCATCGAAAGCAGCATGAAGCGTCCGTACTTGTCTATCATCTTCACCGACTCGACGCCCTGCTCCGTGAGGACCTTGAGTCCGAGACGGTTCATGGATGTTATCTCAACATTGAACAGGCAGTCGGTCCCGAGATACTTCAGCGCCTGCTCTTCGGCTACCAGAGTATACTGATCGGGCACCAAAACAAGCGTCTCACCTCCGTGTTCACTAACACGGTCATAGATGAAACGCTCCTTGTCGATATTCTCTCTGCCTGCAAATAGTCTAAGCATTTATTACCGCTGTTTATCCGTTTGCATTCGCTGCATCCTGCGAAAGTTTCGCACGGACGAACACGTCAAGGTCTCCGTCCATCACAGCCTCCACGTTGCCGACTTCGGCGCCGGTCCGGGTGTCCTTTACCATCGTATAAGGCTGGAACACGTAGTTCCTGATCTGTGAACCCCATGTAGCCATCGACTGGTCGCCCTTTATCTCGTTGAGGTTCTCCTTGTGTGCCTCCTCTGCTATCCTTGTCAGCTTGGATATGAGGATCTTCATCGCGACCTCGCGGTTCATTATCTGCGAACGCTCATTCTGGCATGTGACGACTATACCGGTCGGGATGTGTGTGATCCTTACGGCCGAATCCGTCGTATTTACATGCTGTCCTCCGGCGCCGCCCGACCTGTATGTGTCGATCTTCAGATCGTTCGGGTCGATGTTGACTTCGATGTCGTCACCGATGTCCGGAACGACTTCCACCGCTGCGAATGACGTCTGTCTCTTGCCCATGGCATTGAAAGGCGAGATGCGCACAAGCCTGTGCACACCGTTCTCTGACTTCAGCAGTCCGTAGGCGTTGTCACCGCTCACCTCGATAGTCGAACTCTTGATGCCGTAGTCGACGTCGTCCTGCCTGTCGAGGATCTTTGTCTTGAAACCCTTCTTTTCGCAGTATCTTAGGTACATCCTCTCGAGCATCTCCGCCCAGTCGTTGGCATCGACTCCGCCCGTACCTGAATGTATGCTCAGTATACAGTCCTTGCTGTCGTATTTTCCGGACAGCAGCATGTTTGTCTTGAGGTCTTCCAGCTCATCCGAAAGTCTGGCGAAGCCTGCGATAACGCTCTTCGCTTCGTCCTCATCCTCAAGTTCTTCCGCTATATCTATAAGCTCGGGGAGCTCCTCAGCCTCTGAAGCGAGCCTTTCGTACAGACCCAGCTTGTCCTCCAGAGATTTCTTCTCTTTGAGGACCTTCTGCGCGTTCTTCTGGTCGTTCCAGAAACCCTCTTTGAGGCTTTCATCCTCGAGCTCTTTTATTCTTTTCCTGAGACCCTCCGGGTCAAAGATAACCTCCCACTTCCGCGATCTGCTCCTTGAGAGCCGGAAGCTGGCTTCTTATTTCATCAAGCTGTAACATCGTTCCTCCAATTACGAATAGTAGTCAGCGTACATTATTTTTCCGCTGCTTTGTCGCTGCACAGAACCGTACGGTTCAGAAGTCCCATGTGTCGTACAGGCGGATGGAGATCACCGACAGCAGGCAGAACATCGCGAAGCCCGATTCAATTATTATGTGCAGGAATGTAACAAGATTCATTTCCGGTTCATATCATCTCAAGCAGCTGCTCAGGTGTATCTATGCGGTATTTAGGCACAAAGCCTTCGGCCAGCATGGCCTCTTCATCGACATAGTGGCTCCAGCCGACTATCACGCTGTCTACCCCCGCGTTGTTTGCGCATCCTATGTCGTATTTAGTGTCGCCTATCATTACTGCAGCATCGCGCACATGTTCAGGTATGCCTGAACATTCATCATACGGTTCTCCTGCATTAGCCATCATTTTTATCAGCAGCGCATCTATGGTCTCGGGATCGGGCTTGTGTGAAGACACATCATTCATGGTGACCACTTCATCCACAAGCTGATCCATCTCAAGCTTCTTCATATAGTTCCGGAAGCTGTAGGCAGTTCTGGACGTGCCGACTCCTATGATGCATCCCCGCGCCCTGAGCTGCTCAAGGAGCTCCCTGACGCCCTCGAATACATACACTTCGTATTCCTGCTGGTGCGAGTCCTGATATGACCTGTAAAAGTCGACAACTTCATTCACCGGAGCATCGGGTATCATCCTGCCGATCGTGTTCACGAGTATTTCCCCGAAGGAAGCCTCGATCTCCCTGACCGGCAGAGTGTGTCCCAGATAATGCTCATATGTCGCCTGCCACGATGCGACGATTATATCGTTTGTGTTGGCAAGAGTGCCGTCAAAATCAAATATTATGTATTTTTTCATGTATTATCACTGGTCCGGGTCGGTCTACCAGCCGCCGCCTCCGCCGCCGCCGCTTCCGCCGCCGCTGAAACCGCCTCCACTGAAGCCGCCTCCGCCGCTCCAGCTGCTTCCGCCGCCGCTTCCGCCGCTGCTCCAGCCTCCGCCGCTGCCGCCGGATGATGAAGGAATGACGATGCTGTTGTTTACGCTTGCGTTACAGTCGCTCATCATTCTTCCCATCATGTAGTAGTCAAAGGCGTCCATTCTGTCAGCGCCGCGGTACCAGTCCGGAGCATATACAGGCAGATCCTCGAAGTTCTTTATCCACTTGTTGCTCAGGCCGAATACGTAAGCATAAGGCATTATGTGATAGAAGTATCCCGGATCTTCCTCGACGAGCTCATTCAGCTTGTCGAGCTCTGCTGTCTTTATGAAGTCTCTGAATCCGAGCACTCTTCCGAGAAGGTCAGTGTATGCATCAGTCCTTGCGATAGCGATCACGGCAAAGAACATGCTGACCAGCGTACCTATCACAAGATACAGCACCAGCGCCATTGCCTGAGGTCTCGAGAGAAGGGTGATCGCATCCGACACCAGCGGAAGTATGCCTACGCCCACAGTAAAGAACCAGATCGCGCCGAGGCTCTTAAGCACCGTCTTCACTTTCGAAGTGCCGCGGACATTGTCGTAGACGGAGCACATAAGATATACGGATATCAGGATATGAACGGCCGCCCAGCCGAGCATGAATAGATCCATCTCATCACCGTTGACTCCCGCCCAGGTCACATATGCCGCTGACGGAACGATGGCAGCCACCGAGCAGCCGGCTCTTGCCATGCGCGAGTCAGGTCTGATGATGGCTTTGTTGCCTTCATACATTCCCTCAAGCTTTTCCTTCGCCTTGACAAACCTGTCTCCGAATGTATGCGAAGATGCAAGCTGAGTACTTGTCCTTACCCTCTTTTCTCCCGGGAATATGCCGAAATACATCTTTCTGACATAGTCAGGAACTTCCGGACCCGGGTCCTTTATGCCGATGAATCTGAAGTTCTTTCTGCTTATCTCCTCTATCTCGAGGTATCCCTTATCTGCAAGGTATACGATAGTAGAGATCAGATCCTTCTTGTCGACCTTGCCGTCCACAAGGTAGCCTACCTCGCCCGGAGTCAGATCATCCGGAGCGTAGAACTCAAGAGTCTTTACCATGTGCTTGTCTCTGCCGAAGAGGTACCAGAGCAGGATCGCTCCGACAGGTCCGAGCAGGAACAGGAACATATTGGCAATGCTGAGTTTTCCGAATTCCGGTGCTCCTTCCCAGTATCCCTGAGGGAGCTCAAGCTGCAGTGTCACTCCGTGATGAGCCGGTATGTCATGTGCAGTGACAGTGATGGTCTTTCCGTCTTCGCTTGTTTCGAGAACGGCGTTGTCTTCGTTGGTATCGGTGCCGTATGAGCCCGAATAGACCTTCGCCTTGCTCAGATCGGCTTCCTTAGGAAGGTTGACCACGCACTTGCTCATTCCTATTTCGGTCTCCCAGTCAGTCGGGAGCAGGTTGAGGAGCAGCATGTCCTTCTCGTTATTCTCATCCTCGTACATCGCGATATTGTAATAAATGTCATAAGGATTCTCTCCGGTGAGCGTATAGCTGCCGCTTCCGATCTTTAAGACCTGATATCCGGATTCCCTGTAGGCCTCATAGTCGTATCCCGGCACTTTGATCCCGGATAATTTCTGCCCCTGTGTAGGGATGTATCTGTAGATACCGTGATGAGCCGTGACATAGTACATATCGAGATGCTCATGGAAATCATATGAATTGTTTTCCGCAACATCGACGGTCACATCGTAGTTGATGGTATACATCGTGTTGTCGCTCGCATAGCTGCCCGTGCCGTCGGTCACGAACGGTATCGTCATGACTGCCAGTGCAGCTATTGCCAGCACGGCCGCCGCCTTTTTCAGGATGCCGGTGCCGCTTGTTTTGATAGTTCTCATGGCAGTATCCCCCTTAGAGACCTTCATCGAATTCCTCAGTATGCATCTTAGGAAAGTTGAACATATTTGCGACAAGGCTGGTCGGGAAGCTCTCGACCTTGTTGTTGTAGTCGCGGAGAACCGCGCTGTAGTACTTCTTTGCGTTGTCGATGTCCTTAGGATCGCCCGCTTCCTCGTACTTGCGGAGCTCGACCATGGCGAGCTCAATGCGGTTTTTGTCCTTTGTCAGTGAATTGTATGTGACCGCGAAGAACACTGCTACTGCGATCACCAGAATGATTACAAATGTCAGCATGCCGGACTCCTTTCGTTCCTGGTATTTTAACTTCTATTATCAGGCATTTCTGCCGCAGCAGTTCTTGTACTTTTTGCCGCTGCCGCACGGGCACGGATCGTTTCTGCCTACCTTAGGCATGTCACGCCTGATGGTCTCCTGCTTGCCCGTCTTGTCAGCCTTAGGAGCTGCCGCCGGCATGTTTCCGCCCTTTGACCTCGGCTGAGCAGCCGTGTCGTCCTTATAGTCTTCCTTTGCAGCGGATGTTCTGCCACTCACCACATTGCGCCTCTCGGTCTTTGTGGTGACCGTTACGTTGTAGCAGAACTTAACAGTTTCTTCTCTGATGTCAGCGACCATCTCGTCGAACATCGCGAAGCCTTCCTGAGCGTATGCCACAGCAGGGTCCTGCTGTCCGATTCCTCTGAGACCGATACCGTCTTTCAGCTGATCCATCGCATCGATGTGATCCATCCAGCGGTTGTCTACGACTCTCAGGAGGATCATGCGCTCGACTTCTCTCATCTGCTCGCTGCCGATCTCAGCTTCCTTTTCTGCGTACATCTCGTCAAAGATCTGCTTGATGTCGTCCTTGAGTGTGTTCTCGTCGAGTCCTCTCAGGTAATCATCGTCGATCTTGAGCCTTCCCCTGAAGTCAGGCGTGATCTGCTCGAGTCCGTCGGTGATCCTCTTGAAATCCCACTCTTCCGGGTACTTGGACTCCATGACCACAGGATCGACTATGCCGTCGATCAGCTCGTAAGTCATGTTCCTGATATAGCCCGAAACGTCCTCACCGTTCAGGACCATGCGTCTCTGATCATAGATGATCTCACGCTGCTTGTTCATTACGTTGTCGTACTGCAGAACGTATTTACGGATGCCGAAGTTCTTGCCCTCGACTTTCTTCTGAGCGCCCTCGATGGATCTCGAAAGCATACCCGCCTCGAGCGGTTCGTCCTCGTCCATTCCGACTCTTTCAAGTATGCCCTGCATCCTCTCGCCGCCGAACAGTCTCATCAGATCGTCTTCGAGAGCGATGAAGAACTGTGTGTTGCCCGGGTCGCCCTGACGTCCGGAACGTCCTCTGAGCTGGTTGTCGATACGCCTTGATTCATGACGCTCGGTTCCTACTATGCACAGTCCGCCGAGTTCCTTTACCTTCTGCTGTTCAGGAGCTCTCTCCCTTTTGATCTGCTCATGCAGCTCGTTGTACTTCGCACGCGCCTCGAGCAGTTCAGGATCGTCTGATTTTTCGAATCCTGTCGCGAATGAGATCTGCTCAGGTGTGTATCCGTCCTTGCGCATCTGTCTGCGGGCTTCGAAATCCGGGTTGCCGCCCAGGATGATATCCGTACCACGGCCGGCCATGTTGGTCGCGATGGTAACGGCTCCGAGTCTGCCTGCTTCTGCTACGATCTCAGCTTCCTGCTCATGGTGCTTCGCATTCAGCACGTTGTGCTTCACGCCGCGCTTTTTGAGCATGTTGCTGATGAGCTCGGATATCTCGATCGAGATGGTACCGACCAGCACAGGCTGTCCTGTCTGGTGAGCTTCTACGACTCTGTTGACGATCGCCTTGTATTTTGCCTTCTGATGAGCGTATACCGAATCCTGCCTGTCTTCTCTGATGACCGGCTTGTTGGTCGGTATTACGACTACGTCCATGTTGTAGATGTCGCGGAACTCGTCTTCTTCTGTCTTGGCTGTACCGGTCATTCCGGCGAGCTTGTTGTACATTCTGAAGTAGTTCTGAAGAGTGATGGTAGCGAGAGTCTTCGACTCGGATCTTACCTTCACGCCTTCCTTTGCCTCGATGGCCTGGTGCAGGCCGTTGCTGAAGCGTCTTCCGTACATGAGACGTCCGGTGAACTCATCTACGATGAGGATCTCGCCGTCCTTGACGATGTAGTCTACATCCTTCTTCATGAGGAAGTTCGCACGGAGAGCCTGATGTACGTAGTGGTTGAGTTCCATGTTGTCAGGATCCGAGAAGTTGTCGATCTTGAAATAGGCCTCGCAGAGCTTGACTCCGTCGTCTGTCAGCGATACCTGATTGTCCTTCTCTTCGACCTTGTAGTCCGTACCCTCGTTAAGAGTCTTTACGAAGGTGTTGGCGTTCCTGTACATCACGCTTGAGTCGACACCTCTTCCCGAAATGATGAGAGGTGTTCTGGCCTCATCGATGAGGATCGAGTCGACCTCGTCGACGATAGCGTAATTGAGCTCTCTCTGTGTCAGCTCCTCCTTATACGTGACCATGTTGTCGCGCAGGTAGTCGAAACCGAACTCATTGTTGGTGCCGTATGTGATGTCGGCCATGTACTGGTCGTGTCTTGCCTTGCCCTCGACTGCATGAATGACGCAGCCGACCTTGAGTCCGAGGAACGAATAGAGCTTGCCCATCCACTCCGCGTCACGCTTGGCCAGGTAGTCGTTGACTGTGACTACATGCACGCCGCGTCCTTCAAGAGCGTTGAGGTACGCCGGCAGGGTCGCCACCAGAGTCTTACCTTCACCTGTCTTCATCTCGGAGATGCGGCCCTGATGAAGTACTACGCCTCCTATGAGCTGCACTCTGAAGTGCTTCATTCCCAGTGAACGCCATGCAGCCTCACGGCAGACAGCGAACGCTTCAGGCAGGATGTCGTCGAGAGTTTCACCCTCAGCGAGCCTTGCCTTGAATTCTCCGGTCTTAGCTCTCAGCTCATCGTCCGAAAGAGCCTGCATCGCATCATCGTATGACTCGATGACATCTACGATCTTCTCTACTTTTCTGACTTCCTTAGCGTTGAGATCTCCGAAGATCTTCTCCATTATGCCCATTGATATATCTTCCTTTCGTTTCAATCCTCATCTTCAGGCTTGTCCTTGACCGCGATGCGCGTCATGAGAGCGCGCCTTGCATCGGCCTTGGTCACCTTGACGTGGAATAATTTGTGTTTTGATTCATAATCGAACTCATCGCCCACCTTAGGCAGTCTGTCGAGCTCTATCATTACCCATCCGTTGATCGTTGTGGCGTCCGCCTCGATCTCCTCGTCGAACATCTCAAAGAAGTCCTCGAGGTTGGCTCCGCCTGCCACCATGTAGACGTCATCGCCTGCCGGTCTGACATCTCTCGATGTGACGGTGTCGTGCTCATCATAGATATCGCCTACTATCTCTTCGATGATATCCTCCAGGGTGACCAGACCGGTCGTGCCGCCGTATTCGTCGACAACGATCGCGATATGCGTCCTCTTGGCCTGCATCTTTTTGAGAAGTACGGCAGCCTTGAGAGTCTCGGCTACATAGGCCACCGGCTTTATGATCTTTTCGGTATCCTTTATTGTCTTTACGTTGTTGTTGTAAAGATCCTTCTGGTTGATTACTCCAATGATGTCATCGAGGTCATCCTCGTACACAGGCAGTCTTGAGAGGCCGGATTCCTTGAAGACCTTTTTGATCTCCGAAACAGGCGTGCCTCTTTCGACCGCAACAATATCGACCCTCGGAGTGAGGATGTCGATAGCTTCTATGTCGTTGAATTCGATCGCATTTGCGATGAGCTCGCTCTGCTCCTCGCCTATCGCCCCGCCGGCCTCAGCCTCTTCGACTATGGTCAGCAGCTCATCCTCGCTGAACTCCGGCCCGTCCTTCTTGCCGAAGACCTTCTTGAGGAAGATCTTGAGTCCGTTGAAAATGAATGTCAGCGGCGTCAGTATGAATATGAGCGCTCTGACGAAAGGCGTCAGCGCGAGCGCGGTCTCCTCGGCGTATTCTCTTGCGAGTATCTTAGGTGAGATCTCGCCGAATACAAGTACGAGGAAAGTGACCATGACGGTGGCGATGGTCGGTCCGACCTTTGCTCCCCATGTCATGATGCCGTACACAGTTGCGACGGTCGTCATGGTGATGTTGGATATGGTGTTTCCGACCAGCACCGCAGTGATCAGCTTGTCGAAATCCTCGCAGAGTCTGAGCGCATATGCCGCGCGCTTGTTGTCATCAGCCGCGAGGTTCTTGAGTTTTATCTTGTTTGCCGAGCTGAACGCCGTCTCGGTAGCCGAGAAGAACGTTGAGCTCAGCGTAAGAAGTATTATTGCTATTAAATATCCGTTCATTATTCCTTTCCGGAGATCTCCCAGACGATCGTTGTATCGATCTCAGGAGTCTCGAAGTTTTCGTTATCGTATGTCAGATACGCCTTGGCGGTGTACTTGCCCGGAGCGATAGCTCTGTTGTCCCTGTATCTGACCGCGATCTGCCATGGAACATTCTTCAGCGTGATGTGCTTTTCAGTTCCGTCGTATTCGAAAGGCTCTTCGTAATCCCAGTGAACTGCTGAAGTATCGTACTTCGCTCTGAGAATCCTCCACTTGAGGTCAGGTATCTCGACGGCTTCACAGTTGCGTGTGTCGTAGATGAGCCTTGCCCTTGCGGTGTATGTGCCTGCGTTGATCTTGGAATTGTCTGTATATACAACTTCGATGTCTTCAGGCACGCCTTCGAGCTTCACTTCCTTAGCCTTGTCGTCATATACGAATACTGTGTCATCGCCGTAGTTCCACTTCACCTCTGAGAGATCGAGCGGCTTCTTGGCGATCTTCCATCTGAGTTCAGGTACTGACGGAGCTTCGAAGTTCTCCTTGTGCTTGTAGCTGAGCTTAGCTTCAGCGGTATATCCGCCTGCATCGACACCCTTGTTTCCTACGTATGCGTCTACTCTGACGCCGTCAGGCAGTCCGACCAGCCTTACGCTCTTTTCCTTGCCGTCATATACGAACTCTTCATCGTAATTCCAGCGTACCTCAGACATGTCGTAGCACGCCTTGTCGATGTGCCACCAGCATCCGCTTACAGGAGCAGGAGCCTCGTAATTGACCGGATCCTTCGCCTCTACGACAGCCATGGCCTCGTATTCGCCGGAGTTAACGGCTCTGTTGTCGGTGTATGTCACCTTGACCGTCTCCGGAAGGCCGGCGAGTTCAACGCATTTCTCTTCGTTATCGAATGTGAATGGTCCCTCGTAGTTCCAGTGTACGCCGCTCATGTCGATAGGCGCCTTCAGGATCTCCCACTTGAACGGCGGAAGTATGCGCTCGGTGTAGTTACCCGGCTCTCTGTTGATCAGCTTTGCAGTCGTATAGTAGACGCCTGCGTCAGTCGCTGTCTCTCCTTCGTAAACAACGTCGAATCCTTCAGGGATACCTGCAAGGAACGTTTCAGGAGTAACTCCGCGCAGTTTCTCGAAGAAGCCGAGCTGGCGGGTCTTTGTGGCGATGCATACGCTCTTCGGAGTTCCGTCGTACATATACGGACCGTCATATACCCACTCCACTTTGTCTGCATCGACTTCAACAGCGGCAGGTGCGATGTTCCAGCTGCAGCCTCCGAATACAGGCTGCTCATAGTTTTCAGCATCATACTGAAGGTCGACCGAAGCTTCATAAGATCCGGCATCCGTTGCCGTATTGCCCGTATAGACCGGTGTGACACCCTCAGGCAGGCCTTCGATGTAAACCGACTTCTCGCTTCCGTCGAATGTGAATCCGGTGATGCCGCGCCATGCAGCCTGCGACATATCGTATGAAGCCTTGCTGATGCGCCACTCGCAGCCACCCATTTCAGGTGTGTTATAGTTGTCTGCATCGTACTGAAGGTCGGCCGATGCGCTGTAGCTGCCTACGTTTACCGCGGTGTTGCCGTGGTATACAGGAGTAACTCCTTCAGGGAGGCCGGCGATATATACTGACTTCTCGCTTCCGTCATATACGGACTTGAATTCGCCTTCCCATCTTGCGCCGGACATGTCGTATGTGGCCTTCACTATGCGCCACTCGCAGTCTCTTATCGAAGTGCCGTTGTAGTTTGCAGGATCCTTAGGCGTGAGTTCGGCATGCGCGGTGTAATTGCCGGCTGCCGATGCCGTGTTGCCTGTATACTCAACGCTGAGTGATCCCGGAATGCCCTCGAGCTTTACGGACCTGACATCGCCGTTATATACAAACGCGCGCGAGTAGTCCCATCTCAGTCTGCGGATGTCCGGATCAGCCTTTTCGATCGCCCACTCGCAGCTCATCTCTTCCGGTACATTGAAGTCCGAAGTGTCAATGCCGAATCTTGCCACGGCTCTGTATGTGCCTGCATTGACTGCAGTGTTGCCCTCATAGCTGACGCTTACTCCTTCAGGAATGCCTGTCAGCTGTATCCTCTTCGGTGTTCCGTCAAATACGTAGCTGCCGTCATAATCCCATGCGGCTCCACTCATGTCGTAGTCGGCCTTGTCGATGCTCCAGTCGATCCTGACCGGTTCAGGCGCCCTGAAGTTGCTGTCGGATGTTGCGAAGCTGGCGGTAGCGATATAATTGCCCGCCTTGTCAGCGCTGTTTTCATTGTATTCAGCCGTCACATTCTCAGGCAGACCTGTCAGTTCGATGGTCTTTCTGCCGCCGTCGTATGTGAAGCAGCCAGGTTCGTAGTCCCATCTGACCGCGGACATGTCGTAATCGGCTTTCTCGATCTCCCAGTCGCAGTCTGCAACGGACGGTGTGTTGTAGTTCGCAGGGTCAGATACCGTAAGCGTCGCTTTTGCGGTATATCTGCCGGCTTCCTTGCCCTCGTTGCCGGAATAGTCCGCCTTGATGCCGTTCGGGAGCTGCTCGAGCATTACACTCTGCTCTCTTCCGTTGAACACCTTAGGATTGTTGTAGTCCCATCTGACTGCGGACATGTCGTAGTCGGCCTTTACGATCTGCCACTTGCAGCTCTCGATGACCGGCTGATTGTAGTTGTATGAGTCATAAGGAATGAGCTCTGCAGCAGCTTCGTATGAACCTGTGTCAGCAGCAGCATTGCCGGAGTATACGGCTCTGACTCCGTCAGGAAGTCCTCTGAGCGATACTTCGTGCATCCTTCCGTTATATCTGAATTCACCTTCATAATCCCAGAAAGCTCCCGACATGTCGTAATCGGCCTTCCTGATCTCCCACTCGAGTTCCATAGGCTCAGGAGTGTTGAAGTTGCGGCTGTCTGCCGCTGTGAACGTAACGCTTGCCCTGTATTTGCCGGCATCGCGCATCGCGTTTCCTCTGTATGTAGGGAGAACGCCCTCAGGCAGTCCCTTCAGGACCACTCTGAACTC
Organism: Anaerovoracaceae bacterium; assembly: GCA_045115935.1. Classification (GTDB taxonomy): domain Bacteria; phylum Bacillota; class Clostridia; order Peptostreptococcales; family Anaerovoracaceae; genus Crickella. Next base: position 20,415 of record JBGULF010000035.1, read on the forward strand.
ACTGCCGTCATATGTGAAAGGCTTGTCGTAATTCCAGCGTACATGGCTCATATCGTAATCGCCCTTTTCGATCCTCCATGTGAGGTGCTCGAGTCTGGATTTTTTAAGGTTCTCCATGTCGTCAGGAATGATCTCGGCAGCGGCTACATATGTGCCGGCCTGGCTGGCCTTGGCGTTGCTGTACTTGACCATTGTGCCTTCTGGCACGTTTCTGACAGCGACCGTCTTCTCGGTGCCGTCGTAAACGAAGGACTCATCATAATCCCAGCTGACTGCAGATATGTCTACCGGAGTCCTTTCGATCACCCAGTGGCATGTTGCGACTTCAGGCTTGTTGTAGTTCTTCTCATCGTACAGGAATCCGGCTCTCGCGGTATATTCACCTGCTGCCGAAGCCGAGCTGCCTTCGTACTCAGGTGTGAGGCCTTCAGGCAGTCCTGTCAGCCAGATGCCCTTTGTATCGCCGTCATACGAGAATTCCCTGTTCTCCTGCCATCTGACTTCGCTCATGTCGAACGAAGCCTTCTCGATGCACCAGTCGAGCATCATGTCAGGGATGTTGTCCTCGTAATTATCAGGATCCTTGACGCTGAACTTCGCAGTCGAGGTGTATGCGCCCGCATCAGTTTCGGTTGCGTTGAAGTACTCTGCGGATACTCCGTCAGGGAGTCCTGCGACACTGACAGTCTTAGGGCTGCCGTCATAGACGAACGGCTCGCTGTAGTCCCAGTAAGCTCCGCTCATGTCGAACTGCGCCTTGCTGATGCCCCATGAGCAACCCTGCGGATCAGGGGCTCTGAAGTTGTTGTCATCAACAGGTGAGAAGATCGCTTTTGCGAAGTATCTGCCGGCGCCTTCTGCTGTGTTGCCTGTGTATTCGACATTGACGGCATCGCCGAGGTCGTTGATTATGCTTACGGATTTCTCGCTTCCGTCGTATACGAAACCAGACGAGTCTGTCCATGACAGCTGCGGCAGTTTATACTCCGCCTTGTCAATCGACCACGAGCAGCCGTTGACCTCAGGCACCTCGTAATTGTTTGCGTCGGTCGGTACGAGCACCGCGCTTGCGGCATACATTCCCGCCTCTACGAATGTGTTGCCGCTGTACTCAACTTCAACTCCCTCAGGAACGTTGACCAGAACGATCCCGTGCTCGTTTCCGTCATATTCGAACGGCTCAGAATAATCCCAGCGTACATCCGAAATATCTATCCTGTTCTTCAGTATCCTCCATCTGCAGTCCGCAGGGGATGCTACTTCGAGGTTGTCTCCGTCGAATTTCAGTCTGGCATGCGCATTGTAGATGCCTGCATCGTATGCGGAAGCGTTCTCATACTCCGCATAAACGCCCTCAGGCAGTCCTTCGAGCTCCACGCCTTTGGCCTCTCCGTCATAGGTGAAAGGTGCGTCATAGTTCCATCTTACGCCGGACATGTCGACAGTCTTTTTAGCGATACTCCAGCCTGTGGTCATGTCGTCAGGCGTATTGTAGTTGTGTGTGTCAGGATTGATGAAGGAAACGCGTGCGGTGTATTCGCCGGCTCTTCTTCCCTCATTTCCGCTGTATCTGACTCCGAGCTCCTTAGGATACGATGCCAGCTGTACGCCGTGCATCTCTCCGTCGTATTCGAAATCCGTGTCTGCGCACCATGCGGCACCGGACATATCATAGGAAGCCTTTGCGATCTCCCATTCATACTCCGCCGGGCCCATGAGGCAGTAGTTGCCTTTCAGGGATGCTCTCGCGAGATACTTTCCGGCCTGGGACTCCTCTGCTCCGTCATATTCAACGTCAGCATCCTCAGGCAGATTCGTGATGAACACCTTCTTCGGTTCGCCATCGTATACAAAGTCTTCACAGCCCGACCACTCGAGGTCCGCTGCATCGATCTCTACCTTTTTTATCTCCCATACGCACGGAGCCACATCCTGCGGCTTCTCGTAATTGGAGCCGTCATAACTGAATTTTGCTCTTGCGGTATAGACACCGGCTTCTCTGCCTGAATTGTTTTCATAAGAAGCAGTGACGCCCTCAGGCAGTCCCTTGAGCTCTACGGAATGCTCAGCGCCGTCATATCCGAACGGACCGTCATATACCCAGCCTACCTGCGACATGTCGTAGGTTCCCTTGCGGATCGTCCACTCGTGTTCGCGGACTATGAGCGGCTCATTGAAGTTATCCTGATCGAAATCGAAGCTGAGCGTCGATGTGTATGTGCCTGCCTCGACTCCCTCGTTTCCTTTATATTTAGGCACGACGCCTTCAGGCAGTCCCTCGAGCCATACGCGCTTGACGCTGCCGTCGTAAGTCATGTCATCTTCTTCTGCCCAGCGCACTCCGGATACATCGATGTTGGCTCTGCTGATGCTCAGCTTAACGGCATTCGAAACCGCTTCGCCAATGCTGTTTGCAGCGTGGAGTCTCAGAAGATATCCGTCGCATGATACAGGAAGGATGGCGTTATGGTTGATCGGACGCCAGCTGCCTTCTTCTCCTGTAGCGCTTATTTCAAGATATCCCGTGACTTCAGGGTCATTTACGGAAATGATGTCCGGAAGTTCGAACGGAATGGTCTCTCCGAACGAGAAAGGAGCCGGTTCGCTGACCTCCCCGATTTTCGGAGCATGTCCCCATATAGCGTAAAGATCGAGATCCCTGTCGACCGACTTGACATCTGATCCGGCCGGAAGTGCAGCTCCTTTTCCGTCAGGACGCGAGTTCCATGTCATGAACTTCCAGCTTTCATCAGGTCTGTCAAACATAGGTGTCTCTATCTGATATCCCGCGTTAGGGATCGTGCGTCTTTCCTCAACGATCTCTTCAGCCTCGCCGTCAAAGTTGCTGTGATAAAGCACCCTGAAGCCCTCTACTGCTATCGGCTTTGCCTTTTTGTACTTGCCGTATTCCTTCACTGCAAGTCTGCCGCAGTCCGTGCTTCCGTCGCCGTTTGTGCTGAAATCATTGCCGAGACGTATATCATCGAGCTTTGCGCACTGAGCAAACATTCTGCTCATATCCGCACAGTTACGGGTGTCGAATGAAGAGATGTCCATCTCGCGGAGGTTCGCGCATCCTTCGAACATCGAATCCATGCGTGTGACATTTGAAGTGTCAAAACCGCTCAGATCTGCCTTGATCATCTTTCTGCAGCCCCTGAACAGTCCCGCCAGAGATGCCCCGTCAGGGAAGCTCACATCGCGTGTAGCGAGCACGGATCTGATTTCGTCTTCAAAGCCCTTCCATGGAGCTCCTTCATCACCCAGGTCTGCAGCCAGTCCGTTGTCAATGAGGAGATTGCCGTTCTCATCGATACCCCATATGCATTCGCCCCATTTGCCTACTTTTATAAAGTTGCCTGCCATTTTTCTATCCCTTTTTTATCGTTAGTGTTACCTTAAATCGTGCTGCATCGAGCACATAATCATACATAGTAGATTATACTAAATAATCAGTGCAAAATAAAGAAATCCGCAGACCTATTTGGAATCTGCGGATCTCAGATCTATATTACTTCTGTGTCTATCGGGTGGCTCTGACCAGTGCCTCAAACATCCTGTCAGCAGGATCTATGAGGGGCAGACCGGTCCGTCCTGCGAGTTCGTCCTTAAAGTAAGGGAAATGCGTACAGCCGAGCACTATCGCCCCGGCTCCGCATGCTTCCATGTATTTCGCCATTTCTTCAAGGCCGCATTCTTCGACTATCCTTTCAGGATCCATCCCGTCCTCTATACTGCGCACGATGGCCATGTTGCCCGTACCTATAACATATACGTCGGGGCTCGAAGCCATGAGCGCCTCCTCGATAGCATGCGCCGACAGATTATTGGCTGCCATTACTCCTACACGGCTGAACTCCCTGCCGAGCAACCTGTATACCTGAAGAGGTGTATAGATGCGGATGTCTTCACCCGTCTCTGCCGATTTCCTGACTGCGTAGATGTCAAAATCGAAAGATCCCGAGAGCGAGTTGCAGTAGATGAAGAAATCCCTGACGCCTTCCTCTATTGCCTCGTTGAACAGGCCGTCCATTATCGCACGTTTTTCATCGTCGTCCGAATACTGGAATCTTACCTGCGCATCGCAGTCCTCCGACACCGGGCAATACAACGGCAAGAAGCCGGGCTCTGTGCCGGCTTCCTGCGTTTTGCGTTCTATGTATTCGACACCCATCTGAGTGTCTACGGGGGTTCCCGCTATGACCGCTGTTTTGATCAAATTACTCATTTATCGTCTGATTTAGAACTTAGGCTGAACAGCTCCGTTGTATGTGTTGAGGATGAAGTCCTTTACATCATCTGTCTGGATAGCCTTTACGAGAGCCTGTGTCTTCTCGCTGTTCTCGTTGCCTGCATTTACTACGATAACGTTTACATATGTCTCAGCAGCTTCGGAATCAGCAGCCTCGTAAGCAACTGCATCGTCTGTTGTGAGGCCTGCACCGAGTGCATAGTTTGCGTTGATAACGCCAAGTGCGAGGTCAGGAAGCGAAGCAGGGATTGTTGCAGCTTCAAGCTCAACGATCTCAATGTTCTTCGGATTATCAACGATGTCAAGCTTTGTAGCCTCGAGTCCGACTCCGTCCTTCAGTGTGATAACGCCGTTTGCTGCGAGCAGCTGGAGAGCTCTTGCTTCGTTTGTTACGTCGTTTGGAACGCCGATCTTGTCTCCGTCAGCGAGAGCATCGAAGCTGTCCTTCTGGCCCTTGTAAGCGCCCATTGCTTCATAGTGTACGTTTGCAACAGCTACCAGGTCTGTGCCGTTTTCAGTGTTGTACTGATCGAGGTAAGGAACGTGCTGGAAGTAGTTGGCATCAACGTCGCCGTCTGTTGTAGCCACGTTAGGCTGTACATAGTCATCGAACTCGACTACTTCGAGTGTCCATCCTTCTTCTGCGAGAGCTTCCGAGATCGAATTGAGGATCTCTGCGTGAGGTGTAGGAGAAGCAGCTACCTTGATGGTCTTGTCTGCGGAATCACCGCCGCCTCCTCCGCATGCTGCGAGGATACCGAGTGAAAGCACGAGTACTGCTGCAAGAATGCTGAATCTTTTGATGTTCTTCATTGTTTTGTCCCTTTCTACTAAACAGTTATACCAGTGATATTTTTTAGCTTTTATTTATACCCTTTGGGGTCTTAACTAGTTGATGCGGTTGTCGTATTTATTGACTACCTTGATTCCGATCTCCTGGAATATCTGTACAAGTATTACCAGGAGAACTATGGTTATCCACATTATCGAAGGCTGGAATCTGTAGAGTCCGTATCTGATGGCGATCTCTCCGAGTCCTCCGGCTCCGACTATACCGGCCATTGCCGTGTAGCCGAGTATGTTGATCGTAGCTACAGCAGCTCCGTTCAGAAGCGATGGTCTGGCTTCGAGCAGCAGCACCTTGCGGATTATCTGCAGATTGCTGGCACCCATGGCCTGTGCTGCTTCTATGACTCCCGGATCGACTTCGAGAAGCGACTGCTCCACGAGCCTTGCTACGAATGGCGCCGCTGCCACTATCAGGGCTGCTGTCGCCGCCTCCTTGCCTATGCCCGTTCCGATCAGCTTACGTATGTAAGGCATCAGGGCGATCATAAGGATGAGGAATGGTACCGATCTCAGGATGTTGACTATGAAGCCAACCACCTTGTTGTATATTCCCAGCGGCCTTATTCCTCCCGGCGCCGTCACTATGAGTGAGACTCCTATAGGAAGACCGATGATATACGATACCACCGTACAGATGATGATCATATACAGGGAATCCAGTGTTCCGTGTGCGAGAAGGGCTATAAGTTCATGAATATCCACTATGCCTTCACCTCCTCTTCGATTTCTTCCTCTTCGATCTCAGTGACCTCTACACCTTTTGCCTTGAGGTACTCTTTCTGTTTCTCCGCCGTCTCCTTGTCGGCTGCCAGGCATATCACCATCTGTCCTTTCTGGGATCCGCCAAGCACATCGAGGTTAGCATACAGGAAGTTCACCGGCGCCTTGAGCTCTACTATCATGTTAGCTATTATCGGCTCGCCTGCATTTGCTTCATCAAACACCAGTCTGACTCTGTTCTTCGTCGACGTCTTCGTCAGCGGTTTTTCATGGATCTGTCCGTCCGGATAGAAGAGCTTTTTCGCTGCCTTAGTCTTTGGTTTCCTGAAGATCTCCGATACCTCACCGCGCTCCACGATCTCACCGTTTTCGATTACAGCGACCTTGTTGCAGAGCTGCTTTATGACCTCCATCTCGTGGGTGATCACCACCAGTGTGATTCCGCGCTCTTCGTTGATCTTCCTCAGCAGGCTCAGAATCGATCTTGTCGTTTTAGGGTCGAGAGCCGATGTAGCCTCGTCGCACAGGATGACTTCAGGATCGGATGCAAGCGCTCTTGCAATCGCCACTCTCTGTTTCTGGCCTCCGGAGAGCTGCGACGGATACGAGTGCGCTCTGTCTTCGAGGTCTACGACCTTGAGGAGTTCCTGAGCTTTCTCGAGTGCTTCCGCCTTCGGAACTCCCGCGATCTCCAGCGGGAAGAGTATGTTTCCGATAGCGTCTCTCTGCATCAGCAGGTTGAACTGCTGGAATATCATGGATATCTTGCGCCTGTGGATGTTGAGGTCCTTGTTTTTCAGCCCTGTAAGGGTGCTTCCGTTGAAGATGACTTTACCCTCGGTAGGCTGTTCGAGGAGGTTTATCGTTCTGACCAGTGTCGACTTGCCCGCGCCGGAAAGACCGATTATTCCGTATGAGTCTCCTCTTTCGATGTCCAGATTGATGTCCTTCAGCGCGACCACCTTGCCGCCCTTTGTATCGAACTCCTTTGTGACCCCTTTAAGTCTTATAATGTGTTCTGCCATTCTGTTCCTTTCTGAAAAATAATATGGGGCAGGTCTTAACGACCTGCCCCGGCATCTCACACATGAGAAATATACACAGTTTCCGGATTCGTTATGACCTTATCCTATGCTATTCATCGGCTCTGCACATGCACATGCCCATCATTCCCATTTCCATCATCATGTTTCTTGTCATGTGAATGTGCTCCTTTCATAGAATAAGTTCAGTTGCTAATATAGCAACAATTACTTGTGTTGTCAACTAATATACTTTTGGTTTTTTGTTGTTTTCCACAAAGTGCATTTATTTTTCATCAGCAAGTGTTCCACCTGCTTCTCTGATCTCCTGTCTTATCAGCTTATATGCTTCCTTCATCTCATCCATGCTGCTGAAAGCATGCAGAGGCACAGGCATTATCATCGTGTCGCTCATCCATACGTAGATCGCTTCTTCTGTGAGGTCGACCTGCTTGATGTCCTTATAGTCGAACGACTGGTGGTCTTCTCCCGCATCCGTGATGAGAGCATCATCGCCTATTGTGATCACATTCTCCACTGCGTGGACTCTCTCAATGGTATCCGTTGAATTTTTAATGGCTTTATCCTGCTGTCTGAGCAGTATTCTTTCCGCAAAAATCGGTCCGCCGATACCGATAACAGCCGCGACTGCATAGGCGATCATGGTGAACTGATGATCTGCATGGAATATTGTGAAAAGTCCGGCTATGCAGATACCGCTGATCAGATATGTCAGTCTCTGCCTGTTTACCAGTTTACGTCCGCCCTCAGTATAGAGGATACGGTAGCGGCCGAACGCTATATAATCATCATCTGTAAGTATAAACTTAATTACTCTTGGGTTCTTTTTGGTTGCCATCTCTGTCTCCTTATTATGCCGGCAGCTCAAGCCGGCGCATTCACGGTTAACAGTATATCACATGCAGGGCTGTCGTGGTTTTAATTTACGTGCAAAAACAGTATAATTACTTGATTGGGTTAAGAGAAAAAGTTGCTCATTCGGATTGACAAAGAGGGGATAAAGATATGACTACAGTTGCATTTATCGGCGGAGGAAGCTTTGGTACGGCTCTTTCCACAGTGCTTGCAGGAAAAGGCTGCAGGATCAACATCTTTGATATCGACCAGGATCATCTTGCCCGCATGGCAGCAGACATGGAAAACAAGGATTATCTTCCGGGCGTAAAGCTCGAAGGTGATTACCATTTCTGCAAGACAAACGAAGAAGCTCTGAAAGAAGCTGAATTCGTCATCTTCGCCCTTCCGGCACAGCATGTGAGAAGCGCCATAAAATCGGCCGTTCCTTTCATCCGTGAAGACGCGATCATCACCTGCATCTCCAAAGGCCTTGAGCAGAAAACGCACAAAAGGATGTCTGAGGTCATAGGCGAATACTTCGATCTCGACAGATATGTTTGCATCAGCGGTCCTTCGCACGCCGAGGAAGTCGGCATTGGCGTCCCTACGGTCGTAGCGATGTCATCGAGGAAGGAATCCACTGCAATAGCCATGGCAGAGCTCTTCAGCACAAACAAATTCAGAGTCTATCTGAATGACGACATGAAGGGCATGGAGCTCGCAGCTTCGCTCAAGAACGTTCTCGCAGTAGGCTCGGGAATCGCCAACGGAGCCGGCTATGGAGACAACACTCTGGCAGCCATGCTTACTATAGGCTGTGCGGAAGCGACATCACTCGGAGTTAAAATGGGAGCAAGGCCTTCGACTTTCTTCGGACTCGCAGGAATCGGCGACATGATCGTAACATGCACGAGCATCCACTCCAGAAATTTCCGCTGCGGCAGGCTTCTCGGAAAGGGCTATAAGCCTGAGGACGCAATAAAGGAAATCGGCATGGTATCCGAGGGAATGTACACGGCAGAAGTCGCGAAGGAGCTCTCTGAGCAGATGGGCATTGATATGCCGATCTTCAACGCCATCTACGACGTCATCAACGGCAAGATCACCGTACAGGACGCGATGGAAGATCTCATGTGCAGACCGATCGGACGCGAGGCAGATTACCTCTAGACCATTCCATCATAATCAAATATAATGAACAACGCCGGGCTCATGCCCGGCGTAAATATGCGCTCGTAGCTCAGTGGATAGAGTGTCTCACTCCGAATGAGAAGGCCGCGGGTTCGATCCCCGCCGGGCGCACCAACAAACTTAAACGGCAGACCCGTTGGAATTACAGTATTCTGACGAGTGCGTTTTTCATTTTACCCCAATTTACCCCAATTGATTTTTTAGCAAAAACGCGAACCTTAGAGTACTAAAATTCTCTACGCTCGCGTTGCTGTTTTTTTATTAACTTGACTCCTGATTAAGTTGTTTTTTCTACATATTTAATAGCACATGTTCAATTTGTTTCTCTGTATAGTACGGCATATGTCGTTCCTCCTTCCAAATAAAAGAGGCTGCCACACTATTTTTGTGCGACAGCCTCATATCTGTTCCTCTGTACTGTTATCTTATACTATCCTATTCGCATAGGTTGCGGCTTTGGCATCGATCTCAGGCACTTCGAGGATGCTCATCGGATCGTTTGCGGTCTCAACCATGGCGAATTTGCCCGGAAGTATCATCCCTTTGTTGAAATTAAGGGCACCTATTATCTGCTCAGATACGATATCGCCGCCGCTGTAGCCTGACACGACAAGCGCGTAAATTTTCTTACGGCTGAAATCGTGCGCTCTGTACAGAGCTGTCAACCTGTTGATGAAGGCTGTAAGGTTGGCGTTGAGAGCATCATTGTAATTTGGACATATCATCACCAGCGCATCAGCTTCCATCAATGCAGGATAGACCTGCTCTGTTATTATCCCACCGTAGAAGCATCTGCCCTGTTCGCCGAAATGCAGGCAGTCCTCATATTTGCATCCCCTGCAATCCCTGATCACTCCCTCGCTTAGAGATATCTCCGTAATCTCGGCTCTGTATTCTATGTTCCTGCGCACCTTGTCCCACAGGAGCAAAGTATTGGAAGTCTTCCTTGAGCTCGCGTGGACAGCGAGCACCTTAATTCTTTCCGATCCGTTAGACACAGGCGCGCTTTCACTGCCAAAATCTCTTATCCTGTGAACGAGGTCGCGCACCTGCTGTTCGTAAACCGTTTCCAGATCAACTTTGCGAATACCGGAAAGGACGTGAAAATTCTTAAGGTCTCCGGTAGCCTCGACAAGCGGTCTGCCCGGAAAAGTGCAGCCCGAAGCATTCGCCGAGAAAGCCAGCCTTCTTGCCAGCGCCTTGGTAAAAAGCTCACTTTGCCCGTCAACCAGTATACCCCCGGACGATCCTTCGAGGCAGTCGGGATTGGACCTGAAGTACTCGAGCATCCTGTAGTACTCCATGTTGACACCGGCTTCTGTCAGGCTCACGGCAAAGAGTACATGACGGTCTCTCATACTTGTATATTGCAGCTCTGACGCTTTTTCCACCAGGGTGATATCCGTGCCTTCTCTGTCGAGCTCTTCCAGTATGTCCCCCAGAACATCTTCCATCCTTCTGTTCCAGCCCTGTATCTCGCAGAGAGGTCTCACTACTATCAATTCTCTCACAGTCCCCGTCACCCCTTTTAGCGTATATCACACAGCGTTGTATAAGCATTCAGGATGCGCTTGTACAGCGCGTCAGGCAGTGGCACATCCTCATACTCGAAGCCTGACTCTGTCAGTCTGTTTTTCACCCCCATAAAAGCGCCTCTGGCGCTATCCCCAAGATATACCGATCCGTAGTGCCACTCCCCGCGAAGCGTAAGCAGAATCGGAACGGCTGCGGATGATATGGCCGGAGCGATATACGGCTTGAATCCAAGCTCCCTCACTTTTAAGTTGGCGCTCGTTGCCAGCTCAGTAAGCCTCAGAGAGGCTTCCTCATCATAGTGTTCGATGCTGTTGGCTATAACCAGGTCCTGCCCATGAGGCCCGAAAGCTCTTCCTTCAGTCTCATAAAGACTCATCGGACCTTCCGGCTCTTTGCGTGAATAGTAAAGAGCTCTCATGTTCATGACTCCGAGCCCGTATCCCTGGATCTGCCAAGGCATGAGCTCCGCCGCATCGAGAAATGCCGCCGCAAGATTATCCACAGGGTCGCTTACCACAGCTACCATCCCCTTATACTCCGCCTTGCGGGCAAGAGTTGCGTAGTGCTTTATTATCTCCCTGTTGGCATCGAGTTGAGCCATCCTGACATCCTCGACCTGCTCTGCCGAATCTACGGTCACAGGAGGGACTCCCCTGCTGGCGCAGAACACCAGCACGTCGCAGTCGAACAAAGTCTCTTCATCCAAGATCCTGATTTCCGGCAGTTTGTGAGTATCAAAAGGATAACCCACCTGGTTGATCTCGATCTCCAGACGCTCGAGGTTTTCCTGCCTTATGTCCATGATTCCGATTTCGGAAATGACGTCGGCACCGAGCAGCCTGAGGCCTATGAGCATAGTCGTCCCTACATCTCCGAGCGCGAGTATGTTGACTCTGTTATGCCCCGCAAGTTTGACCGGGCAGCCGCCGAGTTCGATCACATTTTGTATGCCTGTATCTGCAGGCAATTCGTGCAGAAATCTCATTCCATTTCTCCCTTTTGTTGCTGTTGTTAATGCATGCATAGGTTAGAATTTTACTATACCGTATGAATTTGGCCGGTTTATGATCGTATGTATCCGGCCGCTTAATTACTGCTGCTGCTTATGCCTGAACATGAACAGCCTCTTCAGCCTTCGCAGTTCATTATCGACATAAACCGAAGGCACGATATGGTCATCATAGTCAAGCCCCTGCCCGAGAAGCGGCATACGCGGATTAGTAATGACCGCGCCCAACCTCCTCAGTGTGAGCTTTTTCTCGAATGTCTTCTGATACTCCTCTTCGATGACACGAAGTATCGACAAAGCGTTCTCAAGGCATGTCAGGGAATACCTGTATATGCTGTCGGGATCTCCTCCGCCTACAAAACTGAATCCGGTATACGGAAGTATCAAGTTGACAGAAGCTCCCTCACCCTCCTCCGACCCGATATCCCCTGACTCGGGCGAAGTATCAGGACTATCTATGCTGTCGCCTCCGATAAAAGGATAGCAGTCTCGCTCGTTCATCCACATGCTGATCGATGGCAGGAAATACGCGCTTTCTATATCCCTTCCCATCATCTTCATCCTATCGCGCGCTTTGCCCGTAAGAAGTCCGACGATGACCTTGTGGACTTCTACTTCGTTCTGCCTCAGCACGGATTCTACTTTGCTCATGCGCTGGCCAGAGTGCAACAGGTCGTCTATAAGAATCACCGGACGGGCAAAAGACCTTATCGTCCCCGCCTGTTCATCGAGCGTCAGATAATCTCTGGATTCTCTGACATCAAAGCCGTGAAGGTCGTTGCGGAAATACTTCTCAGTGCGTAAAGCCTTGGTGACTGTGTTAGGAACGACCACGTCAGAAAGGGCTTTGCCGAAAGGCACCGCTATGTAAGGGCCTCTCTTCTTCATCGGATCCGGTTTAACGGATACGCCATTGGTAGCCGCGACCAGATCGACTATCTTGCTGTATACGGCACTCGTATTAAATGAAAGCAGCAATTTGCCCGGATAGATGCTGCGAAGCACAGCCAGAAGGTTCTCATGTGCTTTGTCGAAAGCTTTCTGGACCCGTTGGTTCTTGTTGAGCGGAGCCTTGATCACTGTATCGGCATCCCTGAACAGTGCTATAGGGTTACGCATGTCGACCGCGTATACCGGTTTGTCAGGGTCGGAGGATATGTTGATGAATCCCTGCCTGACCACTGTCGAAATGGCTAACGGATCAACAGCTGTAACGTCCGCCGGATAGAAAACAGCATACGAATAATCCTTAGCTATGAGTGATGTCAAAAGCTCCGTGAGCAGTATCTGCCTCAGATAAGAGACATTCTCCCCTCCTGCCACGTAAAAGGCGCCTATGACCGCTATCTCGCCGCCCGCGTTGCTCCGGATGTACGAAGCGATGTCTATATCCCCGAACACATCCATGAGTTCACTGGTCCTCACGCGTTTTGCCCCTGCGGAGGCTGAAAGTCTGCCGCCAGCTGTCTCAATAGTGACACGCCTTATGTCGGGCCTCGATAGGAATTCAGCAGTCTGGCTGAGTTCTTCGCTTCTGCTTCCAAATTCTTTCAGGAAGTACTCCATCTCCGCATGCTCGCCTGGCTCGTATGTATGGATATTCAGCTCCCTCGCCTGCACTTCGTGCTTGTACGCCGGCTCGCGGACATAGAGGCTTTTGCCGTAGATGTAGTTCTGAGCCGAGAGATCTATGAGGTCAGAGATATCGCGCCCCAAATCGACATTCTCACGAATCTTTGTGGAGCTTATGTCCTCATAGAACTTGTCGAGCGTCAGATTTATCACTTTGCCCGTCACAGGATAAGCAGTGCCTTCGGCTTCGAGCCTGCGGGCCTCTCTGGCAAAGACAATATGGTTGAATGTGTGTATCGAATTTTCCTCCGGTTCCCGTCTGTATGCCGACGCGTTGAGCACGACATCGGAACCCACGGCTACATACAGCTCACGATCAGGGAAAAGACTCCTGAGATACCCGAGATCGCGCGGATTCGCTATGTTGACAGGGATGTCATCCGGGAAGATGTACAGCCCCTCTTCGTCCGCGATGGACATCTGCAGGATGTTTCTCCTCAGCATGTGAGGTATTGTTTTCTTGGACCATGAGAATTCATCGATGGCAAGAAAGACATCGAATCCCATGTCCCTTATGGTCGTCGCGATCGCTTTGTGTCCAAGACTGAACGGGTCGAATGTCCCTGGGAAGAATACTGCCGGTTTGTCCGGTGCAAAATCAGGGGATCCCTTCTCAGCCCTGTACTCTGTTATGTATCTATATATGTGATTGAGCGAGGCCGCGTTGTTGTAGAAGTCGATCACGCTTGAAGCCGAAGCATCAGGCATGATGGTGAGGATGCGCTTGAAGCAGTGCGAAGCGATGTTTCTCTTCTCATCGAGTGTCAGCACAGAACTACCGAAAATGTGTACTCCGAGTGCGCGTATAGCTTCTCTGGCCACCGTCTCTCTACCGGAAGCGGCTCCCTTCATAATTAGTCCGAGTATCCGGTTCCTTCTTGTGATATCTGTTCTGTACGAGACGAAATGGGTGTAATTCTCAAGCGCGATGGCGAGGGTATCCAACGCCGCTTCCGCTGCTCTTTCAGTGCCTGAATCGATCATTTTTCCCATCTCATATATGACTTCGTCGAGTTCCTCCGGATCAAGATACAAGAGTACTATACCCAGATAATCCGGAATCAGTCCTGAGAACTGGTAGTCGTTCCTCTCAAGCCCGTTGAACAGCTCAAGCATCAGCTCGTTCCGCTTATCCATCGTCATTCTTCCCGCGATATCCAGGAGTGCCCTTCCGGCTTCCTTCCTGACAGTGACTGTTTCGCTGACCTTGATCAGGTTGGAAAAATGCGTCGCAATCTGCATCAGCCTGCTCTGATCCGCTTTCTCAAGAGCGTTCTGCTTCATCACCTTAATGTTTGCCATCTTGGTGTTCCAGGTGACATGAAGCTTGAGGTTGTCGAGAAACATTGCAGACATTTGCTCATCCGTAATAATTCCCTCCGAAAGATCAAGGATCTTCCTTACCCGCCTGTCGTATTCGTCGCTTGGAATCAAACCGTGATGCTCGAGGACTTCAAGCGCGATAAGATCCACACTTTTGCTGACTTTTCCTGACACATTTCGGGCAAAATCGTATATACTCTTTCGAAAGCTTGCCGTGCAGATACCAGCATCGGTCACGAGGGCCGTATTCATAAGTACGATGATTTTTTCCTCGGTTGCGGCGTCATTCATTTTGCTCCCGGCCAGATAGTATTTAGGCATATAGTAGTTTTCCAGGATGTCAAAATATCTGGGTATGCATGAAGTCCTGCAGTTACCGGTAACGGCGCGCACGAAAAAATCCGTGCTTGCCGTGATCCACTTCCGGTGAGCCTCTGTATACTTGCGGTCAGGATCCAGCATGAGCGCCAGGTATTCCCTGAAAAGTGAAATATTCGTGATGTTATCGTCAGGCGCCGGAATGTCCCCCGGCAGCTCTTTCTTGTACTCTTCGCGGTATTTCGATACGATATACCCCATCGTGTCTGCGGTCTGCTCGCGAATATCGCTTTCCGGATGCGCCAGATTATCGTACAGATATCTGAGAGCCAGAGCCTTCTGGCTGTCTGTCATGTAGGTCGAATACTCTCTGAGAATAGTTATGTATGTGCGTACATTCTTCCAGTCAGTCTCGCTCCGGGCAGCCTCTACCAGACCTGAGAATAGCTGCTCACTGCCAAACCTGTGCATGACACGTATGTTGTGATCTATCGCCCGGTATTTTATCTGCTCAGTGACGCTGCTCCTGTCGAGCAGTACGTACTCTCTCCTCACAGGTACCACCGGCTCGGTGCATTCACGAGGATAGCTGTCAGCACAGTCTGCGATATCTGTATGGACTCCGTGTTCGATCATATAATCCTCAAAGTCCTTCAGCTTGTTGTATACTCGTGCATATCTGAGCCTTTTTGCTTCATCGACATTGTCCAGCTTGCTGAGAATGACATCAAAAGCTTCGCGCAGGCTGTAGAAGTGTATTATCTCCCTGCCATTTTTCCTGGTGCTCTTAGTTCTGAAATCCGAGTAGATGAGCAAAAGCGACTCCACGGACAGATCTTCGAGTTCAAGATCCCATGTCGAATGGTTGGCTGCGATATGCGCAGTCTGTTTCAGCCCGCAGCGCCCGAGACAGTAATCTGTATAGTAATAATGAAGATACGGAACACGCCTCTCTTCGTGTTTACGGCATCCGTACTTTCCGATATCGTGCGAAGCCGCCGCAGCGGATATCAGCGCGAGGTCGACCGTGACACCGGCCTTATATAGTTGCCGGGCTGCGTACATCGCTACATAGTGAACCCCGCTGATGTGCCCAAGAGTGTTGAATGGAGTGATCTCCGCGCCTATGCGCATGAATTCATAAATGTAATTCTCTCTGACGAGAGCTTTCATCTTTATGTATTCATTTATAAAACTTTTTTCTCTTATCTCTTCATCGCTGAGCAGTAATATGTCGAGTATAGGATCAAATTCACAGCATTTACGCTCGTATTCATATACCGCGCGCATAAATTTGAGCAAACTGAGTCTGCCGGCCTCAAACTTTTCCGAATCCTCAGGAGCCGGAATATGTGGGAAAAGCCTGTTTCTCAGATAATCATATGTATGCGCAAGCCAGCCTCCTTCAGGCTCATCTTCAGCTTCCTTTCCGAAAACCTTCGCCGCCGCAGTACTCCAGATCTCGACTATGTCACCCGAATTGATCCTTCCGCGGCTGTCCGCCCGCATCAGAAGATCAGAGGCGGCCTTGCTTATGACAAGAGCGGCCTTCTCGACATCATCTCTGCTCAATCCGTTAAAGTTGAGCCGGTTTCCGTCGGAATATGATTTGATGAGTTCGTCTCTTAATATCTCATGAGCGGTCATCAGTATATCTCCTCCCAATGCACCCTATGTTCAAAATCCCTTATCAGCATTGATCGCTCCTCTGCCACAGCAGCTTATATCGCCTCAGATATCTCTGCCTCATTTCAGCTATAAGTCAATTACCGCGGTCTCTCCTGATACCTCTTCGATCAGCGGCTTTATCTTATTCAAATAACGCAAAACTACAGCCGCATGCATCCCGCCAAGTTTTATAGCCACATCATCATCCGGCAGAAAAGCGCTGCTGTGGAGAGGTTCTTCGCACCCCGCTCCTATATGATAGAAAGTTCCTGGCGCCTCATTGAGAAAACACCCGAAGTCCTCCGTTGTCATCGTCGGTCCATCGATTCTGCACACGCCTTCATCTCCGAAAAGGTCGGCCGCAGCTTTTTCAGCCAATGCTGTCATTTCGTCGTTGTTCACGATGCCCGGATGGCTGTGATTATATTCAATTACTACTGTTGTCCCTGTTTTTCCGGCGATTTCACGGACAGTTCTGTGAAAAGCTTCCTCCATCGCGGCTCGGGTCTCCGATCCGAGAGTCCGAATTATCCCCTCGAGCTCCGCGAAGCCGGGCATTATGTTTTCTGCCGTTCCCGAGTTCATTTTGCCTACAGTCAAAACGCATTTGTCGTCTGTGATCTGTCCCGGCAGAGCGAGAAGCGCCGTGACCATTTCAACGGCTGCCGCCAACGCGTCAATCCCTTTTTCCCGTACAGCTCCGTGAGATGCCCTGCCGTTTACGACGATCCTGAACGTATCAGAAGCGGCGTAGAACTTTCCGTACATGACCCCGATCTTCCCTGAGGGAAGATCAGGCGTTACATGCGCGCCGAAGACAGCATCTGCGCCTTCCAGGCAACCTTCTTTTATCATTCTGGCTGCTCCGCCTCTTCCCTCTTCATCAGGCTCGAACAGGAAAACTACATTTCCCTCGAGTTCATCCCTGTATGCTGAAAGTATCCTTGCCGCCCCGAGCAAAGCTGCTGTATGCACATCATGACCGCAGGCGTGCATTTTGCCCGCATAAACAGATGCAAAATCAGCTCCTGTGATCTCAGTCAGAGGCAAAGCGTCCATGTCAGCCCTGAGAGCAACCGTCCTTCCGCCTGTTTTCCCGCGCAAAGTACCGATCACCGCAGTGCCGAGCACTCTCTTTGTTGTTATATCCAAACTATTCAGATAGCTCTCAATCAGGTCTGCAGTCCTGAATTCGTTGTTACCGAGCTCGGGATGGCTGTGGATGTCTTCCCTCAGTCGCCTGATTTCATCTGAACTCTCCGTCAGTTCGTTCCTGATCGTTTCGCAATTAATGGTTTTCATTCGTACATATTGCGCTAGCTGTTGTATAGCACTTACTGTATAGTCACCGGAATATATCCTCCGCTCGAGTCCTCGCTGCTCTTTCTGTCTACTCGGGTGAGCAGATCACTGCACCTTTGTAGTCATGAAATTGACCAGTTCCTGCGGGAAAATGCACCTACAGGCTGCTCAGGAATTGTTCCAGCCTGTCCATTCCTTCACTGATCGCTTTCATGCTGCAGCAGTAAGATATCCTCACATGTCTGTCGGAGCCGAAAGCTGCTCCCGGCGTCACCGCGACTCCTGCCTCATCTAGGAGGTGCCGTGCGAATGTCATCGAATCCATTCTGTACTTGGATATGTCCGGAAAAGCATAAAAAGCTCCCTCCGGAACCGTCAGCTCCATGCCAGCATCCCTTAGGCGGGAAATCAGATAGTCCCTGCGCGCTTTGTATTCAGTCAACATATATGACGGGTCCGTCTCCAGTGCGGCCATACATGCCTTCTGGAACATCGCCGGAGTTGATACTATATCGAACTGGTGCACGAGTTCGAGTCTTTCTTTCACGGAATGATCCGCCATAAGATAGCCCATACGCCATCCTGTCATCGCGTAGGGTTTGGAAAAGCTCTGAACGACCAGTATCTGCTCTTTCAGGTCGCGGTTTTCCGCAAAGCTGTGATAATCATCCGTATAGCAAAGCGCCTTATAGACGTCGTCACATATAACGAATATATCCCGGCCTTTCACCGCTTTATAAACGGCACTCAGGCTTTCCTCTCCGTACACGCACCCTGTCGGATTGTTCGGTGAATTCAGGATCACCGCTTTCGTCCTGTCGGTTATCAGTGATTCGAGCTTATCCCCTTTTATCTGAAACCCATCCGAAGAGGTGTCCATATGCACCGGAACTCCTCTAGCGAGGCGAACTATTTCCTCATAGAGTACAAATGCCGGGATAGGTATAATGACCTCGTCCCCCGGGTTCAGGATCCCGAGAAGTGAGACAAAAAGGGCTTCAGTAGCACCGGCTGTTAGTATGATCTCATCAGCCTCATAATCAAGCCCGTTCTTATTCTTCTCGAATTGCGCTACTCTGCCGAGGAGTTCTCGAGATCCGTTATTTTCTATGTAATGTGTGTCACCTGAGAAAACTGATTCAAGCGCTGCCTTGCAGATCGGCTCAGGAGTGGCAAAATCAGGCTCTCCGAGAGTAAGCCTTACGCAGTCTTTCCTTGCAGCAGCCATCGCGGAAAACTCCCTGATAGCGCTCCTCCTCAAACTGTAAACTGCTTCATTCAAGTGGTCTCTCATTGCCATAGGTTCACCTTTATCTCACAGCTTTCTGAGGTCCTGCTCAAGCGCAGTCTTCGTTGACGTCTGTTCATCCTTTTCCTTGATGATCCTCGCAGGACAACCGGCAACTACCATATTAGCGGATACATCCTGCGTAACTACTGCGCCGGCCGCCACAACAGCTCCCTTACCGATGCGTATGCCTTCGATAATAACTGCATTAGCGCCTACAAGCACATCATCTTCCACAATCACAGGAATAGCTGATGCCGGCTCCACTACTCCTGCCAGTACAGCTCCCGCCCCGATATGGCAGTTACTCCCGACCTCGGCACGGCCACCTACTACAGCGCCCATGTCTATCATTGTCCCGTCGCCGATAACGGCACCGATATTGATTACAGCGCCCATCATAATAACCGCGTTCTCTCCGATCTCTACCTGTTCCCGTATGAACGCGCCCGGCTCTATCCTGGCGTTGAGATTCTTGGTGTCGAGCAGATGGAGAGCACTGTTTCTGCAGTCATTTTCAATTACGATATCTTCTATCCTGTCAGAATTCGCCTTTACTATTCCGCAAAGCTCTTTCCAATCACCGAAAACGATCTTGTCTCCCGCTCCGAAGACTCTGGCGCTTCCGTAATCGACCGGTTCTTTTTCCTTGACGAACATCCTGACAGGCGTTTTCTTCTCAGCATTGCCGATATACCGTATTATCTCCTGAGCGTCCATAACACTTCTCCCCCGGTTCAGTTTTTTAATTCTAAGTGATACTCTTCATTCGCCATCATAAGGAATCTCTCCTTCAGACAATCTTTACGAAAACCCCATCCTTGAATGACAAAATGATAAAACTATACCCCTATATATCCGGTAAAAACGTCTTCAGCCGGGCCGGTCATGAAACATTTACCTGTCGCCCGATCGTATCTGATCAGAAGATCTCCGCCCGCGAGATGTACAAGCACTTCATCATCGATTTTGTCCGCCATGATTCCCGCAAATACCGAGGCAGCAGCGCCTGTACCGCATGCCAGAGTCTCTCCTGAACCTCTTTCCCATACGCGAAAGAATATTTCTCCTCGGCTGCTGATGCTTATGAATTCGGAGTTTACTCCATCAGGAAATCTTTCCCGGGCAAGTATGTCTCCAATCTTCTTTATGTCGATAAATTGCAAAAGTGATCTCTCATATGAGGCGGCAATCAGGTCGTTGCTATCGCAGAAGGTATCTCCAAGCTGAGGATTATCCTCCAAAAAGAAAACTGCATGAGGATTACCTATGTCGACTGCTGTGAAAATAAGTTCTGCGCCGCATAAATTCAAGGACTCAGGGCCTACGCTTACCAGCTTCGGCTTTCCCATGTCGACAGTAACAGAAGTGACGCATCCATCCTCAACATCAAAGCTGACCTCTCTCAAACCGGCTTTCGTGTCAATGACCGCATGTCTTCTGTCTTCAGGAATGATGCCGTTATCATATATGTACTTGGCGACACATCTGATACCATTGCCGCACATGCTTCCTTCCGATCCATCCAGATTGAACATATGCATATATGCATCAGCGCGAGCTGACGGCTCGATGAGTATAAGCCCATCTCCGCCTATTCCATAGTGCCTGTCTGACAGTCTGACAGCGAGTGAAGACGGATCATCTACCTGTTCTTCAAAACAGTTGATGTAAATGTAGTCATTTCCGCAACCCTGCATTTTGGTAAATCTCATGTCAGTTCCCCGTTTTGATCTGTGATCCACCTTAGATCTTTACGATCCAGTCTCCCATAATGTCAGGAAGTTTACCGATCTGCATACCGTAAAGCGTATCATAAAGCTTCTGGCTTACATCTCCGACTACTTCGTTGTTGATTACGTGGTCAACGCCCTTGTAGTTCAGAACTCCAATAGGCGAAATAACACAAGCTGTTCCTGTTGCCCATGCTTCCTTGAGGGTTCCGTTCTGAATCGCCTCGAAAATCTCATCGAGCTCGATACGGCGTTCCTCCACTTCATATCCCCACTTACGGAGCAGCTTTATTACACTGTCTCTAGTGACACCCGGGAGGATAGAACCTGTAAGCATAGGAGTAACGATCTTATCTCCAATCTTGAAGAAAGCGTTTGAAGTTCCTACCTCTTCAACATAGCGACGCTCTTTCGCGTCCAGCCAGAGGACTTCCTCACAGCCGAACTCATGAGCCTTATAGGAGGCGATCATGCCGCATGCGTAGTTGCCTGCGCACTTCGCGAAACCGGTACCTCCGATAGCAGCTCTGATATACTCCTCTTCCACTAGGATACGGCTGCCGTGCAATTTGCTCTCATTGCCCTCATAGTAAGCGCCAACAGCACAAAGGATGATGATGAACCAGTACTTCTTGGCAGGCAGTACCGAGAAGCTGACCTCCGGCGAGATGATAAATGGACGTATATAAAGTGATGTTCCCGGATCGGTCGGTGTCCAGTCCTCATCGACTTTGACGATAGCCTTAACTGCAGCGAGGAAGAGATCCTAATCCATTGGAGGGATGCACATTCTCTCGTTGGTGCGGTTAAGACGCTTTGCGTTCATATCCGGGCGGAACAGATTGAGCCCGCCTTCTGGATTTCGGTAAGCCTTGAGACCCTCAAACATCATCTGTCCGTAATGCAGAGTTGTCGAACCCGGATCCATGCAGATCGGTCCGTATGGGATGATGCGTCCGTCGTGCCAGCCCTTTCCTTCGTCATAGTCCATGATAAGCATATGATCGGTAAAGTATTTTCCGAATCCAAGCGACTTGCAGTCAGTCGGCTTTGGTTTTGGATTAGTGTTTCTTGTTACCGGAAATGTGTATTCCATGTCATGCTCCCTTTTGAATTGTCTTTTAAATTTCGTTCTTTTGTAAAACAGTTATAATTAGAATAACTCCATTGCAATGCTATTCATAATACATATTATGTTGGTATTACGATATGATTTGTGTATGATCCACGCAAATCCGCCGTTTGCTCCGTTCCTCTTGATTACTGGCAAGTGTAAACAAAAAAAGGATTCCGCTCAATCATGCGAAATCCTTACCACAAACCCATGCATCGTTCCCGAGTCATTCCAACGTTTGAGTGCATCGTTCCGACTTTTTTCCGTTTTTTGAAAATCGCTAAAGCGCTTGATTTCACTGTGTTTCAGCGTTTTATCAGACCAATCGGGCGCACCATTCCCATTTTTCACTTGTCGCTGTTTATCCTGTAGATCCGCAGGCCGTCATACTTCTTTATCAGCTTGAGCATGCTCATCATAGGTTTCCAGTCCTTGCCCTGCTCATCAGGCGGCAGCTGATCATAATGCGCTTTGATCTCTTCTGCTGAAGGATCCCCGTCCATGGTCAGCTTGTGCCTTCTGGTCTGTTCCCTGAGCGCTGCGCGGACCTGTGATTCTGAAAAGTCTTTTGCGAGTCCGAATTTTTCAGGATGTGTGACATCGAGATCCTTGTCTTCATACTCAATCCCGTAGCTCCAGCTCATGGATATATGCTCCCTCACCCATCTGTCGTGCTCCATCGGCGCTATCAGGTCGAGTTCTTCCTGGGTGAACGAGGTGAGCATGTCGAAATCGACAGGCTTGTCCGTATAGAAGCAGCCTATCTTGTTCAGATACAGATCGAAGTTCCTGGCCTGACGTATATTGGACAGTTTGTACTCGAGCGACATCACATCGAATTCCGTCTCCAGCTGCTCTGTCTTGACCGTCTCCTCTTCGCCCTGATGTCTGTATCTTCCGTTGAGGGATACTGCAAAATCATACAGGTGCAGGAAGTTGCTGTCAGAGAGATATATGTGCTTGCTCTTTCTGTTGGCCCGCCTTACATCCGGGACGGCATTCAGAGGCATTATCGATGTATCGACTATGTGCCTTATTTCGGTGAGGAATATCTTCTCCTTTTCATTCATGTCGCTGTAGGCCTTGAGTCTTGGGGCTTTGCCTGCCTTTTTCTTTCCGGCTTTCTTTTTCAGTCTGACCCAGGCATCATATTTTTCTCTGAAGTCATCGATCTTAGGTGATTCTTCGGCGTCATAGTAGTAGACCGCGTTTATCTTTCCATCACTGAAGTCGAAGTCCGCGGCCATCGGATGCAGCTCGGTCCTCGAATTGCGCCCGTAAGCCGTTCTGTCCCAGCACTGCAGTTCATCGCAGATCATGAGCATGTAAGCCAGCGGATGGAGCCTTGCCTTGAGAGCCGGTTTTCTGTCCGGATCCTTATAGAAGGCGATCGCGAACTTGAACAGACTGTTATGCAGCATTATCGCGGACAGAACATCGATGTGAGCACTTGTTATGCTGTCGATCCCGCGCTGGCTGCCGATGGTTTCGAGCAGTTCCCTGCAGAGTCTGGCTGAGCTGAAATAAGCGTGATCCATGAAGTAGCCGTTTTCATTCGGCTCTACCGGCTTGCTCCTGAGCTTGCCTAGCATATACTGTTCATGAAAACCGTATGCATCTCCGAGCTTTTTTGTAATATCGTAAGCCAGAAGCTCATCGGTGCTTCTAAAGTCCTTATGATATATATCTTTGAACCTCGCCCTTGCCTTTTCATTGAGATTCGTCAGCGAGTAGATATCATGAAATGCCAGGTATATCGTCCCCTTGCCTCTTTCCTTCTTGTCCACTTCGAAATATGACATGACCTGTTCGAATGGTATCTCGAACGGATATCCTATGTCGTGGAAGAGCGATGTGAGTCCCCAGTACTCCAGGAAGAAGTTCGCGGTCTTAGCCGACTTTCTCTCCTCTGATTCCCCGCGTTTAAACCCGATCAGGTCCTTGTAGAAGCGGCGGAATACCCTGCGGTATTTCTCATTGTTTTCGTAGATCGCGAGACCCAGAGCAAAGACATATACCGAATGGGAGTAATGATCCCTGTGCTTCATCAGGAGCGAGCTCGCGTTTGACTCAAATTCCGAAAGGAGTTCAATCATGTTCTGCGAAGCTCCGTATCTGCCTATGAACATCTCTAGGAAACAGTAATACACGGTGTATGCATCTTCGGCAGTGCCCGAGTCGATGAAATTGCCCAGTTCTCTCTCGAGGCACAGGCGGTCAATATCCATCTGCATATTGTACGGGATCTGTCCGGAAGAGGTGCTTCTGCCGGTGCACTGAGCACCAAAGAACTCCGCTTCAGCCTTCTCGTCAAATCTCAGCCCCTCACATCTTTCGTGAAGGAACCTGAGCGCAGAAGATTTGAGGTCATTGCGGTGTCCGACGGTGTAATACAGAGGCGGCTCCTTCGGTCCGAGATCCTTGCCGAATCGCTCTTTATTAACTTCCCTCATTGTCTTAAATGCTGTATACGCCATTTTGTTTCCCCCTTTAGTCTTCGAACTTCGAGTCTACATACTCAAATTCGTCCATGTACGGGTAATCCCGCCAGAAATCATCCATCCTTTTCTTATCTGCTCGCACGGACCATTTCCCCCGCGTCTGCCACGTTTCCGAGAGCGTATATATTGCCCGCATCTGCGACTTCCGTGCAGCCTCCGGTTTGTCGCTGTATACTATTGCATCATAAATATATCATATATATCACATTCGACATAGAATGGACGCGCAGGGAACAATTCTGTTTTGCTGATCATCATCAAGTGTAAAAAAGGACTTCGCGCAATCATGCGAAGTCCTTACCACAATTCAATGCATTTTACCTGTTCAGATCAGAATCTGAGCGACAGACAGCTGAGTCCGCCATCGATTTTCCTGAATTCGGAAGTATCCACCAGGATCACAGGATAGCCCGCCTCCTCTACTGCCTTCTGTACCGCATCATAGCCCAGCGGCACTATGACGGTACCGTTCATCCATATGCAGTTGGCTCCGTACGCTTCCTCCTCCGGAACGATTATCTTCTCGTATGAAGCGAAGTCCGGCTTGTCTATGAACTCTCCCGATACGAGCATCTTGTTGTTCTCGATATAGTTGACGCCGGTCTTAAGATGCAGGACCTCAGTCAGCGGGACTTCCTTTACCGCATAGCCATATTTGCCGAAAAATTCAGCGAACTGTTTTATGCCCTCTTCATTGGTTCTTGCGGATACACCTATATAAAAGGTATCTCCGACCTTCATGACATCTCCGCCCTCGAGCGTGCCCGGAGCCTTGATATATCCGATCTGATCATCCGAATAAAACTGTTTGACCGCATCCACAATGTATTCGGTCTCGCCGTTTCTTGTTCCTGCACCCGGATTTGTAATAATAGCGCACTTTTCCGCTACAACAGCCACGTCCTCGACAAAGCACGAATCAGGATATTCCTCAAGTGCAGGCAGCACCAGCACATCCACACCTGTCTCTTTCAGCGCCTCAATGTATTTTGCATGCTGCTCGAGAGCTTTCTCGTATATCGGCTGGCCAAGTTCGGGAGCTGAAGTGATCCCGTCACAGATTTTTGAACACGGCGTCCGTACAATCGTATGCTTAAACATTTTGATATTGATCTCCTTTTTCTATAATACTTTGGACAGGAAGTCCTGAAGTCTCGGGTTCTGCGGGTTCTCAAAGAATTCCCGCGGCTCATTCTCCTCCGCTATGACGCCTTCGTCCATGAACAGCACGCGGGTCCCTACTTCTTTTGCAAAGCCCATTTCATGCGTTACTATCGCCATTGTCATTCCGTCATTTGCCAGTTCTCTTATCAGTTCGAGCACCTCGCCGACCATCTCAGGGTCGAGAGCGGAAGTAGGTTCATCGAACAGCATCACGTCCGGACCCATTGCAAGTGCACGCACTATCGCTACACGCTGCTTCTGTCCTCCGGAAAGCGTCGAAGGATATACATTGGCTTTATCCGCAAGGCCTATCCTCGTCAGCAGTTCCATCGCCCTGTCTTTTGCTTCCGCTTCGCTCATCATCTTATGGTAAAGCGGAGCGAGAGTCATATTCTCGAGTATCGTTTTGTGAGGAAACAGGTTGAACTGCTGGAAAACCATGCCCATCTTGCATCTTACGCTGTCCAGGTCCGTCCTCTTGTCCGTCAGGTCTGTCCCTTCGAAAATTATCTGCCCGCCCGTAGGCACCTCGAGCATGTTCATGCATCTGAGCAGTGTGCTTTTGCCTGAGCCCGATGGTCCGATTATTACCA
This sequence comes from Anaerovoracaceae bacterium, assembly GCA_045115935.1. Lineage (GTDB taxonomy): Bacteria > Bacillota > Clostridia > Peptostreptococcales > Anaerovoracaceae > Crickella. The sequence continues at coordinate 46,488 of JBGULF010000035.1, forward strand.
CGCGCTCACCCTTGTCTATATGCAGGTCGATTCCCTTCAGCACCTCAAGTTTGCCGAAGTCTTTCTTAAGTCCTTTAATGTCTATCACTCTGAGCCAGCCTCCTTTCAAGTCTCTTAACAGCCTTGGACAGGCCATAGACCAGTATGAAGTACACTATAGCTACCGATATGAGTGTAAAGTACGGTGACATCGTCCTGCTTCTGATAAGATCGCCTGCCCTGGTCAGATCGACTACGGCAACCATTCCTACGATGGATGTTTCCTTGAGGACCGCGATCGCCTCATTGCAAAGCGCCGGCAGGATATTTTTGATTGCCTGAGGGAGTACAATCAGGCGGAGCGTCCCGATCTGGGAGAGACCGAGTGAACGCCCGGCCTCTGTCTGTCCGTAATCTACCGAACCGATACCGCCTCTGATAACCTCAGATACATATGCTCCGGAGTTGACGCCGAATGCAATACAGCATACGAGCACCTTGTTTGGAAATCCGCTCATTATGATGAACGTCATGATCATAAGCTGGATCGCGAGCGGCGTTCCGCGCATGACCGCAACATATGCGGCGCAGATCTTGTCCAGGATTATAAGGCACTTTGCCCCGATCGTATCCTGATGCTTGTCACGCGCGTTCTCCGCAAGTGAATGTATGAAAGAGACTATGACTCCCAGGATGATTCCGATCAGAGCAGCCACTATGGTTATGATCAGCGTATTTTTGAAACCTTCAATAAAGATCTTGTAACGGTTGTCTCTTATGAAGGTTTTGATGAATCCCTGTTTAATACTTTCAAACAATTATGGTCTCCTGATTTTCTGTTATTACTATCTCTATATTACAGCTTGGAAGCTTCCTCACTGTGCTTTACGAACCACTCGTCGATCTGTCCGTTTGCTACGAGCTCCTGGATGATCTCGTTGATCTTTGCCGTGAACTCATCATCTCCCTGAGCCATTGCAGCGCCGATGTTCTCAACGTCAGCTTCTGTTCCGTCTGCATATACAACAGGGAAGCACTTCAGAGCATCTCCGTTTGCCGTTACGAGATTCTCAGCAAGAACCGAATCGCATACGATAGCTGACAGTGTTCCGCTCTTGAGCTCCTCTGCAGCATCAGGCAGAGCCTTGTACTGATTGTTCTGTGCGCCGGAGCCTGCAAGAACTCCGCTCTCAACTTCGTCGCTGACGAGGAAGTCGCCTGTTGTTCCGAGATGCGTTCCAATCATCTTACCGGCAAGGTCATCCATTGCAGCGATGTCGCTGTCTGCAGTGACTACCATATACTGCTGCACTGAAGTGTACGGATCAGTGAAAGCCATCTGCTCCTTACGCTCATCTGTGATAGTGATGCATGCAAGAGCCAGGTCTGCATCGCCGTTTACCAGTGCGGTCGGGATGGTATCAAATGCAATATTGGATACTTCGAGTTCTACGCCAAGCTGATCGGCAATATACTGAGCGATCTCAATATCTATTCCGGTCGGTTGTCCGCCTTCACCGATATACTCAAACGGGGCCCATGCCGCATCTGTGCAGACCACGATCTTGCCTTTATCCTGGATAGCTGCAAGCTTACCGCCTTCGCTGCCGCTGCTGCTTCCGCCGCCTCCACACGCTGCAAGAGCCAGCACCATTACGGTGGAAAGTGCGATCATTATCATTTTCTTGATTGTTTTACTCATTTCTCAATACTTCCCTTCTTAGTTAACTTTTGTGATTAATTATACTTAAATTTGTATAATTATACCGTATATTCATAATAGTTGCATTATAAATATTCGCGTTCATATTGTCAATGTTTTCGATTGTATATATACGGGAACATATAGCACTCGGCCTGAAATCCTTGATATTTCAACACTTATGCGCTATTCGCATTTTTATTTCGTATCATTATTAAAGTGTATATTTATTCATTTAACGCTGTAACAACGAACAATCAGCATATGCACTGCACTATAAAAGCCCAGTCCAGTATGAGACTGAAATGGGCTTTGTATAACTTTTTAAACTGTCTGCTTACTGTCCTGCCAGATATTCCTCGACAGCTTTTTTATATCTTTCGGCATCTGCGCCGACGATAGGTTTGCAGATGATGTTGCCTGAGCTGTCCAGAATAAATGTGGTCGGTACTGCTTCCACATTACTGAACACCTGCATCACGGACTCGCTGGCCAGTATGTTAGTGTATTTTACTCCTGCCTCCCTGCATATCTTTCCGGCAAGTTCGATATTATCTTCATTGCCGGCCGGCGGCGCATCGATCACGACGCCCACCACCTGAACGTTATCCGGGAATTCTTCATCAAGCTTTGCCAGATCAGGCATTTCCCCGATGCAGGGACCGCAGTAAGTACCCCATACATTCAGCACGGTCACATCCTTGTCAGCAAAGATGGCTTCGGTCACAGTATTACCGTCCATGTCAACCGATTCGAAAGCGCCTAAATTGCTTCCGATCTCCAGCTCTTCTACCGCGTAACGGGAGCTGCCGTCTTCAGCATCACCGGTATCTGTTATGCCCCTTGCGATAGCGATAAACACAATTGCATACATAACGATAATGGATACAGTTGCCAGAATATCCAGCACTCCCAGGATCTTCAGCGTTTTGTCCTCTCTTGCGGATCTGCGCCCGATAAAAAAGAACACGAAGCCCAGAAATGCCAGTATTACTGAGATGGTCGTGACTGTTCCTGCCTGCGCGTTCGAAAATATAAGTATGAAAGACAGTACTGCTGAAATTACCGGTATCAGCTTTATGAATATCAGTATGTTTTTCTTATTCATTTCCTCTGTTTTAGTATACGTACCCGGCGCACCCTTTGTCTTCTGTCTCTGATACGCCTTATAACCACTTTCCTTGTGCTGTGCATCAGCCCGCCCATAACAGTCTTAAGTTCTGACTGTTTTTCCTTAGGCAGGTTCCTTATCGTAGCCAGTATCTTTCCCGCAGATGCCCTCCTGTTGATGATCATCTCATCGAAAGTGTCCATGCCGGTCGCTTCAAAGAAAGAGAACAGCGTGTTTACGAACATTTCTCTTGATTTATCATCTAAACTGCCGAGCCATTCTTTCTGTGATTCGTTGATAAGAGATCCGACCGCAGACTGCTTTGTCTGCTTGAATCTGTTTCTCTCGATCTTCCACGTCATGGCGTCGTGCTGCAGAAGGCCCGGATCTTTGCTTTTTACGATAATGTGCCCCACATTGCTGGTAAGCAGCATCCCGACGACCGATGTATCAGGAACTATGCTCACCACTCTTGGGAGTATGCGCTTATACGCCTCACGTTCCATCACCTCGCTGCGGAAGCCCGGACCGTCATTGGTATACACAGCAAGGATGCGGTCCTGGATCTCACTGTCGCAGAAGGCTGCGGCGTATACGGCGAAATTACCGCCCTTTGAATGGCCTCCGACCCGTATCGGTCTGTTTATCTTTTTACCTACTTCATTAAGATAGCGCACTGCGCTCCGCTGCCCTTCAGTTTCAGGCATGTAGCTCATATTGAAGTCTTCTTTCCACCCGGCGACAGTGGTGTCAGTGCCTCTGAAGGCTACATACGCGCTGCCGTCGCTCAGCAGAAATGTCACTGCCGCCATCTGCATGTCCTTGTCACTGTTGACTATGTCCACGTATCTGGTGAGTAACGTATCACGGAAACGATCGCCTTTCAGCATGTCGTCCATGAGCAGCGGCGCCCTCACGAAATGAAAAATGCTTTTCCTTGCCCTGCTGCGTGAGTGAGTTGCAAAGTATAGCCGGTCTGCAGTCCCGAGATCGGTCTTGTTGAAACTGTCGTCCAGTATGCCGTCGAAATCCGTATATACCAATAAAGAGAGGACAAGATTATCCACCTCGTTGAACGGATCTTCCTCAAAAGACAGGATGCCCCTTCTTTTAACATAATCGAATATGTCAGCCATGATCTGCCTCTACTGAATATATACTATCTCAGTCTTTCTGAACGCCGATATTATATTCAGGATCGACGAGTAAATAAGCCCTATGCTGTATACCCAGACCGCTATATTCAGCCTGTCGAATGCGATACCGCATATTAAAACGATCAGCGCAAGTAATATGTTCGTTATGCCATATGCCATTTTCAGTCTCCACGAAGACCCGATCTTTCTGGATTCATTGGCCCTCAGTGCAGATACCGCTCCGGTGAAAATATGCAGAGCTGAAATGTATATAAGTATGTATGCCGTCGGGTGCTCAAAAATCGTGCCCGCAAGTACGCCCAGGTCAAGAAAGATCATGCCTCTGAACAGCACGTTCTTTCCGCCTACCATGTGTCTTGCCATCGAAAAGTAATACACTATGGCCTGCAGTCCTCTCAGGGTCATGCCCGCCTGTATAACTATTATGACTAATTTCAGTCCGTGTATGGCATCCAGGTAGAACATGAGAACTGCTACGGCAATTGTGAACAAGGCAGATATCGTGTTCATGACCCTTCCGAATCTAGTCATTGATCTGCCTCCTTCCGTATTCTTTCGCGAGTTTCTGGAAATCCCTTATTCCTCTGAAACCGCTTTTCTCAAAGTCCACGGAAACACCTGCAATAGGGTTCCCCGACGTAAAGATCCTGTTGGTCACCATGCTCTTCTGCGCGAGTGCAGCAATGATGAACCTGCCGAGGAACGTGCCGTCTCCGGACTCCTCGTCAGCAGCTGTGTATTCGTTCTGATACTTTTCAACGTCAAATTCTTCAACTTCACAACCGGAGATCTTTTCAGCGAGTTCTTTCCAGTCTGCCGATGCGTTTATCTGACGTTTTTCAAGCAGGCTCCTTATGTCATCCTCCCACGGTCTGACCGCATCGAAGTCATAAATGCCGGTCCCGAACTCCTCACCGGTCCTGAGACATCTGAGAGCATAGGTCATCTGACAGAATGCGTGATAATAATCGGAAGGATTGTCCTTCAGTATTTCTTTATAGCCACCCCATGCAGGGAGATATTTATAACGGGCATAGCCATAGTCCGGGAAGTGTCCTGCCCGGCCGTGCCCCAGATTCATTATCGAATTCTCATCACTCTGGTACAGACTGTTTGTATATACACCCTTTTCAGGATCATCGACACCGCGCGGATCGTGGTTGAACTTTATCTGAACTTCCCTGAAGTCGTCGCCTTCAGGTACAAGCTCGTAGAAATAATAATTCACATTGTTGATCGCAAGTGTCGGTGTGCCGGCAAAATAGCGGTGCGCCCATGTGTCGGAGAGCACATGCATTGCCAGGCCCACAGCCTGCAGACTTCTGCCCCGTGCCAGTTCTACTGTATCTTTAAGAAGTGCGCTGTTTGTATTGCAGATGAGCCTGTATTTATTCAGGTATCTTCTGCCGCAGTATTTCTCTGCTTTTGCGTCAAGATCTCCCGGGAGAAAATGGAATGAAGCCCATATCCTCGTGATATCCTGCAGCCCTGTCGGATCAGTTCGCGCGTCCATCAGCTCAAGCTGCAGCTGAGTGGTTGCCGCACTGCGCGGACCGTTCAGCTTATTCAGCAGGGTCCTTGAACAGCAGTCGGTAAACTGGTCACTATAAGCGATCTGCAGGCTCTCGTCATGAGTGTAACCTGCGATCATCGCTGCGCAATATGTTGCATAATAATGAAAATCCAGCTGCATCTGCTATTCCTGCTCTTTCTGTTCTGCGCTCTGACCGACCCTTTTCCGCACTTTTCTTATTCTTATTGCAGAAAACACCAGTTCAAACAGCATGATTATTGACGTAAGTTCAATGATCTGTGCCGACAATGAATTATCGTTGCTGAGTGCTAAAGGGGCTTCCTGCGAATGTACCGAAAAAAAGTTTACGGCCATCACCGCTACATTAAAGATGATCAGCAATACCGCAAGGATGAGATATCCGTTATGCCTCCGGAAGCCTCTTCCTTCAGCAACTGCTGATAATCCGATAAAAGTCCTGAAAACCAGAAATAAAGCCATGATTATCAGAACCATTGCAAGCTCGATATAGAAAATATATTGATCAGGTATAGCTAAGCCGCTTTCATCAATAGTCTTTCTTAAGAAAGCGACCATCTCGTCCCTGAGCAGAAAAAGCGAACCCAGCGTCTTGACTACAGTCCAGACACTGAAAAGTATGGTTCCCGATCCCACTACTATGAGAGTGTTCTGTGATCTTCTCAGGAGAATATGATCGATGTCATTGTTAATGTGGTTCACTATGGCCCCTCTTCTGTTTCTCAATAATACTTTATTATACACCCCCCTGTGCGTCAGGTATCTGCTTTACATACCTGAATAAAAAAAAGTATCGGATCGCAATGCCCGATACTTTTCTTTTGTTTAGTTCAGCACGCTGTCTGCATGCTGTATTCTACATGCCGCCCAGGAACATCAGCGCGTACTTGAGCGCGATACCGGATACCATGCCGATGAATGGATCCGAGAAGCTTGTTACGATGATTACGCAGCCTCCGACGACCGGATCCTCGGTAAGTGCTGCTGAAGCATCCTGCGGGAATACGGCGAAAGCTCCGAGCACGAACAGGAAGCCAGAGATGGTCTCTGCAGGAATGTACTTTGCGATCTTTGTGATCGTCCTTGTCAGGAAGATCGCAGCTACGATAGCTGCAAGCAGGATTCCCGCGAGAATCGGATGAGGCGCAGCTGCAGTGCCGCTGATGATGGCCTCAACCGGACCGCCTCCGAAGAATGCGCTCGCTGAGTCAGCCAGACCTGAGTATACGGTGATGGCGTCAACATTAGCTGTCTCGCCCGCTATGCCTGCTGTGATGGTCGCATACGCAATATTGCCGCCGATCTGCAGCGTGCAGACAGCCAGTACACTCCTTATGATATGCATGTTGCAGGTCAGCTTGAGCGGTATGAGTTTTTCCTTGCTCATATCGATCTCGAGCATGTTGCCGGCGTCGCCTGTAACTTTTGCTCTGACCAGGTGTGCGATAGTACTCAGTATTACGGATACCGCGATAGTCCAGATCAGGTCGTTAGTAGCAAAATAGATGATCAGCGCAGATGCCATGGAAACAGCGGAAACGAATTTGTTCTGCTTGATCATGTCGAAGCCCGCCTTTGCCAGCATGAGGCCGACACCGGCCAGCATGGCGTTGAGGATGCATGGTCCGATGAAGTCCATGGTCTTGGTCAGCACTCCGCAGAACCCGAGGACCGCCATAACGATTCCGCTGTAGAAGATAATGTTCAGTCTTTCATTACGGTCATGGCTGATGGTTCCTGCAAGCACTATGCTCTCAGCCTGCAGCGAGATCGGAGCAATCTGATGAGTCAGCGCCATTCCGAATCCGCCTACGATGAAGCCCAAAGCTGTCGGGAATGCGGCAAAGCCGTATGAAAGCGAGAATACCGCCATCGGGATCGCGTTAAAAACGACTGCGATGGCTGCGAAAATATCTTTCAGATATAAAGCCATACAATACCCCCTTTCCCAAACGATAGGAAACATTTATGTACTCCATTATAAACATATTGTAGCACAACTATTCCGCAACGGTTCATGCTTATTATTTTTTGTCTTTGAGAGTCAGGTATAGTTCGGCATCTGTAGCTGCCTGATACGGGTTCGTGAATACGATATTGAGTATGCCGAATGTTATCGCTCCTACGAGTCTCCACCCGATGAATGAGAGGTCGAGCACGAAGGACGTCCACTTGCTTCCGTACATCATTTGCGCAGACAGATCTCTTGCCTCCTTGCCGGAGACCTTCGGATCCTCTGCGATTATGTACGGCACAAGTCTCCAGCAGTATGCCTTGTAGATACCCGGGACGATAAGAAGCAGTATCCACAGCAGGTTGAGTACCTGTGTGCCGAACATTGCAAACACGATGTCCCTGTAGTTTTTTCCGAAGCCGAAGCCGATGTTTCCGCCGCCTACGCTTGTCTGCGGGTCTGACGAATTCTGAATGAAAAACTTCCTTGCACCTACATTCAAAGGATTCAGAATAAGCGCGCAGACCATCACGCCCACCAGGGCAGCGATAGAGATGAGCGCAATGACAGCAGATGAGAATATTACCGACGGAACGATATTGTTTTTTATCCCGTCTAAATCGAGTTCCTCTCCGTTGACTTCTACAGAAACAGCGTCGTCTCCGCTTACGGATTCATCATATGATTCCACGACCTGGTCATTGCCGTTCAGATAATGCCTGGTAGTGACCGTTGTGGAAGACGTTGATCCGCTGCCTATACCGCCCGCGATCATTAGGATCAGCGCTGCGATAATGCATGCTATTTTATTGGCATTGTATGCCGCTTTGCCTTTTGCCTTAAGTTCTTTGCGATCCCACATTATTTAATGCCCCTTTCATCATCACAAAGCAGGATCAGTATCCTGCATTTATATCAATAAGATGCGTCAGCTCCCTGCCGTCTGCATAGCGTCTGAGATTGTCACAGAAAATATCCACTGTGATGTCTACCGTTTCGGGCAGTCCCATATCACCCGAAATGTGCGGTGTGATTATGCAGTTTTTTGCAGTCCAGAGCGGATGATCCGCAGGAAGCGGCTCGGGATACATTACATCGAGCGCAGCGCCTGCAAGACGTCCTTCATTGAGCGCATCTATGAGAGCTTCCTGATCGATGACTGTGCCGCGTCCTACATTTATGATGAATGTTTTCTCAGGCAGCAGGGCCATGCGCTCAGCGCTCAGGAGTCCTTCCGTGTCCGGAGTCCCCGGCACGCAGATCACCAGTACATCTATCTGCTCATCCCCGCTGCATCCGCTCACGGCGTTTTCGAAATCATCGATCCTGAACACTTCATCGAACCAGTCTCTGCTTCTTCCGCTGCGGCTGAAGCCTATCACCTTCTTTGCTCCGAGAGCCTTGTATCGTTTTGCCGCGTTCTGTCCCAGGTTTCCCGTGCCGGCGATGGCGATCACGCTTCCCTTGATAGATCTGATCTCAAGGTCTCTGGTCCACCCTCTGTCTGCAACGACCCTGAAGTACTCCGGCATGCGCCTCATCAGCAGAAGCGTCACCATTATAATGTGCTCGGATATCGCAAGGCCGTATGCTCCGGAGCTGTTTGTGAGTATGACATCTCCGCGATCGAAGGCCCCACTCTTCAGAAAGTGCCCGACTCCGGCGGAAACCGAGTGGCACCACCTGATCTGCGGCATCTCCCTGAGAAGCTCGCCTTCATCACAGTAAGCCACCTCCGCGTCACTGATCTTTCCGGCTGCCTCTTCACCGCTGTCGAAGAAGCTCATCTCAAATCCGCATTCTTCAGCAACAGAGCGCATATGATCCTTGTTGGCTTCAGATAAGAAATCACATATAGCGTAGCATTTCCTCATGTCAGTACCTCTTCCCGCACTCCGTACTTTTACTTGAATTCGATCTTCAGTTTGTACCTGGATGACAGGTTCGCGATCACCGGCTGGAAAATCTCCCAGATGGAGTGTTCAGCGGCAATTTTTGCGTCTTCTATCACTTTCTCGTCTTCGAGTTTCTGAAGCATTCTCTCCTTGGCCTGTGTTTCTACCTCAGCCTGCTGCTCAGGCGTCAGCTTGATGTTCCCGAATGCGAAAGCTTCCTTTTCAACTTCTCCGAACTGGATGTTCTCGCTCGGAATGTTGATAGGCTCGAGCACCGGAGCCGGCACCTTTATCGTTACCGTCTTCGTCTCTTCATCGAGCGTGATATCGTCCGCCTTAAGACCGCTCAGATCTACAGTGTAGATCGCTTTTCCGTTGTAAGTAATGAGCTGATATTTGGAGAAGGCCTTTATTTTGAACAGCCCTGCCTGTGTCAGCGTCGAAACGTCGGAGACCTCTCTGGAGTAAACCTCCAGCTTCTTCAGCTGCTCCTCATCACCGAGAACGGCCTCAGCAAAATCCGCGGCCTTATAGCCAAAGATCCTGTGGTTTATCAGCGTGAGATCGCGGTCCTCAACGGCAGTCTCCGTAGTGAAAAGAGCCCTGAAAGCATCTTTTACCGCAAGACCGTGCATATAGGCGGTAAACGTCGTAAGTATCAGCATACCGACGATGATGCCCACGAAAAACGTGCGTATCCTTGCAAACCAGCCTTTGCGGCGGCCTTTTCTCTCAGCTTTTCTGAGTTCCTGCTTCATATCCTTATCATTATTCTCACCCATTTTTACCCTCCTTGATATCCTGTCAGGATACTGATCATATCTTGTCTGACAGCCGGTCCCTGACTGCCTGTGTGCTGCTCTGTATGAGCTCGCCCATTATGTCTTTCACTTCTTCCTGTCGTTCTTTCGGCAGTTTTGTGATGGATGACAGTATCTTTTCTGCGGTTTTCAGCTTGTTTACCTTCATCTCCCCGAAGGTGGCCATTCCGGTAGCTTCAAACAGGGAGAAAAGCGTGTTCACAAACAGCTCTCTGGATTCATCCTCTATCTTGCTGAGCCAGTCCTTCTGGGATTGCCTAATAAGCGTACCCAGTCTGGAAGGTTCTGTGACCACGAATCTGTTGCGCTCTATCTGCCATGTCAGCGAAACGTGCTGATCGAGGCCTTTTTCACTGCTCTTCACAACTATGTGGTCGACTTTGCTCGTGAGCAGCATTCCGATAATGGATGTGTCAGGCACGATGCTTACCACTCTCGGGAGTATGCGTTTATACCCTTCTCGCAGCATCACCTCATCGCGGAATCCCGGACCGTCGTTTGTATATACCTTGAGGATACGGTCCTGTACCTCTTTTTCGCAGAAGGCCGCAGCATACACAGCAAAGTTTCCGCCCTTTGAGTGCCCTCCGACCCTGATCGGTCCTTTGAATTTACCGGCGACTTCGTTTAAGTACCGCATCGCGCTGAGCTGCCCTTCCGTATCCGGCAGAAAACTCATGTTGAAGTCTTCCTTCCAGCTTACGATCGTGCTGTCCGTACCCCTGAACGCGACATATATGCTGCCGTCATTCAGAAGGTAGGTCACAGCCGATATCTGCATGTCCTTGTCAGCATTGATCATATCCATATACTTGGTGAACTTCATGTCGCAGAAGCGTCCGCCGCTGAGCATGTGATCCATCAGGAGCGGTGCTCTCAGCAGGTGATTGCTGCTCTTTTCAGCCTCTTCGCGGGAATGTGTTCTGAAGTACCGCTCATCCGCTGTTTTAAGGCTTACCGTCCTGAAGCTGTCGCTCAGTATACCGTCAAAATCGGTGTACGCCAACTCGGCGAGCACAAGATTGTCCACCTCGTTGAATGGATCTGCCCCGAAAGGCACATCTCCTCTCCATTTAAGATAATCGAAGATATTTGCCATTTAGCCTCTCTATGCCTTCTCAGCAAGCTTTCTGATCACTTCTATATCCGAAGGCAGCCATCTTACCTGCCACGGATCGTCCAGCGGGAGCCATCTCGCCGACTCATGCTCAAGCAGAGTAAGCTCGCCGCTGATGATGCTGCAAATGAAACAGTCCATGGAAATATGAAACTCGGGGTAGTCATACTCCACGGTCGTAAAGAACTCATCGACGGACACCAGCGTATCGAGCTCCTCCTTTATCTCTCTTACAAGAGCATCTTCGGGCGTCTCACCGGCTTCCACCTTGCCGCCCGGGAACTCCCACCAGTCCTTCCACGCTCCGTAGCCGCGCTGCGTTGCGAAAAAGTTTCCGTCCTCAATTATTATTGCTGCGACGACTTTTATCGATCTGTACACCTGGGTCCTCTTTTTACTTTGAGTAACGCTCGAGTACTGTTTCCTGCACGAACTCCGCCTTTAATTCACCGAAGCGCTTAAAGTGAGGCTCGGTGTTGTGACTTTTGACAGCCTCTTCATCGCGCCACTTCTCAAACAGAAACAGCTCGTCCGGATCTGCATCGGCGAAGTAGAAATCGTATTTTATGTTGCCCGCTTCTGCGCGGCTTGCCTCATCGAGGCCTTCAGCCTTGATGGTTTCGAGGAATTTTTCCCTCATTCCTTCTTTACATTTGTAAGTGACGTTCAGGATCTCCATGTCCATCTCCTTTCGCTTAGACGCCGAGCGTCGGCTGATCGTATTTGAACAGAATACAGTTGATTTCGTATATATCGTAATTGGAATGCTCTATGCAGTACTCGATTATCTTATCAGTCATCATGCTCGGTGAGAGAGCCAGTCCCGCCCTGGCGAGCAGGTCTCTCGTCTCATCTATGCTGAGCTCGAGCGCTATGGCAAGAGCAAGTGCAGTTTTTTTACTCGGTGTATAGTCTACATTGCTCCTTATTTTGGAGAAATGCTTTCTGTCGATATTTGCCTTTTTGTATACTTCGGGATCTGTCAGCCCTTTGCGGTCTATGAGCATGAAGAGATACTGCTGAAAGGTCTTATCCAGATGGATGATCCTCTCCTCCAGGGACATCTCCGCCGATGGAAATGCAGGTGAATACAGAGGCTCTGCCATCTTCTGGGAAAAGATCTCATCCATATGCGGCGATCCGTATGCTGAAGCATCTTCATCAGCCAGCAGATCATAGTCCTCGTCTATGAAAGGCGCCCCTTCCATAAGTGTCCGCTCTTCGGCTTTTCCCCTTTTACGAAAGGTGTTAAAGAACCCGCGGCTGCGAGGTGATGCGTAGTATTCCGCTTCCCTGTCGCCGATGAATGACTTTATATCCGAAAAGAGCTTGCCCGATACTTCGAAGGACTCCTTGTCGTAAACGACAAGCATCACTTCCATCTCATTCGCAAGCAGGAATCCGCTTATTTCCGACATTGCTATGCGGAGCGCTTCATCTTTCGGGAATCCGTACGTGCCGGTAGCGATAAGCGGAAATGCTACCGACTCGCAGCCAAGCTCTTTCGCAAGTTCCAGTGATTTTCTGTAACAGGAGGCTACTGTTTCACGTTCACCGTGACCGCCTCCGCGCCAGGCCGGACCTACCGTATGGATAATGTATTTTGCGCGCAGATCAAAGGCCGGCGTCCAGGCAGCCTCGCCCGGAGACAGCGGTCCGATCTCTCTTCTGGCCTCGAGCAGCCTGTCCCATCCGGCAGCCTTGTATACCGAATGATCGACACCCCTGCCGACTCCGACCGCAGGATTGGCCGTATTGACTATCGCATCGGCTTCTACATTTATTATGTTGTTGCGTATTATCTGCAGTGCCATTTTATTCCCTCACAATTACGGCAGCGCACCGTAGCGGTACGCTGCCTATATTATACACTAATATCAATATACGCTATATTCATTTTGTCAGAGCCTTATTTCGCTCTGCACGCATAATCCGCACGGATCTCATCGAGCTCATCGTCTGCCAGAGTGTAACCCTTCGACATCTTCACCATAGACTCTGCCACTACGGAGAAGTTCTTCGCGATCCCGACATCATCGTTCAGGAACCTTGCCGATCTTTCCGGCGCGATGCCTATCCTTCCTGCCACGCTTACGGCATCCATGTTGGCGCCGAGGAATATGAATTCCCAACCGTACTTTTTCTGCTGTCTCTCGATCATGCGCTTCACCCGTCTGAAATCGTAGATGACGCTGGAATTCTCCATGCCGTCTGTCGTTATTACAAAGAGTGTCTTCGACGGCCTGTCCTCTTCCCTTGCATATTTATGGACGTTGCCGATATGATGGATCGCTCCTCCGACTGCATCGAGCAGCGCCGTGCTGCCTCTGACGTAATAGGTATCGCTGTCGAGTTCTCTCACCTTTTCTACCGGGACTCTGTCGTGGACCACTTCCGATATGTGATCGAAAAGCACTGTCGACCAGATGATGTTGTCAGATTCCTCCTTCTGCTTTGCGAGCATGGAGTTGAAGCCGCCTATAGTATCCGCCTCAAGGCCTCCCATCGATCCGCTCCTGTCCATGATGAAAACAACTTCTACCTTTTCATTATTATTCTTCATTTCGCTTCCTCCTTTTTCGATGTTTTCCTTTCCTTCTTGCAGGTTCATGCTTTCCCTGTTGCAACTACATAATAGTAAAAGAGGAGATCTGATCGGTCGCCCGCCATGCGACATATTTATGAAAGCAAAAAAACGGAGTGCTCAACGATCATGTTGAACACTCCTGTTATATAAGCGTGTAATGAGTGCGCCGTCAGTTGCGGCCGCAGCAGTTTTTATACTTTTTGCCGCTCCCGCAAGGACACGGATCATTTCTGCCGATCTTTGCGCGCTTTACCTGAGTGCCGCTCTTTGCCGGAGAGCCCGTGCTGTTTCCGCGGCTTTTCAACGACATTATCGCCACCATTTCGTAGTAGTCATGGCCGCGGTTATCCCTTACACGGCACTCACGGCTCATCTCTATATAGAGCTCGGTGAATTTAAAGCGGATCTCGTCAGAAGGGAACTCGATCGCAGGCCCGCCTTCTCCGCCTGCTGCGAAAGCCTCGATTGCATCGTTCACGCGCATGTGGTTATTGACGGTCTCGTAGAGGTCATGCAATTTGATGGATGCTGTATCCGGATCCAAACCGAGGTTTTCCTCCATGAAGTCCTTCAATTTCATGTGCGATTCGCGGCTGATGAGGCTGCCCTGATCGTAAAGCTCCTCAACCTCCCCGATCGTCGGCACATAGAACGGAATGTCGCCCTGGACCTGCTGATCAAGGTACTTGTAGTAATCGTTCTTCTCGAATCCGTTAAGTACGAGTTTGCCGTCCCTTTCGGTGAACCACTGATTGTACAGAGGAGTCGAATCGAACAGCTCCATGATCTCAGCCATGTCCGCGTCAGGATATCTGAGAGCAAACAGGTTCCTCAGCGCCTCATATGTCATGACGCCGTAAAGATACCTTCCCGCTTCGATGCACTTGTACATCCAGTTGCGCTTGCGCCATCTCAGAGTCAGCTCATCGGAACGCACCTCTTCATATGTTCTGCGCACTTCCTCAGGAACTATCACCTTGTCTCCCGGTTCGCAGAGCACCAGGCCCTCTCTCTCCAGGAGCTGCGCAAGTATCTTGTCGGTCTCAACGGTCAGGATGACGCCGGCAGGCTTGTCGAGAAGGAAGCGGAACATCGCCATCTCGCTCTCTCCGAGCGCCGTCAGTCTGTCCTCAAAAGATGCAGTTTGTATCGTATATGTTTCGTTATCTTTCATCTTCTTTCAGTTTAGTTGCTTGGATGCGGCATATATGCATAGAGGTTCATGGCAAGTGCGTTGATCGGCATCGTCTGCAGCCATACCTTTCCCGGTCCGGTCACGACCGTGTTGAACAGGCCCTCTCCTCCGAGAAGCACATTGGTCAGTCCTTTGACCGTCTGGATCTCCATGCTGCAGGTAGCTTCCATTGCGGCAACATATCCGCTGTCGATTATCAGCTTCTCACCGGCTCCGAGCTCTCTTTCCTGTACCGAACCGTCGATCTCAAGCCAGACATAGCCGCTGCCTGAATATCTCTGCATGAGGAATCCTTCTCCGCCGAAGAATCCGGCCGAAGCTCTCTGCTGCAGATAAATGTCCATGTTGACTCCCTGTGTTGCAGCGAGGAATGAAGTCTTCTGCGCAATAAGCGGAGTCTGACCGATATTGAAGGCAAGGATGTCTCCGGGGCTGTGCTTTGCGAGAGTGAGCTCTCCTGCCCTGGCTGCAGTATAGTGATTGAGCGCAAGGGATTCGCCTATGAGCGCCTTTTTGAACATTCCGCCGAGGCCTCCCGTCTTTGTCTCCATCTGTATTCCCGGGCTCATCCAGGCCATTGCGCCGCTCTGGCACTTGATGCTCTCGCCCTGCTCCATATGTAAAGTCAGCACTGTGAACGGCTGATTCTTGATCTCATATTTCATTGGTTCCGGCTCCTTTCGTTTTTTAGATATTTCTGCAGTTATTATACACCCCGCCCGTATGCTTCGCATTACAATATCCGCGCAGGGAAAAACATATCGCGCATACGGCTCACTCCTTCTGACCGAGTATCGTAGCTCCGAAAATGATAGCAGCTCCCGCTATCTCCCTTACACTCATAAGTTCGTGCAGGAAGATGGCGCCGAAGATCATGGCAAACACCGCCTCGAGGCTCATTATGAGCGCGGCAGTTGAAGAGTCCGTATATTTCTGGCCGATAATCTGCAGCGTGTAGCCGCCCGCTGTCGGAACGAAAGTCTGGTAAAGCAATACAGGGATCCCGGCAAATACAGCAGCGAGAGTCGGACCTTCTGCCACAAGAGCTATCACCAGACCCGCAATGCCGCAGAAGAAAAACTGCGCCTGTGATATCAGCACAGCGTTGTCCCTGTCGACAAAGCAATTGACCGCGACTATCTGCGCCGCGAATCCGGCTGCGCTTGCAAGCGTAAGCCAGTCGCCGGCTGTGGCTCCTCCGAGTCCTCCCTTAAGACTCATGACCGCAAATCCGATCATCGCGAGAGCTATGCACAGAACGGTGCGCCTTTTTACCCTGCTGCCCACAAAGACGCTGAAGAGCGGAGTGAACACGATATATATGGATGAAATGAATCCGGACTTGCCCGCGCTTACGGTCAGCAGCCCTATCTGCTGGGTCGCCGTTCCTATAAGCATGAACAGTCCGCAAAAGACTCCTGCTTTCAGGAGTCTCTTTTTTCTGTAGTCTATCTGCGCCTGTGTACTGCTTTTCAGCGAAAGATATCCGCTGGTCCTAAGCCCGCGCATGGCTATCGGAGTCAGCACCAAAGCCGCCATAAGCTGCCTTACGGCGTTGAATGTCATCGGCGGCATCACCCTGTTTCCGAGCTTCTGAGAGATGAAGCCGGTCCCCCAGAGTATTGCTGTCAGAAGCAGTATGAGGTTGCCTTTATTTTTATCGCTCATGCGTCGATTTTACAAAGAAAAACGCTTGACTTCAAGGCTTTGAAACCTTATACTAATCGAGCGTGTGCGCAGACTATGCTCACCGCGAGCAGAGGCAGGCCAGAAGGCCGGCAGCCGAAGCACTAATAATTCATTACTAGTTATGCCGAACCAGAAAGACGACCGCAGGCGCGGGCAGGTCTCTCCCAGTAGGCGGACCGAACAAGATCCGCAATAAGGCAGTCGTACCGTAAAACAGACGCAAAGCACATAGGCAGATCCAAGTAGGTAGAAAGGAATCAAGATGAAGTCTTACATCGCTAAGCCATCCGATATCGACCGCAAGTGGTACGTTATCGATGCAGAAGGACAGACTCTCGGTAAGCTCGCTGTAGAAGCAGCAATGCTCCTGAGAGGAAAGAAGAAGCCGACTTACACACCGCACATCGACACAGGCGACTACGTCATCGTGATCAATGCTGAGAAGGTTGCAGTCAGCGGCAAGAAGGAATCCGACAAGATCTACAAGAGACACACCGGTTATCCGGGCGGACTCAGAGAGACAACTCTCGGCGAAATGAGAGCGACAAAGCCTGAGGAGATCATCCTCCACGCTGTTCGCGGAATGATGCCGAAGGGCAGACTCGGACGCCAGATGTTCAAGAAGCTCAAAGTATACGCAGGACCTGAGCATCCACATGCAGCTCAGAAGCCTGAAGTATGGACTTGGTAGAAAGGAGGAGTAGACAATGGCAAAGACTATGTATCAGGCAACAGGCAGAAGAAAGTCATCCGTAGCCAGAGTTAGACTTCTTCCTGGAGCAGGCAACATCATCATCAACAAGAGAGACATCGATACTTACTTCGGCGAGAAAGATATCGTTAAGAACGAAGTCAGAAGACCTCTCGAGCTCACAGGTACACTCGGAAGCTTTGATGTAATCGCTACTGTTAACGGCGGCGGTTTCACAGGCCAGGCAGGAGCACTCAGACACGGAATCGCAAGAGCACTTTGCGAAGTCGATGAAGAGGCTTACAGACCTGCACTCAAGGCAGCTGGTTTCCTGACAAGAGACCCAAGAATGAAAGAGCGTAAAAAGCCGGGTCTCAAAAAAGCGAGAAGAGCAAGCCAGTTCTCGAAGAGATAATTATTATTGCAATGACTCGCACAGAGATGTTTTCCGGGTTAACCGGGAAGCATCTCTTTTTCTTTTTGCGCTTAAGAGTTCTCAGGGCTTTTATCCTCTGTGGTGATTTACTTCATACAAGCGAAATGGTATTTTGAAAGTGCAGGATTTTGCGATTATTAACGGGGAGCGGGATAAATATGAAAAGAAAGGTGCTGGTCCCGGTCATTATCGCTGCATTATTGCTTACCTTCTGCAGATGCAGTGATGAAGACCTGGCGGAAACGGGAACAGGCGGTCTGCGTAAGACAACTGCAGGTCTGAATATACAGGTGGATGAGTCCTCCGGATCCATGAGCATAGAGAGGCCCACGATAAAGAACATTCCCATGGGTGATAAAGATACATGGACTGTATTCGTGTATCTGTGCGGCTCTGATCTTGAGTCACGCATATTCTTCGGCGGAGGAATGGCTTCCGATGACATAGAAGAAATGTGCAAGGCCTCGGCCAGCGACAATGTACGCTTTGTTATCGAGACCGGAGGCTGCTCATACTGGCATGACGACAATATAGACAGCGACTTTCTCGGCAGATATGTCGTCGAGAACGGGAAGCTGAAAAAAGCCGGTGAGGTCAGACAGGCATCTATGGGAAAAACCTCTACCCTGACCGGCTTCCTTAAGTGGGGTATCAAAAAATATCCTGCAGAGAAAATGGGAGTCATATTCTGGGATCACGGCGGCGGCAGCCTGTCCGGAGTCTGCTTCGATGAGCTCGAAGACAATGACTCGCTCGGCCTTCGCGAGATCGATGCAGCATTTCTCAGCCTTGCAGACAGCGGAGAACTGACAGACAAGTTCGAATTCATCGGTTTTGACGCATGCCTGATGGGCACGGTAGAAGCCGCAAACATCCTTGCTTCTTATTCTGACTACATGTTCGGATCGGAAGAGAGCGAACCGGGATCCGGATGGGATTACAAAGCGATCGGCAATTATCTGGCAAAGCATCCTGATGCGGATGGAGCGGCCCTCGGTAAAGTTGTCTGCGACAGCTTCAAAAGTCAGTGCGATGAATCGGGCGATGGTCAGATAGCAACGCTGTCTGTCATCGACCTGTCGCAAATGGATTCGCTACTCAAGAAATTCAACAGTTTCTCCAGGCAAATATACCGGAAAAGCGAAGACAAAGACGTTCTTTCATCAATGGTGCGCAAAATCAATTCCGTTGATAATTTCGGCGGCAACAACAAAGCAGAGGGTTATACCAATATGGTAGACCTTGGCGGCATCATCTCATCATGTAAAAAATGGTCGGATAAAGCCGAGGCAGCAGGCGACGCCCTGAACAAAGCCGTAATTTATAAGGTTTCCGGAGCGGATCATAAAAAAGCTTCCGGCCTGTCTACATACTATCCGCTGATGATAGAGGGTTCAAAAGAGCTCAGTATATTCGAGGGAGTATGCATAAGCCCTTACTACATGTCTTTCGTCGGGCGTCAGGGCTATGGCAGTGCCAACGGCGGCAACATAGAGGATTATGATGATGAGGACTTATACGAAGGCGGAGTCTGGGAATGGCTGAACAGCTTCCTCTTCGACGATGAGACCGGCGAATACGAATTTGATGATGAATACGAGGGCGAAGGCAGTTTCTGGGATTTCCTGGATGACTATGATGAAGATGCTCAGAGCGAGCTGATCTCTTTCGAATATGAACCTGAAATGAGCTCCGCAGGTGAGTATTATTTCGTCCTTGATGACGAAGGATCCCGTAATACCTGTGACGTGATCGCTCTTGTATACAACGAGCTTGATGACGGCACATATATAGAACTGGGTGAGACATACGATGTGAACATCGACTGGGATACCGGTTATGTCAGCGACAACTTTGACGGATACTGGCTGTCACTTCCTGACGGGCAGAATCTGGCCACCTACATAGTCGATGTGACGGACGACTACATCATCTACACATCGCCGGTACTGCTTAACGGAGAAGAGACATATCTCAGGATGAGACAGTATCTGGATGACGGAAGGGTCAAGGTCGAAGGCGCGTGGGACGGTATAGATGAATACGGAGCATCCGGAAGGAATATCATCAAGCTCAGGAAAGGCGATAAAATAACCCCTACCTATTACTGCATCGATGAAGACGGCGACGATCTCGATGAGTATGAGGGTGAGCCTTACACAATAAAATCGGAGAAAGGCAAGCCTAAGATCGAATACGACTATCTGTATGCAGGAGATTATTCATATGCATTCTGCATAACCGATATTTACGGCGATGACTATGTCACGGATCTTGTGGACTTCCACATATCGAAAAACGGAGATATCAGTTTCTACGAGGATTAAGTGAAGCCATACGAAAAAAGGAGTTCATTGCGAACTCCTTTTTCATTGTCATTATTATCTGCAGCTTTCTGTTATCGCTTATTCTACGACATCCTTCTTGAGTATGCCGAGCAGCACAGCTCCAATGACAGAACCTACAATAAGTGCTACGAGATACATTGCAACGTTGCCTACTACAGGGAATACGAAGATTCCTCCGTGAGGTGCCATGAGCGTGCACTTGAATGCCATCGAGAGCGCGCCTGCGACTCCGGAACCGACCATCAGTGATGGGATAACGTGCAGCGGGTCTGCAGCTGCGAACGGGATAGCACCCTCTGTGATGAAGCTGAGACCCATGACGATGTTTGCAGGTCCACTCTTTCTTTCAGCTTCTGTGTATTTCTTCTTGGATACCATTGTGGAAATAGCGATAGCGAGAGGCGGTACCATTCCGCCGACCATTACTGCAGCCATGATCATGTAGCCGATCTCATTCTGGTTTGCGAGCGCTGCTGTACCGAATACATATGCAGCTTTGTTGAGCGGGCCGCCCATATCCGTAGCCATCATGGCTCCGAGAATAAGTCCCAGAACGACACTGGAGCCCGAGCTCATTCCCATAAGAACGTTTGAGATCCATGTGTTAAGCGCACCAACAATAGGGTTGATCAGGCACATGAGCACACCGATTAATAATGTTCCGAACAACGGGTAAATGAGTACCGGCTTGATTCCTTCCAATGACGCAGGAAGTTTATCACAGACTTTCTGCAGTCCCTTGACGATGAATCCCGCTGCAAAGCCTGCAACAAGAGCGCCGAGGAATGCGGATGGGATGCCGCCGCCAGGAGAAGCGAATGTAGAACCTGATGCAGCGAGAGCGCCTCCTACGAAACCTACTACCAGAGCAGGACGGTCAGCGATACTGCGTGCGATGAATCCTGCAAGGACAGGAAGCATGAAGCCGAACGCTGTGCCTCCGATAGACTTGAACCATGCAGCGACCGGAGTGTTAGAACCGAAGTTGCTCGGATCTATTGAGTAGTCATCCAGAAGGAACGCTAATGCGATCATGATACCGCCGCCGATGACGAATGGAAGCATGTGTGATACGCCGTCCATAAGGCTCTTGTAAATAAACCTTCCTACGCTTTCGCCTCCGGCTGAATCGCTTTCTGCTGCTGCAGCGCCTGAGTGCTGATATACCGGAGCATCTCCTGCTATAGCACGGTCAATGAGACCTTCTGAGCGGTGGATAGCATCAGCTGTTGATGCCTTGATGAGCTTCTTGCCATTGAAACGTCCAAGATCAACGTTCTTGTCAGCTGCGATGATTACAACGTCAGCTTCCTTGATATCGTCTGCAGTGAGTACGTTCTTGGCACCGCCTGATCCCTGAGTCTCGATCTTGACGCCAACGCCCTTTTTAGTTCCGGTCTGCTCAAGTGCTTCAGCTGCCATGTAGGTATGTGCAATACCTGTCGGGCAAGCTGTAACGCCGACAACCTTTGTTCCCTTTGCAGGAGCAGCTGCAGCTGCAGCAGGAGCAGCAGCCTCTTCTTTTCCGAAGCGGTCAGCTTCCTTGTCATCGATCAGAGCAAGGAACTCATCGACTGTCTTAGCTGCTACGAGTGCACCTGAGAACTCAGGATCCATGAGCATTGTCATGAGATTGGCAAGAACTTCGAGATGTGTGTCAGCAGCACCGGCAGGTGCAGCGATCATGAAGAACAGGTTGCTGTCAGTTCCGTCGAGGCATCCGTAGTCAACGCCTCCAGGTACTGTCATTGCTACAAGACCAGGCTGCTTAGCAGCGTCAGTCTTAGCATGAGGAACAGCAATGCCCATGCCTACAGCAGTGGAGCCCTGAGCCTCTCTGGCCTCGATGGCCTTCTTGTAGCCAGCCTTGTCATTAAGGTTGCCTACCTTGTCGTGAAGTCCTACCAGAATGTCGATCGCGGCATTTTTATCTGCCGGGCTCTGATTCAGAAGAACTCCCTCTTTCTTCAGTAAATCGGTTATTTTCATTTTTTCCCTTTCTGCGCTGTGCGCATGCTATAAAAGATAACCCCCATACCATATATTATTTACGAAACCGCATGGCGCATGCTCACAGAGTTTCGAAAATACTGTTTATAAGCTCTCCTGTAGCGAGATCGTCCGAGAAAGCAGTTGCGCTTCCTGCAGCGGTTCCCATATTGAGAGCAACGCGATAATCATGGCTCTTCATGTAGCCTGCAACAAAGCCTGCCACCATCGAGTCGCCGGCGCCTACGGAGTTCTTAACTTTTCCTTTCGGAACTCCTACGCGGAATCTCTGACCGTCTTCGGTAATGAGCATCGCTCCGTCTTTAGCCATTGAGATAAGTACGTTCCTTGCGCCCATATCCTGGAGCTTTCTTGCGTATTCTTCGATCTCATCGTCTGTCTTAAGTACGACGCCGAACATTTCGCCGAGCTCGTGATTGTTTGGTTTGATCAGGAACGGATTGTATTTGAGAACCTTCAGGAGAAGATCCTTTGTGGCATCTACTACGAACATGATGCCTTTGCCGTAAAGTCTCTCGAGAATGATCTCGTATACATTGCTAGGAAGTGAATTAGGAATGCTTCCTGCCAGGATGAGCACATCACCTTCCTGAAGCTTGTCGAGCTTCTTGAGCAGCTCATCGTATGCCTCATCGCTGATCTTTGGGCCCTGAGCATTGATCTCAGTCTCCTCTTCGCCTTTGATCTTGACGTTGATCCTGGAGATACCTTCCTCCAGCATGATGAAGTCAGCGATTATGCCCTTCTTGTTTACGCTCTCAACGATCGCCTCTCCCGTAAAACCTGCTGCAAATCCGAGAGCTGTATTCTCGATGCCGAGGTTTTTAAGAACAGTTGAAACGTTGATGCCCTTTCCTCCGAAGAAACAGTCTTCAGATGCCGACCTGTTGGTCATACCCGGATCAAGCGGTTTATCCATTCTGACGATATAATCGATCGCGGGATTAAAAGTAACGGTGTAGATCATATGATCCTCCTTTCAAAGTGGTACTTTAGCCTGTATTCCTCGAAGTGTGCTTCGAATTATTATCTCTTTAAAGGCTCTCAGGGCCGAAGCTGAGCGGAAGCAGCTCATCGAGAGTGTTCTCGAGATAGTCTTCAGGTGTTTTAGCTGAGAGAACTATCATCGAGTCCTTATCTCCAAAATCCCTCATGACCTGTCTGCAGGCGCCGCACGGTACGCAGTACTCTCTGCGCTCTCCGTCTGTGCCGCCTACTATAGCGACTGCCAGAAGGGTTTTCTCACCTTCTGCGATCGCATGGAATATTGCGTTTCTTTCGGCGCAGATAGTCATGCCTAAAGAAGCGCTCTCGACATTGACTCCGGTGTATATCTCTCCGGAATCGAAGAGCGCTGCAGCAGCAACGTTGTAGTGTGAGTACGGCGCATATGAATTAGGCAGTTTTTCTATCGCCTTTTCAATAAGGACCTTTTTCATGTCCTCATCTTTTCTGATATCTCCGTCGTACATGCGTGTCCCCCTTTGACACTAGAATTCAAACCTAGGGTGATCCTTGTCTACGATGCCGGTCGCTACAGTACAGCTGCGTCCGGACTGGGCAAAGTAGTTGGCAACGAGCTCGGTGAAGTCCTTCATCGCCCTTTTGACCTCATCGAGATTCAGATCGGAGAATCCGTCTATAGGATAGAGGACTCCGGTCGTCTTTTCGGTCATCTTGCCGACCTCGCTCTGTCTCCAGGTCCAGCGGCGTGTTCTTACTTCATGGCCCGAGACGTATACGACCTCGCCCGGTTCAGGGTTGTCGAATTCATCTTCAGCTGCGCCGAACGGTCTGAAAGTATCTTCAGCTGTTGCCGGCCTTACCTCGAGGCCTGTATCCTCGCAGCCCCTGCCCTTGCCGTCAGGACGAACGAAAGTGTAAAGATCGTGTGCTCCGATAGGCAGCTTATACTTCAGCGAGATCGCGTTGCCGAGATCTACCGCAGGATTGATCGAAGGAAGGCCTTTGCCTTTGGCGAGACGGTCCATGAGAGCTTCAGCTGCGCATGCATATCTGTTAGGATTCATGCCGAGTGCACGAAATGCTTCCCTGTAAGGAACTACGCAGGGATCGTTCTTTGCCTTGTTGCCCGATTCAGCGAAGTACTGAATGACCGCATTCGAATTATCCTCAAGCATCTTCTCGATCGCAGGATATTCCTTAGCGTTGTTTATTCCCGTAACAGCCACTACGCCGACCACGAAATTCGGCAGCTTATCGAACACCTCTTTGCTTACTTCATAAAACATCTTTAATACCCTTC
The DNA here is from genome assembly GCA_045115935.1 of Anaerovoracaceae bacterium. Lineage (GTDB taxonomy): Bacteria > Bacillota > Clostridia > Peptostreptococcales > Anaerovoracaceae > Crickella. The sequence continues at coordinate 70,998 of JBGULF010000035.1, forward strand.
CTTTAACGCATATATATGTAATAATAGTCTATTTGAAAAAAAGTGACAAGGCTGTAGCCTTGTCACTATCCGTTTTTTAAATAATTTTATTAAATACTTGCCTTATACCGGCAAGTATGGCACCGCTTATGCGAGTGCTTCATTCAGAGCCGATACGAGCTGATCAGCATCAAGTCCGTGTACCTGTGCAGCAGCGTCGATGGACTCACCCTGCGAAGCCGGGCAGCCAATGCACATCATGCCGTTTGCGAAGAAAGTACGGACCAGTTCAGGATGCTCATTGATAACGTCTCCGATGATCATATCCTTTGTAATCATTTGAATGGACTCCTTTCGTCGATTTATCTCTACATCGCATATAGTACAACCGCGGGCGGTCAAAAGCAAGCGATATTCCTATTTATCAGATAGGATTTTTACAGTGCTGCCTTGATCGCATCCAGGAACTCACTGTACTCCGTGAATGCGTGGTACTGAGGATAATCTTTCCTTATCTGTTCGGTGGTGCGGAACAGGAATCCCGCCTTGCTGGCTTCTATCATCTCGAGATCATTGTAGCTGTCTCCCGCAGCGATGGTATCGTAGCCGATGGACTGCAGAGCCCTGACGGTAGCGAGCTTGGTATGGTCGCAGCGCATCCTGATGTCAGAAATATATCCTTCATCATCGATCACGAGCTCATTGCAGAATATGGCAGGCCAGTCGAGCTGCCTCATGAGAGGTTCAGCAAACTGCGAGAAAGTGTCACTGACGATTATCACCTGAGTAATGGTGCGAAGCTCATCCAGGAATTCCTTTGCTCCCGGAAGCGGATGTATTTTTGCAATGGTATTCTGCACATCCTTGAGCTTGAGTCCGCGCTCCCTGAGGAGGTTGATCCTCCACTTCATCAGCTTATCATAATCAGGTTCGTCTCTTGTGGTCCTTCTGAGTTCGGGAATACCGCTCTCTTCGCTGAAAGCGATCCAGATTTCAGGATAGAGGACACCTTCCATATCCAGACATACTACGTTCATTCTTTACTCCTTTTTATTCTACCGGGAATCCGTAATACGGCTCCCCGTAATAATATTCATATTCTTCTTCGGTCTGTTCTTCAGGCTCATCAGGCAGACCGCATGCCATGCTCTGGCAGCCTCCCTGTCCGGGAGTTCTGAACCATGTTTCGGCAGCACCGAAATGTCTTGCTATCATCGATGCGATCTCTGAATCGATATCGAACGAAAGCTCCTTCAGAACCGGATTGAGTATCAGTTCCGTCAGTATCACTTTTGCCGGATCCGCATGGCTTACTGCACAGATGGCATCGCCTCTGTTTACAGAATAAAGGCCGCATCCGTTCATGCTTTCCGACTCTACCAGCCTGAGCATTTCGCTGCTTGGCTCAATATGCGGCTGATCTGTCAGGAATGCCTCTCTGTACGTGTTGTACTTTTCCGCCGGCATATGCTGAAGGTCTATCTCAGCTCTGAACGGCGTAGGATCAGCTCCTTCGATATCAAGATCATATTCGTCGAAATCATCGAACTCATCAAAGTCGAATTCCGGCGACATGACAGCTCTTTCGACCGCGAAGAAATGCGGTTCATAGCCAAGCTCCGCATAATAGGATATAAGCGATGGTTCAGCCGGCGATACTATCGAGATGCCGCCTGCCTCTGTGACCTTATCCCTTACGAAGGATGTCAGCATGGCAGCAAAGCCGCGCCCGCGTCTGTCTTCACGTGTGCAGACCGCATAGCTGACATATACCGGTCTGTCCCGGTATGTGCCGCAGAGGTGACATGTAAGAGCGGAACACACTTCGCCGGATCCATCGACCACGGCATATCCCCTGATGTCATCTCCGAAATTCTCATAAAACGAATCGACATATGCAGGTGTGTCGCCAAAGACTTCACACCACAGGGCACGCAGCCCCGCATAATCAGCCGAACCGTATTCGATTTCTTTTATCTGAACATCCATAAAAGCTATTTCTCTATGGCGAAATACTTCATGAGCAGTATATCGGGATGATAGCTCAGCTTGGCCTTTCTCAGTCCCTCGATGCCCATGTCTTCTTCACGGTTGAAAGCAACTATATCCGGATACTCAGCCTTCACCAGCCTTGCGAACTCGCGGTTTACCATGGTGTAAGCGCCTTCAACGCCCGGAAGCGCCTTTTCGAAATGCGTGTCGAAGACTTCGTTGTCGAGCTTTGTACCTGCAGTGAACGCCACCGGCTCACCGTTCTGGTAAAGCATTCCTCCGAGGAAGCCCAGAGTCTCGTAGTGCTCGAACATCTCCTCGATCGCGCCGGATTCGTCTGCCAGGTCGGGATCGTTCTTTTCCTTGTAAAACTCATCCACGAATGCTTTCGCCTCTTCTATGGACGAGAGTTTGCCGCATGCTCCGCCTTCGCACGATGTGAACACTCCGCACGAACCGGCAGCTATCCTGTGGAACTCCCACGGGCCGTTTCGCTCAAAGTGCTTTATGTGATTGCGCTTTGACGAAAGATGTCTTCCCGGAAGATCGCAGAGTTTGGCCGATGTATAAATGTAATCGGCATTGTCGCGGTCCTCGATGATCTCGAACCTGTCTCCGTAGAGCGGCAGAAATTCTTCGAGTGTCTTGTCGGTAAGACCTCTGATACGAAGCTTGTTGCCGAGAGAATGCGCTTCATCAAGCAGCAGCTCGATCGAATTCCTGACATCTCCGTCACCTTTCGGATACGCGTAGACATTCCACTGCGGCATGCCGACCAGAAGACGGTTATCACAGAACGCGATCTTAGGTCTGTAAGCCTTGCGCCATATGAACAGATTTGCGAAGCCGTAATCTGCTCCGTGGCATCCGCTCGCACAGATCTTATCTTCGATACGCGCCTTATCTTCTAATGTTATATCTCTCCAGTCGATCATACAGTCTCTTATTCTGCCTTTTCAGCTTCTTTCGCTTCTGCCTTCGGAGTCTCTTTTACTTCAGCCTTAGGAGCCTCTTTTACCTCAGGTTCAGGCATATTCTTTGTCTCTTCCTTAGGTGTCTTTTTTTTGCGCGGCTTTGGAGCCGGAGCGTCCTTAGCATCTGCCTTAGGTACTTCTGCCGCGTCTGTCTTCGGCTTATCAGCTGCAGGTTTCTTTGTGCTCTTTTTGCGGCTGCCGCTGCTTTTACTGCCGCTGCCGCTCTTGCTTCCGCCTTTGCTCTTGCTTCCGGTCTTTGATCCTTCAGCTTCCTTCTCATCAGCTTTCGGAGCATCTTTTTTCTCGCCTTTCGGCTTGTTTGCCGTAGTCTTTTTGCTGCTCTTCTTACTGCCGCTGTTTTCGCTCTTTCCGGATTTGCCGTCTTCCTTCTTTTCGCCGTTCGCCTTGGCGTTGTCAGCTTTTTTCTTTTTCTGGCTTCCCTGATCGTCTTTGTTCTTCTGGCTGTCCTGTTTCGGCTTGTTCTCGCCGGATTTCTTCTGGCCGCTGTTTGTCTTCTTGCGCGGAGCCGGTTTTGCGGCTGCCTTGCTGAGTTCTTCGTCAAGGCTCCTGACGAAATCTTCTTCAACGGACATTTCAGGAACTGCCACGGCTGCGGCTGCGGACTCAGCTTTCGCTGCAGCAGCCTCTTCAGCAGCAGCTGCCTTCTTTGCAGCTCTTTCTTCCTGCCTTGCAATCCTTGCTTCCTGCTTTGCGATCTTTGCCTGATCTATCTCCTCATCGCTGAGATAGTAAGCAGGATTGTTCTTCCTTACCTCATCGAGGATCATTCCGAGCATGCAGAATATCACTGCGTTGATAAACGGCTCAAAGGCGGTCTGCATTATAAACGAAATGTATTCTGCCGGCTGGGCCTTCATGTCATACTGTGCATAGTACTGATTGACCTGTGCAACGGTGTTGCCTACCAGGTAAACTATATAGAACAGCAGCAGCAGCGCTATCACATAGCATACTATCGACAATGCTGATCTCCTGTATTTCTTTCCGCTATCGTTCATTAATAATTCTCTCTTTCTTTTTGTTGTACATACCCGCATATATTAGCAAAATATCAGCGGATTATCAACCTCCGCAAATGCGCAAGCCGTTCTAAAGACGCCAGTCTACGGGACTGACGCCGTTGTCTTCGAGGAAATAGTTGCAGCGCGAGAAGTAACTTCCGCCGAAGAAGCCGCGGTATGCAGACAGAGGGCTCGGATGAGGGGCCGTTATTATCAGATGTCTGAGTCCGCCGCTTTGCTGGGATCTCAGGATGAGATCCTTTTTTGCTCCTGCATTTGCTCCCCAGAGAATGAACACCATAGGTGTCTCTCTTGCAGCCAGCAGTTCTATCACTCTGTCGGTAAAGCGCTCCCAGCCTTTGCCGCGGTGGGATCCCGCCTGATGCGCACGTACGGTAAGCACCGTATTGAGGAGGAGCACGCCCTGCCTTGCCCACGGGTCGAGAACTCCGCGGGAGCTGTCCGGACCGTCAGGTCTGTCGGCCATCGTGATGCCGAGGTCATCCCTGAGTTCCTTGAATATGTTTACCAGCGAAGGAGGAAGTTCAGTTCCTTCGCGTACACTGAAAGCGAGCCCGTGCGCCTGACCGGGTTCATGATAAGGGTCCTGCCCGAGTATCACCACTCTGACATCGTCATAGTCAGTAAGTCTCAGTGCGTTGTATATGTCCTCTGCCGGCGGATATACAGTCCCGTCCCTGTATTCGTCAATAAGAAACGAGCGTAACTCCTGATAATACGGCTTCTGCCATTCATCAGCGAGCAGCTCGTCCCATTTGTTTCCTATGATTTTCTTCACTTTTCTTCTCCGGATTTTTTAGACAGCCAGGTGTCCATCATTCCACGCTCGTCTTCTATCTTCAGAATGATCCGGTAAACGACCGTCGCAACTATCATGCCCAGCAGGAGCCCGCATATAACGTCGGTCGGATAATGCATGCCCAGATACAGCCGCGAAATGCCGATCAGCACTGCCAGCACGACCGCCGCTATGCCGAGCCTGTGCATCGTGCGCGGCGAAGCGCCTTCACCCTTCCAGCCCAGACATCTCACCTCATCATAGCTTCTGCCGGAATCCGTCTTTACAGGCATCGTTGCTATGAACATCGCCCATGCCGGTCCCATGGCATTCGCGGAATGCCCGCTCGGGAACGATGCGTCGCCCGGCGGCGGGAGCATAGGATTCACCAGCTGGAAGGTGATCCACGGCCTTACCCTGTCCACTGCCGGTTTCAGGCAGAGATTGCAGGTTATAAAGGTGAACAGCAGTGAGAGGCTGCATATGACGCCGAGTCTTCTGGTCTTCCTGAACAGCAGCAAAACAAGACAGACGAGGATCCAGAAGATCCCGTCTTCGCCAAGATAGGTTATTAATTTCATTACCGGAGTAAGCCAATCGGCATTCAGCGCGTGCTGGATGCCGATCAGCAGATTACCGTCAAATTGTGTAAAAGAATCCATCAGGCCTCTCTATTCGCACATGCCTTCAGGATAGTTGATGTAGACCTTAGGGATCCTGAGGTCGAAGCAGCATGTGATCTCGTAGTTGATCGTTCCGTTGATAGCTGCCAGATCGTCTGCGCTGATCTCCTGATCGCCCTGCTTTCCGAGGATGACTACCTCGTCTCCGAGCTTTACATCAGGAACTGCACTTACATCTACCATGCACTGGTCCATGCAGATGTTGCCTACTACCGGGCACTTGATGCCGCCGACCAGCACGTTGATCTTGCCGCTGTTGAGTCTTGAATATCCATCAGCATATCCAAGGCCGATCGTAGCGATCTTTGTTTCCTTTTCCGATGATGTGAATTTGCGTCCGTAGCTGACAGATGTTCCTGCCGGAACTGTCTTGAGGTTCACGATCTCTGCCTTGACTGTCATTACCGGCTTGAGGTCGAGTACCTTTCCCTTGAGGTATCCGGATGGAGCGAGTCCGTAGAGAATGATTCCCGGACGGCATGCATCGAAGTGGATCTCCGGATATACCATGATCGAAGCGGAGTTCGCGCAGATCTTCTTAGGATAGAATCCCTCAGCATTCAGCTTCTCGATGAAAGCCTTGTAGTTGCTGATCTGCATTCCCGTGTATTCTCTCTGCTCCTCGTCAGCTGTAGAGAAATGTGTGATGACTCCGGCGATCTCTATGCCAGGCAGCGCGGCGAACTTCTTGTACTGATCTACCGCATAGTCACGCTCTTCCTCTGTGAATACTCTGAATCCGATTCTGCCCATGCCGGTATCGAGTCCGAAGAGTACTCTTGCAGGCTCAGCACCCTGAGCCATTACTTCGTCACTCAGTGCCTTGACATAATCGTAATGCATGACTCCCGGGATCAGATCATACTCGATCACAGTGTCTACGCATTCTTTCGGTGTAAGACCGAGGACCACGATGTTGCCTTCGATTCCATCCTCGCGGAGATTGATAGCTTCCTCAAGTGTAGCAACGGCAAAGTTCTCAACACCGTTATACCTGAGCACCTTGGCGCACTCTGTAGCGCCGTGACCGTAACCGTTAGCCTTGATGACGCCGATCATTTTAGGGCACTTCATCTGTGCCTTGATCTGCTTAACATTGTGGTCGAAAGCCGACATGTCGATCTCGGCCCAGACCTGTCTTAACGTCTCCTTATACATAACAATTCTCCTTACATAATACTGCAGTTTATAAGGTCATTAAAATTTTACTACTCGGCAATTGTCATATCAAGATTAAGAGCTTATTCCGATGATTCTGATTCTTCCTTTATCCCGCCCGGTCACATCTTTTTATCTTCTTCCGCCTTGATATATCAGGTGATCTGTGTTATCATACTCGCGCACGCAGCCGAAGCTGCAGATTTGTCTCGGTAGCTCAGGGGACAGAGCACCGCTCTCCTAAAGCGGGTGTCGGAGGTTCGAATCCTCTCCGGGACACCATGCCCTGCAATCGCAGGGCTCTTTTATTGTTGAGGATTCTCACCTGCGGTTCCCCTCTTCGAGGACTTGCGCTGCGCGCGTCGGAATCCTCTCCGGGACACCATGCCCTGCAATCGCAGGGCTCTTTTATTGTTGAGGATTCTCACCTGCGGTTCCCCTCTTCTAAGTAGCAAACCGGCTGCCTGTTCGCAATTAACGGACGTCTGTTTGTAAAGCACGGTTGCCGGCTCTCATAAAGCCGGATAGCGCTTGAATATGTATTCCAGATTGGCTTTCGCCGTACCCAAAACACGGCTTATAGCAATACAAAGTATTGCCACCAATGCTGCATCGCCTCTATTAGTTCCGAATAAGCAATACAAAGTATGGCTGATAGTCAATTTTTTCGACCTTCCATATTTAATCAGCAATACACATTTACGCCACTACTTCGCCTCTCAGTTTCACGGCACGTCTTTGTCCCGTTTTTCTACAATAAATGACCTTATTCCGGCACTGAATGACCTCTTCACAAAACTGTCAAAACAGACTTCTTGCGAGTCTGTATTATGAGATGTGGAATGAGTGTAAGAAGTGCAAACATTCAAATGAAAGGAGTCATTTGGGCATGAGGTATTCCTGCTATAAGTCTGTAGAATATGATCTGAAGCTTCATTACAAGCTTCTCGACAAATACACCAAAGAAATGAATGAATTGTCTGCATATGAAGGTTACGTTCTCAAGCCATCAAAGGTCAGAGGCAGCAAGCGGTATTACTCTGCAAAGGGACCGGGGATGTCCGGGTTCCATTACACAGGCAATGATGAAAATGAACAGGTGCAGCACATTCGTGAGCGCGCTTTTTACGAAAAAGCAGTCGATGTGATTCGTTCTAACATAGACATCATGGAGGCTTTTCTCCGTATATATAAAAGCACCGGAGCACAGCATATTAACGAACTGCTTGCCGCTTGTTACACTCTGCCGCAGAACAGTATTTTGCTGAAAGACGATAAAGAAGCGGATGAGTGGCTGCGGCAACAGATGGAGGAAAAGAGCAAGCAGAAAGTTTTTGATCCGGAGGGACTTACGGTCACCGCATTTGATGGCACTCTTATGAGATCGCGTGCAGAAGCATTCCACTATGAAGCTTTCTATATATACAACATACCTGTAGTCTTCGAGCTTCCCTATAAAATAGACGGGGAACTCTACTGGCCTGACTTCACATTTCTTGATATTTTTACGCTTACTTCCAAAATGCTGGAGCATCTGGGCAACTGGTTTCACTCAAACGAATTCAAGCAACAGGCCTACCGAAAAGATGCCCTTCATAAGATGGACGAGTACGCAAAAATCGGTTTTTATCCTGAGGTCAATCTTCTCCTCACTTTTGGGGCATCAGACAATGTATTTGATGTTCAGGCGCTGCACCGAAAGATTGCTATGTTTGCTTCTCCGCCGCCGTCAGAAGAAACGATGGAGCTGCTTCGCCGTTTGTGATCATTCGGAAAACATCATGCGGACATTTCCGTTTTCATTAACGAGGCATGTTTTTAATGTGCCGTTTCTCACACCGCTGATAAAATCTTCGACGCTTTGCAGCTCATATTCGCTGCACATAGCTGCCAGCTCCGGTATGTATCCCTTTTCCCGTAATTTTGCAAAAGCATTGCTTCCCCAATGGTTATCTGAGCCGGCAGTTTTCAGAAAGCCGTACTTTTCCGCATATAAGTCTGCCATCTCATTCGACTCCCACGCCTGATTGGAGTTGATCACTTCGACACCGTGCACGGATCTCGGGAACAGGCGTATATGATCGATATAATGCGCCTCTCTGTATGGGTGTGCCTGAATGACAAAAGCTCCTGCTTCCATCATGAACGGCAGCTCCTCGGTCTTCTTCATCTCAAGTATCTCCGGATGCGCCTTATACCACTCCTTATCCAGTCCGTATATCAGGAAATCAGTTCCCCGGTATGAAAGCTCTACGCCCGGAAAGACCTTTATTCCGATTTCCGAACCCGCACTGACGGCTTCCTCATAATCAGAAAAGTAATAGTCGATCTGGTCGCGATAAGGCAGAACCCGGGCTTCCGGATTTATATTGCCATCCAGGAAGTGATTCGTTATGAATATCCCGTCATATCCGAGCTGCTTATAAAAGCTCACCGTATCTTCAACAGATGCCTTACCGCACTTGCTGACCGGCGCCGTATGGCAGTGGGTCTCGTATTTGTACATCATTACCTCCGTGTAAACACAGCTATGCTGTATGGCGGCAATTTCAGGCTGCCGTTCCTGTATCTGACTTTTTCGCCGTTCGTGCTCAGGGTCCCGGCCATTTTGATGCCTTTCCGCATATCTGACAGATCCTTTTCGGCTGTCTGCCCGCGTAGATTCATCACGATCAGGACATCGTCTCCGGCATCGGTATCTCTGAAAAATGCCGCAACGCTGTCGTCGCATATGGAATCCGCTTTCTGCGTAGTGCCCCTTGCTATAGCGGGATAAGTGTTCCGCACCCGTAAGACCTCTTTGAACCAGCTGTACATCGAAGTCTTATCTCTGATCTGGTCTTTGAGCGCAGGGAATTTCATCTGTATTTCGTCCATTCCCGGCGGGCCGACGCACATATCCGGATCTTTCGGATCACCGCTCCAGTACATCGGAGTCCTTTTGTTCTCGTCCTTGCCTGCCCCGGCCATTCCGAGCTCCTCGCCGTAATAGACAAAGGCGTTTCCGGTCATAAGCAGGTTCATTGCATAAGCCATCTTTGTGACAGGACCGCTATCCTCCGGATAGTACGAAGCACTCCTGTTCATGTCGTGATTCGTATAAAACGGCGCACCGATACAGCCCGGATTTGCTCCGCTATATATTTCTTCAGCCCGGATCATCTCATCTACGTAATCGGAAGCTCTGCATCTTCCGTTGAGAGTCCCGGCTATCAGCCCGTCTTCGCCTGCAAACGGGAACTCGAAGAGAGAGTCGATCCCGCTTGTGTACAGCACTGCGATGTTGTCGCGGTCTGTCCACGCTTCTCCCACCAGGTAACAGTCAGGATCAATGCTGACAGCGGTCTCCTTCAGATAGCGCAGGAACTCTGTGTTTGCCCACGTATCGCCTTCATAATATGAGGTGACTGCATCGAGTCTGAATCCGTCAACACCCTTTTCCAGCCAGAACGCCATGATGTCGCGGATCTCTGATCTTACAGCCTCGCTGTTCAGGTTCAGATCAGGCATTTCCGACCAGAATCCCGCCTCGTAGAACCATTCCGTTCCCTCGAGCTGAACGCAGCCGTCAGCCGGCTGCCGGGAAAAGTTGTAATAATCGTAATATTTGCAGTATGACGTATCAGGTTCCCATCCGGAAGGGAGCTCATGCAGATAGTCCGACGCAGCCCTGAACCAGGCATGATCTTCAGAGGTGTGATTCAGCACCAGGTCCATGTACACGCGGATCCCTTTGTCATGGCACTCTTTCAGCAGGGCCTCGTAGTCTTCCATGGTTCCGAATGACGGATCGATGGCAAAATAATCATCGACGTCATATTTGTGATATGTCGCAGAGGGATGCACGGGCGTCAGCCATATCGCATCAAAACCGAGGTCTGCGATATAGTCCAGCTTTGAGCGGACGCCGTTCAGATCACCAATGCCGTCTCCGTCTGAATCGCAGAACGAATAAACAAATATCTCATATGTATTGCGGTAATTGTCGTCACTTGTCCGGACGCTGCCCGTGCCCCGGCCTGCCCTGCATCCTGCCAGACAAAGCAGCAGGCACAATACTGTGCAGACCAGCTTCAGCGACTTTTTACTGCAGCGATTCGCTGACATAATATGTCCTCACAAGATTTTCGGTTATAAGCACGGATTCCTGGTGAAAGAATGAGCACAGGTCTCAGAACACTGATGTACTTTTCAGTCTCCAGCAGCTGCCTTTTTTCTGTCGAATCATTAAGGCCTACATATATTTTTGTCTCAGTCATTTTACTTACCTGCTAAATATTCCTTGTGAACATGTCTTTCGGTTTTATGCCGTTTTTTCTTGACGTCCGGTTCCAGTTGATATTGGCGATCCACACGTACAGCCATCGCGGGAATGCAAACGGCTCTGCATAGATGTCCGCCATTGCTTCAGCGTTATCGATCGAGCGCACCAGATGATCCATTCCCTGAGAAGCCTTTTTCGTTGTGCCTCTGCTGAACGGTATTGCCTCCATCAGCGTACCCATCAGCTCTCCGGCACTGATGCCCAGCCCTCCGCAGTATTCAGAGCCGGTTTTTAAGCACCACTGTTTTACCGCCCCGAACAGATTATCCAGCTGACTGCTTTCGTACAGTCCCATATTTGCAAGCAGATAGATGTGCTTTTTGCCCGCGCCGCGCTTCTCCATCTGTTCCATCAGCTTTATCACCTGCGAAGGAAGCCCGTCCACATACAGAGGAACGCAGAGCACTATCGCCTGCGATCCGTCCAGCCTGCTGATCAGCGCATCCATGTCTTTCAGGTATGATCTGAGATCGATGATCTCCGTTTCAGAGCTGAGTCTGTCGGACAGCGTCCTTGCCAGCTTCGCTGAATTACCGTTTACACTGCGCATGCTTCCGTTCAGGAGTATGACCTTTCCGGGCTCTCCGGCCGCTGTTTTTTCAGGAAGCTCAGGCTTCCCTGCCGATTCTTCGCATTCCCTGAAGATCACATCCTTCACATGTCCGCGTATATTGGTGCAGACTGCCTGTACGTAATTCCTCGCGCTTTCCTTTTCACTTTCCGTCAGCGCAGGGCCGTAGAATATGAATGTGTAAGGCTTGTCTTCATCAAAGCGCTTCCTGTGATGTGTTTCACCTTTCGTGACCTCAAACTGGGGCAGCACATATCCCAGGCAGCGATCAAACACACCCTTTACGGATCCGGAAAACCCGCCATATGTGTATCTGCTTATAACGACTACTTCCCCGGCCTGATGTATGAGTCTGCCCATGTTCTCGTAGCCGTCGTGTATTGCACATATGCCCGGCGTTCTGTTCCAGCACGAAAAGCACCCTATGCAGGGACCGATGTTTCCGTTGTCTGTAACAACGTTCCATCCCGCGTAGTCTCCACTGATTTTGTCCCATTCTGCAGGACTGAGATCGTGTATCACAAGATCCATGGCCTTACCCTCTTTTACAAAAGGACCCGCCTGTGAGGCGGGTCTGATTCACCTTTTTATTTATTTATATCCTATGCCTTATCTTCCTGAGGCCCGTTATACCTGAACCCTATCATGGTGATATCATCGAACTGATCCGCTTCGCCCACAAATGCATCCTGATCAGATCTGACCCCCTGGATCAGTCCTTCCATGGAGGCATCCTTGTACATGTTCAAAGCATCGATCATACGGTTTAGCCCGTATTGCTCTTCATCAATGTTTATCCCATCCGGTATGCCGTCTGTATAAACATACAGGCAGTCTCCCGGATCAAGGTGCATGTCATATCCGGCATAGGTCATATTCTCCATGGCTCCGAGAGGCAGGCGGTGTTTGTCTTTGAAGATCTCAAAATCCCCGCCTTTTCTCATGACCGCCGGGTATTCATGGCCTGCATTCAGGCACCTCATATCTCCGGTATTAAGATCGATTATGCCCATCCAGACCGTTACGAACATATTGATCTCATTGCCTTCGCACAGCGCATTATTGACCCTGTAGAATATCTCTTCCGGTTCAAGTCCGGATTCGGCAAGGCCTCTTATCGCAGTCTTGCTGCGCATCATGAACAGCGCTGCAGGGATACCCTTGTCCGATACATCGGCTATTACCAGCGCGATCTTATCTGCATCCACAAAGAAGAAGTCGTAGAAGTCTCCGCCGACCTCCCTTGCAGGATTCATTGTCGCGAAAAGCTCGAACTCCGTATGATTAAAGGTAAAGTTCTTCGGAAGAGCAGCATCCTGTATGTTATGCGCCAGCAGAAGCTCCTGCTCCATGCGCTTCTCAGCTGCATCGATGTACCCTTTCAGCACGTCTACGGTAAGATTGATGTCATCAGAGAGTGAAGCAAATTCCGATGATGCGTAAACGTCGACTTTTTCATTCAGATCGCCGTCGGTGATCCTGTTCAGGGACTTGTTGACGCGGAGCAGATTGTCTACGACCATACTCTGCATGAGCAGCGCGACCAGCACATAAATGACCGTGAAGAACAGGATGTCTGCCAGCATGGTCTCGTATGCCTGGATGTCCCGCCCTTCGTAGACCTCAGTCAAAGGCATCTCTGTAAATACTGTAAGGCCTCCGTCTGTCTTCATGGTATAGCAGAATGACATATCCCCATAGATCTTTTCTTCGAAGAATTCACCTGCACTGTGATCAAGAATTATGTTTTTTATTTCATCGTTGAAATACTTATCGAACTGTGTGCCCGCGACAAGCTCTCCGTTCTCATCGAGCACTAAGAAAGTCCCTGTCAGACCCACAGAATGCGCATACTTTTCGGTATGGCCTCCCCGCTGGCGGATCCACTCGACCGAGCTTCCTATATCGCGTGATGCGGATGCGAGATCGAGTTTCGCCTCCTGCAGCTCTGACGCGGTCTGCATGGAATAGTTGAAGCCAAAGCTGGTCAGCAGTACAAAGACAGTGACACCGAACATCCAGGTCTGAAACCTGTTTGATACAGGCACCTTCTCAGCAGGCAGGGTCGTCATTGGACGGCGAAGCTCGCCAAGGCTCTTTTTTATTACGACGGAGCACATCATGAGTCCGAGACCGCTGAAGAGTATCATCGGTACAGAGCAGACCCTTACGACCATGAATGCCATTCTCATATCGTCCCTGTGAGTAAGGAAGACGACATACATATGAAAGACCTCGATCACGGCGCCCATGAAGAAAGCATATCCGACCGAAGGCTTTTCCCCTTTAAAAATGAACTTATTCAGGAAGGCCGCAAAGAATCCTGCCAGACATGTGGAAATGCTGCACGCGACAGTCGTATATGAGCCCACGTCGTAACAGGTCCCTACTATGTAGCGCTCGATCCCGCCGATCAGGCCTGCGATGATGCCTGATACCGGGTCAAAAAACAGCCCCGCCGCCATCGGTCCGAGATCGCGCACATTGAGCACCATGTCTCCGTAATCGACACCGAAATGCGTCGAAAAAACAGAAAGAATGCCATAGAGGAACCCAAGACCGATCCTGTCGCCGATGTTCATTTCCCTGTCCCTGAGAAATCTCCACAGCAGTATCACATAGGCAGATGTGACCAGCGACATTTTTATGATCATTTCAAATGTTCCTGCCAGCATTCCCTGCTCCGGCCCCTTTTTCCTTTTTTACCTTTCGAAGATACGGACCTCCTTTATGAAGAAATCCGTACCCTCTATTACGTCCTTGTCGAAACTGCCGCATTCCGGACACAGTCCCTTGTTTACTACGATAGGAAATTCAGTGCCGCAATTACGGCAGAGTCCTATGGCCTTTATCCTTTCAATGATCAGTTCCGAGCCCCTGAGGAAATCGTAATCATCAGAGATCACTTCATAACCGTCCTGAAGGAATTCGGGAATCACGGATGTGGCCTCACCGACCTCGACCACTATCGCATCGACATGGTCGAGGCCGTTCTCTTCTACTACTTTTCCGACTTTATCCACGACGCCGTAAAGAAGCGTTAATTCATGCATCTGTCAGTGCTCCTCTAGCGCTTGCTTGCATCGCCTCTGTTGTTATCTTTCTCAATGAACTTCTTGACTGCGATCTTCATCTCACGTTTCTTGCGGTAATTCTCAACGTAATTCTTGCGGAAGCGGATCGAGTGGATCGGCTCGTTGAACTTCTTGATCAGGTGGATGGCGTCGAACTTGCATCTTGTTGTGCAGACACCGCATCCGATGCATCTGTTCTGATCTACCTGTGTAGCTCCGCATCCGAGGCAGCGTGCAGTCTCAGCCTTGAGCTGCTCTTCCGTGAATGTGAGGCTCTCATTGCGCTTTGTGCCCACCTTGGAAGGATCGACCTTAGGCACCTGACGCTTGATGTTGTCCCAGCTGATGTGATCGAAGTCGAGGTCAGACTTGTCGAGAGCCTTGTACTCTCTTCTGTCTCTTGCGAGAGTCAGGCTGTGGCCAGGCCATACGAAGCGGTTGATCGAGATCGAAGCTTCCTTGCCTGCCGCGATCGCATCGATGCAGAACTTCTGTCCTGTATAGATGTCGCCGCCTGCAAAGATATCAGGCTCGCTCGTCTGATATGTCAGAGGGTCTGCGATGACGAGACCTCTTCTGTCAGTCTCAACATTGACGCCTGTGAGCAGCTTGCCCCAGTCAGGTCTCTGGCCGATGCAGTACAGCACCGTCTGGCACCTTGCTTCCTTTGTGACGCTGTCATCGAACTTAGGGTCGAATCTGCCTTCTTCATTCTTAACGCTCGTGCACTTGCGGAACTTGATGCCCTTGACTCTTCCGTCCTTTGTTACAGCGATCTCAGTCTGTCCCCATCCGTCGTAGATGTTGATGCCGTCTTCCTTGCAGTATGCCTGGTCTTCTTCACCCATAGGCATCTCATCATAGGACTCGAGGCAGTAGAGGTCGACTTTCTTAGCGCCGTATCTCTTCGCTGTGCGAGCAACGTCAGCTCCGATGCTTCCTCCGCCGATAACAACAACGTTTCCGCTGAGCTCGATGTCGTTGCCGCGGTTGATATCCTTCAGGAACTCAACTCCCGCGATCACTCCCTTGGCATCATCGCCCGGGATGCCGAGCTTTCCGCAGTTCTGGAGTCCGATGCCGAGGTAGAACGCTTCGAATCCCTGCTCACGGAGTTCAGGGATCGTTACGTCTGTACCGACTTCCACTCCGCATTTGAATTCAACTCCGAGCGCTCTCAGTACATCGATTTCGGCTTCCACTACGTCCTTCTCAAGTCTGAATGCAGGGATGCCGTTCACGAGCATTCCGCCCGGTCTCTTTTCCTTCTCAAATACGGTTACTTTATATCCGCCTGCTGCCAGATAGTAAGCACAGGAGATTCCTGCAGGGCCGGAGCCGATGACAGCGATCTTCTTATCGTGATCCCAGAGCTTTCTCGGGATGAATCTCTTCGAAGCTTCGATCTCTCTGTCAGCGATGAATCTCTTGATTTCATCGATCGCGACAGCCTGGTCGATCTCGCCTCTTGTGCACTCGTTCTCGCAGTTATGCGGGCAGATGCGTCCGCAGACTGCAGGCAGCGGGTTCTCTTTCTTGATGAGCTC
>JBGULF010000036.1:0-32775 GCA_045115935.1 Anaerovoracaceae bacterium
TCTGCTTTTCTGCCATAAAAATAGCTCCCTTCATGATTAACAGTGATTTCCTTTTTCACTGTCTCTCATAAAGGGAGCGTATCATTAAAACAAATGTGACAGCCTCTTTTGTAAACGTGATGGTTCAAATTAATATGACAATTGAATTGTTAGCTCCTGCCATGGATGATAAAATGTACAAAAGCAGTACGCGATGGTTCGTATCTATGTTGTGATAACAGAGAGGGAGGACTTTTCAATGGATTCCAGTATAAGGTCAGGGAAGACCGGCATCAGGATGCTGTTCTTCATTGCGGTGATGACACTGCTGATCGCGCTGTCCGCAGTCAGAGTATTTGCCGCAACACCTGCTTCGATCACCAGCCCCGGTGATCAGAGCACTTCTGAACTCGGCAAAAAGGTGACGATCAAAGCCAAGTCGAGTTATGACAAACCGGACGGGGCGGGCATCATCTCTATGAGTTACCCTAACTACATATATATCAGGGTATCGAAAGACGGCAACACACTGCTGTATACAAGCAAATCATTTTCCAGACTGACCGCAAACAGCGGGGTCTCGGTCGATTTCACACCAACTGAGGCTACAGGCGGAGAAGGTCTGTACCTGATCGAGGTCTGCAAGGACTACACGTATAATGGCGATACACATGTGGATCTGTCTGAAGCGGACTTCCTTAAACGGGTCGAGGACAGCCACAATATAAGGATATGGAAGGACATCTACAAGGCTGACACGGTCGTAGACGGCATCACGGACAAGGTCTATGACGGTTCGGAGCAGACACAGACTGTGACTGTGACCGTGGACGGAAAGACGCTTGCAGAGACCGACTATAACCTGATCTACTCGAATAATGTGAATGCCGGTACAGCGCAGTTCGATGTAAACCCGGTAGGCGACAGCTTTTACAGGGCGTCAAAACCTGTGACCAGAACATTCCGGATCACGCCGGCGGATATCACCAAAGCTTCGGTAAGCGGACTTGGTGCAATTGACTACAACGGAAGCGCACAGACTCCGGCGCCTGTCCTGAAGTGGAACGGGAAAACGCTGACTGCAGGCACGGACTACGATGTCGCTTATGCCGGCAATACCAATGCGGGAACGGCGAATGCCACTATCACAGGTAAAGGCAATTTCACCGGAACGATCGAGAAGACGTTTACGATCAGACCGGCTTCGATCCGCAACGCAACACTGACCGGACTAGTTGACAAGAACTACTCCGGCGAAGCGCAGACACAGAATCTGACGCTGAAGATGTTCGGGCGCACGCTCGTTAAGGACACGGATTACACCGTGACATACCAGAACAACACCGGCCCGGGTACTGCGACTGTGACGATAAATGGCAAAGGCAATTTCAAGGATTCACTGATAAGGACCTTCCAGATCAAGGAAGTACAGTCTTCTTCAGGCGGACATGCAACGATAATGGCGCCGGATAACGGAGCATCATTCAGCGTAGGAAGCACGATCGATGTCGAACTCAACGGTGAGTACACGACTCCGTCATATAACGGCACGACCCTGACCGGCCAGCAGAATTCTCTGTGGCTTAAGATAACACGTGACGGCAGCACGGTCATATACGGCAGGATAGGCTACACGTCAACAAATCAGATCAAAGTATACAATCTCAACGCGGATACTAAAGGTGTTTATACTATACAGCTTTGCAGGGATATAGTCTGGGAAGCAAATCCTCCGGGGAGCACGAATATCGCTCCGAGAACCATTGAAGAGGAAGACTTCGTTCCGACTGCCCAGATCAAGATCTACGTCGGCGTGCCTGGTCCGAGCAGCATCTCTAATGCAACAGTGACAGGCATCAGCAACAAGGAATACACGGGCAACTCGATCACTCTGTCACCGACGGTAAAGCTTGGTTCGACTACGCTCAAAAACGGTACGGATTATTACTGCCTGTACAGCAACAACCTCGAGGTCGGAGATGCGACCCTTACTATAAAGGGCAAGGGCAATTACACCGGCACTATTACCAAGACATTCAAAATAACTTCGAAGAAGATCACCGCTGACATGATCAGCCTGTCACCAGCTTCGTTTACATACAACGGAAGCCTGCAGAAACCGGATGTGACTGTGAATAACGGCTCGGTCAGACTCGCGGAGGGTACTGACTATACACTTGTCAACGAGGGCGGTACGATGCCTGGCCAGTATCAGGTGACCGTAACAGGAAAAGGTAACTACAGCAGCTCCGCATCGAAGAACTATACGATAAACAAGATCTCTATCAGTGATGCGGTCGTGACACCTTCCACATCGGTCTATCAGTATAGCGGAAAGCCGCAGAATCCATCGGTCAGCGTCAGGCTCAACGGACAGAAGCTGGACTCGTCTGTTTACACAGTGGAATACTCCGATAATATCAATGCGGGAACAGCAAAGATCACAGTCACCGCGAAGGAGGACAGCGTCTACACCGGCAGCGCGAACGGAAGCTTTGTCATAGACAAGGTAATGCTCAATTCGAACCAGGTAAAGGTCGGAGCTATCGGTGATGTGGTATATAACAGACAGGCGCAGAAGCCGGTGCCTGAGATCACTTTCGCAGATGAACCGATGACCGAGGGTACGGATTTCACACTTGCCTACGCAAACAACACGAACAAGGGCAGAGCAGAAGTGACGATCACCGCCAAGGGCAATTTCACCGGTTCAAGAACGGTATACTTCAACATAACCGCCAAAGATATCGCGGATGATTCGATCACTGTCGACGCGATCCCAAGTCAGCTCTACACTGAGGGCACTCCTTCTACTCCGGCAGTAACTGTCAGGGACGGAAGTGCTGTTCTGACCGATTCGGAATTTGAGGTCGCATATGTCAACAACAACAAGGTCGGCAAGGCCTCTGCAACGATAACGGGCAAGGGCAACTACAAAGGAACACGCAGCGCAGAATTCGATATACTCGACAGAGCGGATTTCGCGGTAGCGGCACTCGAGGAAAAGATCGCGGAGATAGAACCGGCAATCGACAGCTATCTCGCGGCAGACAAAAAGGCTCTGACAGAGGCAATCGATGCGGCTAAAGCTCTCCTTGAATCAGAAGACAGGACTACAGAGCAGCTCGAGGCAGCTCTTGCAGATCTGACGACTCTGCAGACCAAGGCAGATCAGAATCTCGCAAAGGCACAGGCAGAAGCAGCTGCCATGCCGACAGTAGCGCAGAGCGAAAAGAACATACTGGCGCTCAAGGGCGAGAATGAGCCTAAGGGAGCTTCGATCACTCCGCTGCTCCTGCGTTCGACCAAGCAGGGCAAAACATATATTACCCTCAAATGGTCCAAGGTTTCCGGAGCGACATCGTATATCGTATACGGAACGAAGTGCGGAAGCGGCGCCAAGGTCAAAAAGCTCGCAACTGTAAAGAAGAATACTTATACACATAAGAGCCGCAGGAAGGGAACATACTACAGCTATGTAGTCGTTGCTGTCAAAAACACAGTGGCAGGCAAGCGCATTGCTGCGACTTCCCGCAGGATCCATGTCACGACAAAGGGAAGCAAATACGGCAATTACAGCAGCGTAGTAGTTTCCAGCAAGGTGCTCAGCAAGGCCAAGAGCCTTAAGAAGGGCAGGACCCTGTCGCTCAAACCGACACTCAGAAAGACATCTTCCAGGATCAAAGTCCATGCTAAGCTGCGCTACAAGAGCTCAAACAGGAAGATAGCGACAGTCACGCAGAAGGGTGTGGTCAAGGGTGTGAAGAAGGGCACATGCTACATATACGTATATGCCCAGAACGGCGTCTACAAGAAAGTCACCGTAAAGGTCAAGTAAGCAGACCCTGAAAAGCATCAAAAAGCCCTGTTCAATCCATGATTGAACAGGGCTTTTGTATTTCAGTGGATATGTACGCTTACCGGTCTGATATCAGCGTACTGTGAAGCGGTATCCCAGTCCGCGGACCGTGATGAGGTAGCGCGGATTCGAAGGATCGTCCTCAATCTTCTGTCTGAGCCTGTTGACGTAGACCATAATGGCGTTTTCATCGATGATGGTCTCACCCCAGATGACGCTGTAGATCATGTCTTTTGAGAAGATGTGATCAACGTTGTCTATGAAGAGCTTGATCATGGAGTTTTCCTTGGCTGACAGAGGGATCTCCACGTCGTTCTTGTAGAATCTGAGTGTCGATGTGTTGTATGTGAACGGACCCGCCTCGATTATGTTTGATGTGCTCTGAGGCGAACGCTCGCGGCTCCTTCTGATGAGAGCCTTTGCCTTTGCTACAAGCGTTACCGGATTGAATGGCTTTATGATGTAATCATCTGCGCCGATCTCGAGTCCGTAAAGAGCATCCTGATCTTCCTTGCGTCCGCTGACTACCATGATCGGCGTGGTCAGACCCTTGGACCTGATGCGTTGAATGACTTCAAATCCGTTTATGCCCCGCATGTTGATGTCGAGCAGAATAAGATCATATTGATTTACCTCGAGCAGCTCAAGCGCAGCCTCGCCGCTGATGGCCAGGTCGTTTTCAATGCCGTTGCTCTTGAGAGCCTTATGGAGCATAGCCAGGATCGCTTTATCGTCGTCCACTACCAGGACTTTGTCTGCCATATGAGCCTCCTATCGTTGTTGATTTATTCTCAGACCCCATACCTAGTGTAATATTAGCACACTTGCCCCATAATATGTACTTTTTTGTTTCTCTTCGTGTTAAAATATGACTCGTAAAGATTCGCAGGCCGGTCATGAGCCTGCCGGGGACAGCGGAGGTATTACTGTTGAAGAAGAGAACTGCCGGAAGAGAAATATTTTTTATAGCTCTTTTGGTAGCTGTTTTGTGCATAGCGTTTGGTATATACGGCGTCTGGAGGTCTTTTGAGAGGTTCGATAACAGCATCCTCGCAGAGAAGGACACCCAGCTGTATAGTTTGATGCGCTCCGGAGACATAAATCTGGAGAACTCCATCGACGCGATACAGCGTGAGGCGGAGATATTTCTCGGGCGCGAAAGACTCAAATCCGAGATCGCTTACTGGAAGGAAAGCGGAGAGACAGCTGACCTCAAAGAATACATAAGCAACAATACTCTCATCACGAACCCTATCTATGCCGACCTGGTGATGAACCACAAAGGAGAGACCGTCTGCACTGCAAGCGGCAATAAGTCATATACCCAGGTAACGGGCAGCGATGCAAACGGCATGTCTCTGTGGAAAGATGACAGTAATGTCTACTACATGGCGTGGCATCAGGACGCTGCGGGAGGCATAACTTACGATATCCTTATCGATCTGTCCAGACTCTACAGCATGGCCATAGGCAGCAGCAATGACCGCGAGATAATGCTTCTCGATGCGGCCTCGGTGCTTGCCATGACTTCGGGGCCTGACGGTCCGATCGTCATGGAGACTGAAGCTGAAGCCGGCGAGCGGTTCTCGAATTTCAGAGACTTCATGATGAGCTGCCAGAAGGAAGGGATAGCCGACGGCATATCCGTTGATACAACAGATGATGCGGGTCATCCGTATACGGCCAGAATGGTGGCTCTTCCGAGTGAAAGCACTGTCAACGGCGAATTCGCCATGGGCATACTTGCAAATTACGAGGAGGCGATCGCGCCTTCAAGAAAGGCTGCCGAAGAGATACTTCTTTATGTAGGCATAGCAGTTGTAGGAATAGCAGGCCTTCTGCTCCTTCTTGTCATGATGAGAAGGGCAAACGCTGCCAGCTCTGCCGAGCTCCGCGTACTCAAAAAGAAAAACGAGGCGATGGAGGAGATCAACCAGAAGATGCAGGCGCTCGCGCATCATCAGAGGCTTGAGACCATCGGCACCATGACCGCGAGCATCGCGCATGATTTCAACAATCTCCTTACGCCTATCATGGGTTACAGCATCATGACCATGGAGATGCTTCCTGCGGATGCAACAGATCTCCAGGAAAACCTGATGGAGATATATGATGCATCTGTAAAGGCCAAAGACATCGTGACCAGGCTTGCTGACCTCACAAAGAAGGGCAATGAGGAGAACTTCAAGGAAATAGACGTTGATGAAGTGATCCGCAGCGCACTCAAGGTGACACTGCCTGCAAAGCCTAAAGATGTGGATGTCAAGGCGAACTTCGACGCGGAAGGCGAAAAGATAAGGGCTGACCGCACGCAGATATCCCAGCTCGTCATGAACATAGTGCTGAACGCGTATGATGCCATGAGAGAAAAGGGCGGCACCCTGCTCGTATCTACGCGGATATCCGGGGAAGAAGTGGTGCTGAGGTTCAAGGACAACGGCTGCGGCATGGACACCGACACGATGTCCCGCATATTCGATCCGTTCTACACCACCAAGGAATCCGGAAAGGGCACGGGCCTCGGACTCGCCATAGTCGCGCAGATCGTTGAGACCCACGGAGGCAAGATATACGTGGACTCCGAGCCGGGCGCCGGTACCGAGTTCAGGATCTATATACCTCTCGTCGGAGCCGAGATGGAGAGCCTCGCATGGGGACCTGGCGGCGAAGGAAAGTTCGATACGAAGCGTTACAGCGTCAATCTGATTCGGAAAGAGCTGGCAAGAATACAGGCTGAGAAAGAAGAAGAGGACGCAGTACAAAATAATGAGCAATAATAAGCCCTATGGGGTAGAGAAGATCCGCATTATTGTGATAAAATATATGCGGATTTTTAGCGACGTTTCAGACGTTCTTCAGTCTTGCGTTGCGTCTAAAAATTAAAAATGAAAGGAAACGAAACGAAACATGATAATTCTGGTAGTCAACACAGGAAGCTCATCCCTGAAGTATCAGCTGATCAACATGGACAACGAGGCAGTTCTTGCTAAGGGTCTCTGCGAAAGAATCGGCGAAGACGGTCACATGAATTACAAGACAGATGCAGGTACGGTATTTGACAAGGATATCGCACTGCCGGATCACGGCGTTGCAATGCAGCTCGTAATCGATGCACTGACAGACAAGGAATACGGCGTAATCGCAGATATGAATGAAATCGGCGCTGTAGGCCACAGGATCGTACAGGGAGGATACATCTTCGATAAGTCGGAGATCATCACAGACGAGGTCGAGGCAGGAATCGAAGAGCTCTGCACACTCGGACCTCTCCACAATCCGCCTGCACTCGTAGGAATCAGAGCCTGCAAGAAGGTTCTGCCAAACACACCGGGCGTTGTAGTATTTGATACTACATTCCACAGAACAATGCCTGATGAGTGCAAATACTATGCTATCCCTTGGGTATATGCTGAGAAGTATCATGTTCAGAGATACGGAGCTCATGGCACAAGCCACCGCTATGTTGCAAACAGAGTTGCTGAGCTCATGGGCAAAGACCTTAAGGATATAAACGTTATCACATGCCACCTCGGCAATGGTTCTTCCATCACAGCTGTCAAGGACGGAAAGTGCTATGACACATCGATGGGCCTCACGCCGCTCGAAGGTCTCGTAATGGGAACACGCTGCGGATCGATCGACCCGACAGTAGTCAGCTTCATCTATGAGCAGACAGGAATGCCTGTAAAAGAGATCACAGACATGATGACAAAGAAGTCCGGACTCCTCGCTATTTCCGAGATCTCCGGTGACTGCAGAGACATCACAAAGGCAGAGGCTGAAGGCAACCACAAGGCTCACGTCGCAAGAGAGATGCTGCTCAGATCCGTTAAGCGCTTCATCGGTGCTTACGCTGCAGAGCTCGGCCATGTAGACGCAATGGTATTCACAGCAGGTATCGGCGAGAACGATATCGAGCTCAGAGAGAAAGTCTGCGACAACCTCGGATTCATGGATCTCTATATCGACAAAGAGAAGAACGACTGCAGAGGCAAAGAAGTTGAGATCACAGGCGAAGGTTCGAAGGTCAGAGTATTCGTAATTCCGACTAACGAAGAGCTGATGATCGCAAAGGACACCCAGGCCCTCGTAGAAGCTATGTAAAAAAAGAGGCATTGGGGCTTAACTACTTACGGAAATAATTATTTCACCATATTATTTCAAAAAAGTGCTTTTTTAACTAACTATCACTCAATTTCAAAATCTTTTATAAGGGAGATGAAAGAATGAAGAGACAATTCAAAACAATGGACGGCAACAACGCTGCTGCACATGTCTCCTACGCGTTCACAGAGGTATCCGGAATCTATCCGATCACTCCGTCTTCGCCGATGGCAGACTATGTAGACCAGTGGGCAGCCGCCGGTCGTAAGAACATCTTCGGATCGACAGTACAGGTAGTCGAGATGGAGTCTGAAGCTGGTGCTGCTGGTGCTGTACACGGCTCACTCGGAGCTGGCGCACTCACCACAACTTACACAGCTTCTCAGGGACTTCTCCTGATGATCCCTAACATGTACAAGATCGCAGGAGAACTTCTGCCGGCAGTATTCCATGTATCGGCTCGTACAGTTTCGACTCACGCGCTGAACATCTTCGGAGACCACTCAGACGTTTATGCTTGCCGTCAGACAGGATTCGCAATGCTCGCAGAGAGCAACGTACAGGAAGTTATGGACCTCGGTCCTGTAGCTCACCTGGCTGCTATCGAGGGCAGAGTTCCTTTCCTGAACTTCTTCGACGGATTCAGAACATCCCACGAGATTCAGAAAGTCGCTGTATGGGACTATGAAGATCTCAAGGATATGTGCGACATGGACGCTGTTAAGAAGTTCCGCGACGCATGCCTGAACCCTGATCATCCTCATCTGAGAGGTTCTCACGAGAACGGCGACGTATTCTTCCAGCACAGAGAAGCCTGCAACAAGTTCTATGATGCAGTTCCTGAAGTTGTTGAGAAGTACATGGCCAAGATCAATGAGAAACTCGGAACAGACTATCAGCTCTTCAACTACTATGGTGCACCTGATGCTGACAGAGTCATCATCGCTATGGGATCCATCTGCGACGTTGCTGAGGAAGTTATCGACTACCTCAACGCAAAGGGCGAGAAGGTCGGTCTCATCAAGGTAAGACTTTACAGACCGTTCAGAGCAGACAAGCTGATCGCTGCACTGCCTGAGACATGCAAGAAAGTTGCTGTTCTCGACAGAACAAAAGAGCCTGGTGCTCTCGGCGAGCCTCTCTACCTCGACGTAATGACAGCATTCGCTGAGGCAGGAATGAACGATGTAAAGGTTATCGGCGGACGTTACGGACTCGGTTCGAAGGATACTCCTCCGGCATCGGTATTCGCAGTTTATGATGAGCTTCTCAAGGACGAGCCAAAGAGAAAGTTCACTATCGGCATCGTAGATGACGTTACAAACCTCTCGCTCGAAGAGAAGCCGGCACCGATCACAGCTCCTTCGGGAACAATCGAGTGCAAGTTCTGGGGTCTCGGCGGCGACGGAACAGTCGGAGCCAACAAGAACTCCATCAAGATCATCGGAGACCACACAGACAAGTACGTACAGGCTTACTTCCAGTATGACTCCAAGAAGACAGGCGGCGTTACTATTTCTCACCTGAGATTCGGTGACAAGCCAATCAAGAGCTCATACTACATCAACAAGGCTGACTTCGTTGCTTGCCACAACCCATCCTACATTGAGAAGGGATTCAAGATCGTTCAGGACGTTAAGCCGGGCGGAATCTTCCTGATCAACTGCCAGTGGAAGCCTGAGGAAGTCGGACATCACCTCGATGCTGCTGCTAAGAAGTACATCGCTGAGAACAACATCCAGCTGTACATCATTGACGCTATCGATCTCTGCGCTAAGATCGGAATGGGCAAGAGAACAAATACAACTCTCCAGTCCGCATTCTTCTCACTCGCAGAGGTACTTCCAAAGGAAGACGCTATCAAGTACATGAAGGACGCTGCTACGAAGTCCTACCTCAAGAAGGGCCAGAACATCGTAGACATGAACCACAAGGCTATCGACGCCGGTGCTGACGCTCTCGTTAAGATCGACGTTCCTGCTGAGTGGGCTAACCCTGCTGCTGACGCTGAGAAGGCTCCTCTCGAAGGACCTGAAGCTCTCGTTAAGCAGGTCAAGAACATCCTGCTGCCAATCGACAACATGGATGGAGACAGCCTGCCTGTATCCGCATTCCTGCCTCACGTTGACGGTGAGTGGGAACTCGGTGCTTCCGCATACGAGAAGAGAGGCGTTGCAGTAAGCGTTCCTGAATGGGACAGCACAAAGTGTGCACAGTGCAACAGATGCGCATTCGTATGCCCACACGCTACTATCAGACCATACCTGCTTGACGAAGCTGAGATGGCAGCAGCTCCTGAAGGATTCAAGGCTGTTGATCACAAGCTGAGCAAGGGCGCATATAAGTATGGCCTCGCTGTATCCCCACTCGATTGTATGGGATGCGGAGTATGCGTAACGATCTGCCCAACCAAGTCACTGACAATGAAGCCGCTTGAGGAGCAGCTCCCTGAGCAGAAGAACTTCGACTATGCTGTTAAGAAGGTATCCGTCAAGAAGGAATTCGCAGACAACAGCAACGTTATCAAGTCGCAGTTCAAGACTCCTCTCCTCGAGTTCTCGGGCTCCTGCGCAGGATGTGCTGAGACATCATATGCAAGACTTATCACACAGCTTTGCGGAGATCACACATTCATCTCCAACGCTACAGGATGCTCCTCAATCTGGGGCGGCCCTGGCGCAACAGCTCCTTACACAACAGATGCTGAAGGTCACGGACCTGCATGGTGCAACTCGCTGTTCGAAGACAACGCTGAGCACGGTCTCGGTATGAGAATGGCTATCAAGGCACGCAGAGCTAAGATGAAAGCTGACGTTGAAGAGCTCGTAGCTGCAGGCGTACCTGATGAAGTAAAGGCTGCTGCTGATGCATGGATCGAAGCATTCGACTGTGTCGATGGTTCGAAGAAGGCAGGCGAGGCTCTCGTTGCTGCACTCGAAGCTGCAGGAATCGGAGCTGACATCGTAGCACGTAAAGACCTCCTCGGCGAGAAGACAGTATGGATCTTCGGCGGAGACGGCTGGGCTTACGATATCGGTTACGGCGGACTCGACCACGTACTCGCAAGCGGCGAGAACGTAAACGTAATGGTATTCGATACTGAGGTTTACTCCAACACAGGCGGACAGGCTTCCAAGGCTTCCAACATCGGCCAGGTAGCACAGTTCGCTGCAGCAGGTAAGGCAATCGAGAAGAAGTCACTGTCTCAGATCGCTATGGCTTACGGTTATGTATACGTAGCTCAGGTAGCTATGGGTGCTGACATGAACCAGACGCTGAAGGCAATGAACGAAGCTATCGCTTACGACGGCCCATCCCTGATCATCGGATACTCGCCATGCGAGATGCACTCCATCAAGGGCGGCATGGTTAACTGCCAGATGGAAATGAAGAAGGCTGTAGAGTGCGGTTACTGGAACCTCTTCAGATTCAACCCTGCTGCAAAGGCAGAGGGCAAGAACCCGTTCACACTGGACAGCAAGGTACCTGCAGGCGGATATCAGGAATTCCTGAAGAACGAAGCACGTTACAACAGACTGACCAGAGAGAATCCGGAAAGAGCAGAGAAGCTCTTCGCGGAGAACGAGGCAGCTGCAATGGCACGTTACGACAAGCTCGTCAAGTTCGTAGACTTCTACGCACCAGCAGAGTAATCGAAACGTTACATCAAGATTCGAAAAGAGCCGGTCTTCGGACCGGCTCTTCTTGTGCTCAATAATATAATGCCATCTCATATATGTCACCCGGGCACGCTCTCGCTAACATTCGGACGCAGCGGTACTAAGCTCTGCCTGCGCCTGAGGCTTGCCAGTCGCTAAGTGCCGGCGTCCTCGAGTTACCCTGGTAACATATATGAGACGGCACTTTTAGTGGTTGAATGTAAAATGAATAGAAGGTAAAATAGTAGTGTGTTATTTTGAAAAAGGAGGTACATTATGCCACTCGTAACAACAACCGAAATGTTCAAGAAGGCTTATGACGGCGGTTATGCTATCGGAGCTTTCAATGTAAACAATATGGAGATCGTACAGGGCATCACAGAGGCTGCCGGCGAGCTCAGGAGCCCTGTTATCCTGCAGGTTTCGAAGGGCGCTCGCGCTTACGCTAACCACACATATCTGGTTAAGCTCGTAGAGGCTGCTATCATTGAGAACCCTGAGATCCCTATTGCACTCCACCTCGATCACGGTGATTCATTCGAGCTCTGCAAGAGCTGCATTGACGGAGGATTCACTTCGGTAATGATCGATATGTCTTCGAAGTCATTCGAGGAGAATATCGCTGTAACAAAGCAGGTAGTAGAATATGCTCACGCTCACGGCGTAGTAGTAGAGGCTGAGCTCGGAACACTCGCAGGCGTAGAGGACGAAGTAGTCGTAGAAGCCGGACACGAGAGCTATACAAAGCCTGAAGAAGTTGAAGAATTCGTAAGCAGAACAGGCTGCGATTCTCTGGCTATCGCAATCGGAACTTCCCACGGTGCATACAAGTTCACACCGGAGCAGTGCACAAGAAACGAAGAAGGCATACTCGTACCGCCTCCACTCCGTTTCGACGTACTCGAAGAAGTAACAAAGAGACTGCCTGGATTCCCTATCGTTCTTCACGGATCTTCATCGGTTCCTCAGGAATTCGTAAAGATGGTAAATATGTACGGCGGCAACATGCCTGACGCTGTAGGTATTCCTGAATCACAGCTCCGTAAGGCAGCTGAGTCCGCAGTATGCAAGATCAACATCGACTCGGATATCCGTCTCGCTATGACAGGAAACATCCGTAAGTACTTCGCAGAGCATCCTGAGCACTTCGACCCACGTCAGTATCTGAAACCTGCAAGACAGGCTGTAAAGGACATGGTAGCTCACAAGATCGTAAACGTACTCGGATCGGACGGAAAGATCTAAACAAACCAAAGAGATCACAGATCGTAACGGCGGCGCAGAGACAGCTCTGCGCCGCTTTTTCAATGCTTCCGGGATGCAGCCATTATGTATATTCTGTAAGGATTCAGACCACGGGAAAAGTAAAATGCTATAATGCTTCCTATGAATGAAACGGCGTTGCCGTAAGGTAGGAAGCATTGATTTTCGCAGGCAAGCTGCTCCAATAGAATGCTCCTATGAATGAAACGGCGTTGCCGTAAGGTGGAGGATACAGTTTGTCTCATACGATAGAACTCAGAAGGGTATCAAAATACTATGCTGCCGATGATTCCGTCAGCATGGGTTTTTCGCGTATAGATCTCAACCTCGACATAGGTGAGTTCGTAGCAATAACCGGAGAAAGCGGAAGCGGAAAGTCCACTCTCCTCAACGTTATAAGCGGACTCGATACGTATGAAGAGGGTGAGATGTTTGTTTGCGGCGAAGATACGTCCGCATACGGAACGGAAGACTACGAAATCTATCGCAAGACATACATAGGCAATATCTTCCAAGACTTCAATCTGATCAACAGCTATACGGTCTACCAGAATATCGAGATAGTCATGCTTCTGTCCGGAAAGAAGAGATCCGAGATCAGAAGGCGCGTGCCTGAACTGATCGATCTGGTAGGACTTAAGAAATACCGCCACACAAAAGTGTCGAGGCTTTCGGGAGGACAGAAACAGAGGGTCGCCATAGCAAGAGCACTGGCGAAGAATGCGCCTGTTATCGTAGCCGACGAGCCTACCGGCAATCTCGACAGTGCATCAGCGGCGAGCGTAATGGAGACACTCGCAAAGGTCTCCAAGGACAAGCTTGTCGTAATGGTCACGCATAACTACGAGCAGGCTGAGCCGTACGTGACTCGCAAGATCACGATGCATGACGGCAAGATAATCGAAGATAAGAAGATCACGCAGGGACGTCTGAATTCGGAAGAAGATTATCTGGCTGAGATCGGCGCAGCAGGTGTCCCGGCTGACGGCACACCGAGAAGGGAAGGCCGTGCCGCAAGAGCTGCAAAGGCGGCAAAGGCTGCGGAGGCCGGTATCACCACACAGCATTCCGAACCTCCGGCTCCGAGAAACATGAGAAAGACTTCTCAGATAAGGCTCGGCGTCCGCAATACGTTCAATCTGCCGGCAAAGTTCATCCTTCTGTTCATAGTTTATTTCTTTGTATCCACAGCTGTGCTCAGCCAGTATGCTGCCACAAAGAACAGCATGCATGAGAACGATCTGCTCGGCAACAATCCTTATTTCATCAACGCAAGCACGGAAAGAGTCGTCATCAAAAAGACCGATGAGAGCAGCTTTACGGATGAAGATTTTGCCGCAGTGGAATCCATGCCTAACATCAGGGCGATAGTGAAGAACGATCTTGCCCTGGACAGCGGCGTGAGTTTCAGTCTGGGAGATTATTATGTTGAAGGACCGGTAATGCCTGTCAGCAATATCAGCGAAAGCGATATAACTTACGGGCAAATGCCTGAAAGCGATTATGAGATCGTTATAAAGCTTGACCCTTCGAGCGATCTGATCTCCGTAGGAGATCCGTCGGAATACATCGGACAGCCTGTAAGACTCAAGGACATGAGCCAGATGCAGACCTATCAGTTCGACAGTAAGATCAAGGTCGCGGGAATCATTGTAGGCGATGGAATAAACGATAATGATGACTACGGCATCGTTGGCTATTCAACGATATACACGAGCGACAAGGTCGGCAATGAGCTTCTCATCTCGATGATGGCAGCCAGCTCGAAAACCGAACTGAACTTCAACGGCACCAGGGTCAGCACCGATTATGAGAGAGGCATTTACTCGTCGGAGGACGTTCCTGACGGAAAGGTCTATCTCTTCGAGGACCAGGTATACTACTACGATAATGAAGAAGCCGTCGGAAAGCCGTTCAGCCTCAAGGTGAAGAACAGGTTCTTCGAATCGGAGGGAGAATACACGGTAGATAAGGTAATCAACGAGGACAACTGCAATGACCTCCTCGGCATACCGGAAGATGAACTCGAAATGTATTACAACTGCGTGTTCATCAGTGAAAATGATTTCAGGGAGCTCTTCGACAGGGGCTTCTACCAGATAAGCGCATACATGATCAACGAGCAGGATGCTGAAGAGACACAGCAGATGCTGAACGACGAGGGCTTTACCGTGCTCGCGATGAAGGATGCGCTGACAGATGAAACCGGCGGGCTCGGAAACGTCCTCAGCCTGATGACTTATGTAAGGCTCGCGGTCGAGTTCGTGATCCTCTTCTTCATAGCCTATGCTGTCATCAGGCTGATTATGAGGTCGAGGAATTCGTACTATTCGACACTCAGGATACTGGGCGCAACAAAGAGCAATACGAATACTATTCTGAGGGTCGAGCTCATCCTCATGATGCTCATAGCATACGGTGCGGACCTGCTTTTCGTGACGCTCGTAAAGAACGGGATACTGCAGGATCTCGTGCACAATGAATTGAAAGAAGTCACAAAACTGCTGTACTACCTCACGCCTGCCGATTACGGCATCCTCGGCGCGGTGCTGCTGTTTATGTCGATCCTTATCGCCAACAGGTACTCCAGGCACATCTTCACAAAGAGTGCCATGAAGGCATTCAGAGAGGGGGCGTAGCGGATGATAAAGATCGATAAGGTCAACAAATACTACAATAAGGGGAAGGCCAACGAGATCCATGTCATCAACAACACCACGATGACATTGCCTGATAAGGGGATAGTGTGCCTTCTGGGACCATCGGGCTGCGGCAAGACAACTCTCCTGAATGCGATAGGCGGACTGGATAAAGTAGACAGCGGCACTATCACGATAGACGGACAGCGCATAACGAGATTCTCGTCGAACAAGATCGACAGTATAAGAAATGCGCGCATAGGATATATATTCCAGAATTTCAATCTGCTCGACGACAGAACGGTCTTTGAGAATGTAGCCATCGCGCTCCGCATGATAGGCATCAGAGACAAAACGACTGTTACGGCCAGAGTAAGATACTGCCTCGAAAAAGTAGGCATAGACCAGTACAGAAACAAGCTGGCCGGCTCACTTTCAGGAGGACAGAGGCAAAGGGTCGCTATCGCCCGCGCGATAGTCAAGAATCCGAGCATCATCATCGCAGACGAGCCGACCGGAAACCTCGACAGCAATAATACCCTTGAGATCATGAATATCATAAAGACGATCTCAAAGGAGAGGCTGGTCATACTTGTCACGCATGAGAGGAACATAGCCGAGTTCTACTCCGATCATGTCGCCGAGATGAAGGACGGCAAGATCATAAAGGCTTACAGCAACGATTCGTCCAGATACCTCGACTACCAGCTCGAGAACAAGATCTACCTGAAGGACATGGCGGTCCACAAGGGCTTTGCCAAGGACGACATCAGAGTGAATGTATACAGCGATGAGGAACGCCAGGCCGACATCAATGTAGTCATCAGGGGAAACAATCTGTACATCAACACGGGCGGAAAGCTCAACGTGGTGGATGAAACATCCAATATAGAGATGGTCGATGAGCACTACACGGCCATGGATGAGCGTTATTTCGAAGAGAATGACTTCGACTATACCGCCTGCCTGCCTTCGAAATACAAGGCCAGATACCGCTCGGTCTACAGGCTTACCAACATGATAAGCAACGGCTGGAAGACGGTGAAATCTTTCAAAAAGGTCAGGAAGGTGCTGATGCTGGGCTTTGTATTTGCGGCAATGTTTGCCTTCATGGCTGTCAGCAATGTGATGGGTCTGATTGACATAAAGCCTGTCGATTACAGAACGACGAACGGCAGCTATATAACCGTATCCAACCCTGATAAGTCGGAGAAGATACTGGATGTGGCAGCCGAACTGGACGGTGTGGCATTCGTCATTCCGGGCAATACTCTCAAGAGCATAACTCTTCCGATGGACGACTTCCTGCAGACCAGCTATGCGCAGGAGGAGCTTACCGTATCACTCGTGCTCGACAGCGTGCTGACGGAAGAGGAACTCGTGGCGGGTTCGCTGCCTGAGAATGAGCACGAAGTAGTTATAGACAAGTCCATAATCGACAAGTTCCTCAGAAACGGCGCCGGAAATTACGTAGGACTCGACACCATGGAGGAGTTCCTTGGCCGCCGGCTTTCCGTTCCGAACCTCGATGATTACAGGATATCCGGAATATCTGATACGGAATCCCCGTCGCTCTTTGTCGACGAGAGCCAGGTCATGTACATTCTGACCAACGGCAACGATGTCGAAGACGAATTTGCATACCTCAATGAGAACAGCGGAGAGGAAGATGCCATAAAGAGCGGCAGGATAAAGGACCTCGATCTTACAAAGAACAAAGTGACGATCAGGAAGGGCAGGGAGCCGGAAGAGGCCGGTGAGACTATCGCCAACGAAGTGCACGAAGAAGAGTATGAGCTCGGCAAGACCATCAATGCAACGGCAGCCGGACGCAAGCTGACGGTCGTGGGCTTCTATACCAGCGATGCTGTGGATGACGACACTTATTATGTAAATTCCGACACTATCAGAGAGGATTACATTTACAGACAGAAGAACTTCAGCGTTTTTGCAAATGATCTGTCAGCAGCCGAGATGGCGCTCGACAACGAAGG
The DNA here is from genome assembly GCA_045115935.1 of Anaerovoracaceae bacterium. Classification (GTDB taxonomy): domain Bacteria; phylum Bacillota; class Clostridia; order Peptostreptococcales; family Anaerovoracaceae; genus Crickella. The sequence goes on from JBGULF010000036.1 coordinate 17,498, forward strand.
CATGTCGTCAAAGGTAAACGAAAGCGTCGACCGCAAGGCTTATATAAACTCCCGAAAGGATCAGCTGACCTCATCCATAGTGGTTGCGGTGATCATAATGCTTATTTCGCTGATCGAGATGTTCCTGATGCTCAGGTCCTCGTTCCTTTCAAGGATAAAGGAAGTCGGTACTCTCAGAGCCATCGGACTTAAGAAAAAGGACATTTACAGGATGTTTACGGGCGAGATACTCGTTATAACCTTCATAACGGCCGTGCCCGGCATAGCCATAATGTATCTCATACTCACGCAGCTTGTTAAGGTCACATATTTCATAGAAGGCCTGTACATGGTGACACCTCTGACTGCGGCTGTTACATTCGCGGTTATACTGGTGTTTAATCTGATCGCGGGACTGACTCCGGTATTTGCGACCATGCGCAAGACACCGGCTCAGATACTGGCCAGAACAGATATTTAAGCAATTCAAAAGCCTGCCGCACTGCGCGGCAGGCTTTTTTGTGTCTATAAATAGGTCACTTCGCATTCCTTGAAGTAGTTCTTTATGAGAGCTCTTCTTATCTCATCGACGGTAGGGAACCTCAGGCCGATCTTCGCCGCCATGGACGGGTCGTCGACTTCATCGTTGATCTTTGTGCCTACGATGATCTCTACCTGGTCGGTCTCTCTGAGAATGGCTATCATGCGCTTTGCGGCGTCTTCGCTCATGTGTTTGAGCAGGGTGCCGTTGGTCAGCCTTTTTGCCACCTCGGAAAGCGTGAGCATGCCCTCGGTGACCAGATCTATTCCGTCGATCTTGCTTGCAGGAGGCAGATTGCCTGCAGGCGACTTGTCGGCTTTTACATCCTTGCCGAGTTCACGTGCGACTATCTTGGCTGTTGTACCGCCGCATACGATGATCTGGCCGTCGAAGTTCTTAATACGCTCCCCAAGCTTCTTGTCAGAATCACGGCTGCGCGGAGCACCGGTCACTATAAGCGTGCGGCGCGGTTTTTTGACTCCTATGACGCAGCAGGTGATGTCATCATTAGGGGTGTAGTTGTCATTTTTATTTGCTTCCGTGACGATCGCACGCGCAAGCTGCCTCGAGGATATATCAGGATTGTTTGCAAGCTTTTTCTGAATGAAGGCGGAGGCGTTATCCGCGCCCCAGCCTCTTGACTTCACTACTGAAGGAAGCGACTGTACGGGACGCCTGTGAGATCTGAAAACCGTATACGCAGGATCTTCTCTTGCTTCTTTCGAAGGCCCGAGGGAAATACCCGACTGGGCGACTCCATCGCTGAAGAATATCAGCCTGTCGCCTTCTTTCATCTCAAATGTTGATGAATATACGATCTCTTCCTTGATGGCTTTCTTGCGCTTCAGCCTGATAGCTGTTTTGTCCCATTCCACAGGCTCCGTTCCCACGAACCTGAGGCTGTCAGGGTTGTCGTACTCAGCAAGCTCTACACGGATGAATGATTTGTCATCAGAGAAGATGATCCTTGCGATAGTGAATGTTGAATAGCTTATGCCCTTCACACTGTCGATCGGAAGGGTGTCCATTATTACTTCTGCAGACTTTTCGAGGTCCATCGGAGAAAGCGAAAGTTTGCTTGCCATGTGGGCTGTCAGGGACGCCAGTACGTTGGCCCTTACACCGCTGCCCAGACCATCTGATAGAATGACTGTCATTACATTACTGTTCGGGTTCCTGTCAATGTAGTAGACGTCTCCGCCGATGTTCTGACCATGTTTGAAAAGCTGTGAATAATCGATATCGATACATAAATCGTTCATGCTAGACCTCACTGCTCTCTTCGGCCATCAGGCCGTCTTCTCCGGCTGCACTGTTGTTGACATTGAACTCCTCGATGATGGAGTTGAGCATTATCTCTGTTTCTGCTGCGTTGTCGCCCAGAAGCGCTGCGATCTGCTGCACTGATGTCATTGACTTTCTGATGACTTCCTCAGCCTTCTCTATTACAGCTTCTCTTCTTACTGAAGGTGTAGTGATATCTTCGAACATGGCGCCGAGAAGTGCCTTGTTTTCCACAAGGAAGAAAGTGATCCTGTAGATCTTGCCGCCGTGGCGGAATCTGTACTGCTGCGGCTTGCTCATGTAGAACTGCTCGCGGAATTTCTCTTCGAAAGGCACGAATGCCGATACCGGATAACCGCGGAACGATCTGAGACCTTCCGAATCGAGGAATTCGTCAGGGTAATCCTCGAATATCTTGATGAAGCGCTTGTTGCACTCAGCAATGGTAAGATCGTCGTCTACGATGACTACGCCGTGAGGGATTGTTGAAAGAAGGATGTCGACCTTTGTCTCAGCGTCCTTTCTCATCTTGGTAACGCACATCTCGGTCTCTGCGAGTCCTGCAAGCAGAGCTCTTGCCATGTCGCGGCATGTAGGGTATCCGCAGCCGCCGCAGTTGAGCTCGTCTTCAGGCTTGGTTTTTCCGAGTCTCGCGAGAGCACCGCGTATTTCATCTTCAGAGTAATCTGATGAAGAGAGATCCGTAGGCGAAGGGAACTCAGCACCCATTATGCCGTAGCCTTTCTCATATACCTCTCTGGCGAACTCTTCGTCCCCGGTGAAAACATCAGGGTCTTTGAGACGCTCAAGCACATATGATGCAACGGCTTTTTTGCGTCTTACGGCTGAATCTATGTGTGAGGTTCCCGGACCGCTTATGCATCCGCCGTCACAGTTCAGAGCTTCAAGGAAATCGCTGGTATGTGATCCCTGAAGGGAGGACATTACACGCGTGATTCCCGAGACCGAGAGGGCTGACTGCTCGACGAAGCGGCCCTGCCAGATCTTTGAAGTCTCTATCTGACCGTTCTCGATCGGATATACCGCAGCCATGCCTGCTTTTGCAGGTATGAAGTCGACCTGTATGCCTGTATCCATGTTGTCGAGGTCAATATTCTCTTCGGCCAGCCATTCACGGACTTCCCTGAACGTGAGAGCGATATCAGGATATCCCGGATGTTCATCAGCCTCTATCTTTTTCGCTATGCATGGACCGATGAATACGATCACTATGTCGTTTCCGTAAAGCCTGCGCAGATAAGCGCTGTGTGTCTGCAGCGGGCTTGGTACCGGAGCCAGGGCGTTTATATCCTCCGGGAAGTACTTCCTGACGAGCTGTACTACGGACGGGCATGCCGTTGAAATGAACGGAGCATCTCCGTGATCTTCCATGTACATGTCGAGAGCCTGTGAAACCAGTGCTGCGCCGATCGCCGTTTCGGAGACAGCATGGAAACCGAGTCTGTAGAGAGCTCTGACGAAGTTTTCTTCATATCCGATGAACTCCGATACATAAGACGGAGCAAGTGATACTATGACCTTGCGGTTGGACAGGAATGCCATCCTTACTCTGTCGGTGTCGTTTCTGATGACCTTTACCGAGTTAGGGCATTCATTGACGCATGTTCCGCAGAATGTGCAGCGGTCGTATATGATCTCGGCGTGTGCATCCTTGATCTGGATCGCCTTTACAGGGCAGTGCCTGACGCAGCGGTAGCAGTCGCGGCAGTTATTGATTTCCGTATAAATTGGATATTTTTCCACTGTTTACCTCCCTAAACAAACAGGGTTAATAAAAACTAATTCTACAAAATTATATCATATATTCGGATTGCACTGCACGCCAGACTGCTCCTTGTGGTATAATATGTAAGAATTTTTGGGACAATGATCCGGAGGTAATTAAATGGCATTTGCAACAGCAGAAGAATACAAAAACATGGCGGGTAATTTTATCCACGACATAATCAACGAAGATCTCGCCAGCGGAAAGCATAAAACTATCATTACGAGATTCCCGCCGGAGCCAAACGGCTACCTGCACATCGGACACGCCAAGTCGCTTTGCCTCAACTTCGGCACAGCGCTCAAGTACGGCGGACGCTGCAATCTCAGATATGACGACACCAACCCTACAAAGGAAGACATCGAATTCGTAAAGTCCATCGAGGCAGACGTAAACTGGCTCGGATTCCAGTGGGATGAAAAGCTCTGGGCTTCGGACTATTTCGATACCATGTATGATGCAGCAGTCGAGCTCATCAAGCAGGGCAAGGCGTTCGTATGTGAACTCACCCCGGACCAGATAAGAGAATACAGGGGCACGCTCACAAAGCCGGGCAAGGAGAGCCCTTACCGCAACAGACCTGTAGAGGAAAACCTCGAGCTCTTCGAGAAGATGAGAGCCGGCGAATTCAAGGACGGAGAGGTCTGCCTCAGAGCCAAGATCGACATGGCAAGCCCTAACATCAACATGAGAGACCCTGTTATCTACAGAGTAGTACATGCGTCCCATCACAACACAGGCGACAAGTGGTGCGTATATCCGATGTACGACTTCGCTCATCCTATCGAGGATGCGATCGAGGGCATCACACACTCCATCTGCACTCTCGAGTTTGAAGACCACAGACCTCTTTATGACTGGGTAGTCAACGAAGTAGGCTGGTGGCCGAATCCTCCTCGCCAGATCGAGTTTGCACCTCTCAACATCACAACGATGCTGATGAGCAAGAGATTCATCCGCAGACTTGTTGAAGACGGCAAGGTAGAGGGCTGGGACGATCCTAGACTCTGCACTCTCGCAGGCATCCGCCGCAGAGGCTATACACCTGAAGCCATCCGTAAGTTCTGCAACGACATCGGAGTTACAAAGGCAGACACCATGATCGACATCGCTCAGCTTGAGCAGTGCGTAAGAGAAGATCTCCAGCTCAAGGTGCCGGCTGTCAACGTAGTCAAGAACCCGATCAAAGTCATCGTTGATAACTATCCTGAAGACAAGATCGAGATGTGCACGGTAGAGAACAACGCCAAGGTCCCTGAAATGGGAACACGTGAGATCCCGTTCGGCCGCGAGCTGTGGGTAGACGGCGACGACTTCATGGAATTCCCTGTGAAGAAGTACTTCAGACTCTTCCCGGGCAACGAAGTAAGGTTCAAAGGCGCTTACTTCATCAAGTGCAACGATGTCGAGAAGGACGCTGACGGCAATATCGTGGCTCTTCACTGCACATACGACCCTGAGACACACAGCGGCAGCGGATTCGAAGGCCGCAAGGTAAAGGGCACTATCCACTTCGTGGAGGCAAGCTCTGCAGTAAAGATCAAGATCAGAGAGTACGGCTACCTCATGAAAGAGAACGAGGAGACAGGCGAGCAGGAGTTCGATCCTGAATCCCTGGTCGAAACATGGGGCTACGCAGAGCCGTCCGTTAAGGATGTAAAGCCGGGCGAAAGATTCCAGTTCTTCCGCAAGGGTTACTACATCGCAGACTCCAAGCTCACAACAGACGACGAGAAGGTATTCAACAGCATCGTAGGACTGAAGAGCTCCTGGAAATAAAATTTCAAAACAAATTCATAGGAGGTGCGTATATACGTACCTCCTTTTGTATTGCTAAGAAACGTTTATATTTTTTAAGGTTCAGGAAATACACACATTTGTTACGTATAATTAGTGTGTATCATAGGATAACTGTCGACAGAGGAGGACAGCCATAGAAACTCTTATTAATCAGATACTGACATTTTCAGAAAATTATCCGGAACTCGCGGTTCACATCACCACCGTCTTCAGGTGGATCTTTGTGGTGCTCGCGGCATATATACTCCTGATATCCATAGTGTCGCTGCTTTCTACGAGAGCGACCCCGGAGATCTGGGGCTATTTCATGGTGGAAGACGGCGGAAACTTTCCGATAACCCACTGGGAGAACGTAATCGGAAGGTCAAAGTCGGCTGACATAAGGATCCCTCTCAGAACGATATCAAACAACCATGCGCTACTGGTGCGCCGTTCTGAGGACAAGTGGATGATCAAGGATATAGGCTCAAGCAACGGCATCAAGGTGAACGGCTTCCAGCTCGATCCTGAGAAACGTTACGTCATAAACCCGGGAGACATGATAGAGATGGGAGGCACCAGATCTACCATAACTCCTCCGAGCATCGAGGAAACGCGCAACAACAGGTACATGCGTCGTCTCGACAAGGAGCCGGTTGCACCGTGGAAGATACTGCTGGCGATCACGGCATTCCAGATGATGACCATAGTGCAGCTGGTGCTCAGTCTGGGCACGGAGATAACCGCATCGGCACTCCTCAGCATCGTGGTGCTGTCAGTAGTTATGTGGGGATATGTCATGGTGTTCAACGCCATGGGAAGGCGCGGCTTTGAGATGGAGATGATCGCGTTCTTCCTCTCGACGATCAACCTTGCGGTCACGGCATCTTCAGACCCGGGCTCTGTTTTCAAGGAACTCATAGCGATAATCCTCGGTCTGGCGCTCATGATTTTCATATGCATCTACATGCAGGACATCACCAGACTGAACAAGATAAAACCTATACTGATCGGCCTTTCGGTCATCGCTCTCATAATCAACCTGGTATTCGGTACGGCCAAATACGGAGCCACAAACTGGATCAAGATAGGAGAGAGCGGGTCGATACAGCCGTCTGAAATAGTAAAACTGGCGTTCATCGTTATCGGCGCCGGCACTCTTGAAGAGCTCTATGAAAAGAGAAACACCATCGTATACGCGGCGTTCTCGTTCTTCTGCCTGGGCTGCCTTGCCCTGATGAGCGACTTCGGAACAGCCCTTATATTCTTCGCGACTTACCTGGTGGTCTCGTTCCTCAGGAGCGGAGACTTCTCGCGCTTCGTGCTGACGGGCGTAGCGGCAGGCGCTATGGGACTGATCGTACTCAAGTTCAAACCTATTATAGCGTCGAGGTTCGATGCCTGGGGCCACGTATGGGAAGCTGAATTCATGGACGACCTCGGATACCAGCAGACACGCACAATGTCGTTCGGCGCGGGCGGCGGACTTCTCGGACTCGGTGCGGGCAACGGTTCGCTCAAGTATGTAGGAGCCTCAAACACAGACCTCGTATTCGGCTTCGTCATGGAGGAATGGGGCTTCATCATTGCGATCCTCGCAGTAATGTGCATTGCGACGCTCTCGGTATTCGCCGTGATGCATATAGTCGCCGGAAGATCCACCATCTACACCATACTCGCCTGCAGCGCTGCGACGATGTTCCTGGTGCAGACCATGCTCAATGTCTTTGGCGCGATCGATCTGTTCCCTCTTACGGGAGTCACGTTCCCGTTCGTATCGACAGGAGGAACGAGTCTGATGACTTCGTGGGCGATGCTTGCGTACTTCAAAGCCGCAGACATGCGGCGTAATGCGAGCCTTGCGGTGAGAAAGGAGGTATAGCCATGCGGAAACAGGAGAGAAGAGCGTGGATATGCCTCATGCTGGTGACCGTGCTCCTTGCAGGCGTAGGGCTTTTCGGATACAGATTCGTTAAGCACGGCGGCGAATGGGCTACATTCTACGGCAATTCACAGATATATACGGATGGTGCTATAAATCGCGGAACTATCACGGACCGCTACGGAGAGGAACTGCTCAGGTGCACTCCTGACGGTTTCATGTACACCGGAGATTACGAGACCAGGGTAGCTACCGTGCATGCGGTGGGCGATCCCCAGGGCAACATATCCGATGGAGCCATATCCGTCTTCAGGAGCCAGCTCATAGGATATGACATACTTAACGGTACATATGACGAGACGGCAAACGGAAAGAGGATAGCGCTGACGATCGATGCCAACGCGAACCGCACTGCGTACGAAGCTCTTGCCGGAAGGACGGGGACTGTAGGAGTCTACAACTGGAAGACCGGCGAGGTGGTCTGCATGGTCAGTACGCCTACGTTCGATCCTGCATATGAACCTGAGGCCTCGGCGGAAGAGGAAAGCTCATATTTCTTCAACAACTTCCTTGACGGACTGCTGACACCGGGTTCAACGTTCAAGCTGGTCACCGCCGCAGCGGTCATAGACAACATATCGGACAGGGATTCGTTCACATACGAATGCGATGGTATCAATCAGATCGGCGAGAGCGAAGAGACTCAGCTGACTGATGTGACTGCGCACGGAGAGGTCAGTTTCCGGGATGCGCTGGCCCAGTCCTGCAACGGGGCATTCGGAGCCCTGACGCGTGAGGTGGGGGCAAAGACTATGGCAAAATACGCCGAGAAGGCCGGCCTTACGGAACCGGTAAAGATCGACGGCATCGAGACAGCGGCAGGCTCATTCGACTTCCCGAAAGATGACAAAGTGAAGTTGAGCTGGGCCGGTATCGGCCAGGCGGACGACCTCGTAAACCCATGTGCGATGATGGTATACATGGGAGCCATCGCCAACGGAGGCGAGCCTGTGCAGCCGACGCTTATAAAGAGCGCCACATTTATAAAGGAACTGGCGGGAGGCAAGAGCCTCGGCAGATATATCGACAGCGATACGGCGGCGGAGCTCAAGGACATGATGAAGAACAATGTCGTCGAGAACTACGGCGAGTGGAACTTCGAGGGCATGGACATGTATGCAAAGTCCGGCACCGCCGAATCGGGTTCGTGGAACCCTGACGCATGGTTCGTCGGATTCACCGATGACGAGGACGCTCCGTATGCATTTGTCGTATGGGTCAAGGAAGGCGGCTTCGGAGCTGAAGCAGCGGCACCTATAGCAGCCCGCGTGATACGTGCACTCGGCTCATATGAGGAGTAAAGTCCCGCCTTTTGTGCATCGATACATTCGGTAAATGTATTACTGACCATGTTTTTGTATAAAGTCACAAAAACATGTTGACAATGTATTTCGTTGTATTTATTATCTATTCTATCGACAAATGAATAACACCTGACCCGATAGAGGTCGCGGAGATTAAGAGTAACGGTCACAGATGCGCAGGGGAGCGCGGCCGTGAAAGGATGATCCGCCGAAGCTTACCGGAAACCCAGAACCGGCAGGCTGGGACGGTGCAATAATATGCACCGGACTGTCACGTAAGTGGAGCGCTATCATGGTAGGCGGTAAATAAATATGCAAGTTACCTGATCCATGGCAGTTTCGTTTCAAGCGTTATTCATGGATCATTTTAATTATATGGAGGAAAACTTATATGGACACACCTGCTCTTTACGCAACTGCTTGGGCGGTTCTGCCGCCACTTATTGCTATCGTTCTGGCGCTGGTCACAAAAGAGGTCTACAGCTCGCTCTTCCTGGGCGTGGTCGTAGGTGCAGTGCTCTACGCCGGCGCTGATTTCGACGGTATCGTCAATCACGTTCTTCAGGACGGAATCATGGCATCACTCAGCGATAGCTGGAACGTAGGAATTCTCATCTTCCTGGTCATCCTGGGTATCGTCGTAGCTCTGATGAACCTTTCCGGAGGCTCCAAGGCATTCGGAAAATGGGCTCTCAGACGTGTCAGGACCCGTGTTGCAGCTGAGATCGCAACAGTTCTGCTCGGAATCGTGATCTTCGTAGACGACTACTTCAACTGCCTGACAGTAGGTTCTGTAATGAAGCCTGTTACGGATAACTTCAAAGTATCCAGAGCTAAGCTTGCGTACATCATCGATGCTACTGCTGCTCCTGTCTGCATCATCGCTCCGGTTTCATCCTGGGCTGCTGCGGTATCGAGCTTTGCAGGCGAAGGCGAGGGCATCTCACTCTTTATCAGATGCATCCCTTATAACTTCTATGCGCTCTTTACGATCGTTATGATGTTCGCTCTCATCTTCATGAAATTCGATTATGCGAATATGTCTCAGTTCGAGAGAAACGCTGTCGAAAACGGAGATCTCTTCACTGTAGAAGACACAAATGCAGCCATGGCTGATGCAGCAGATGAAGGAAGCGACCAGGGTATCGTTCTCGACCTCGTATTCCCTGTAGTGGTACTCGTAGTCAGCTGCGTTCTCGGAATGGTATATACAGGCGGATTCTTCGGCGGAGAAGGCTTTGTAACTGCTTTCTCGAATTCCGATGCTTCAGTCGGACTCTCGATGGGTGCTCTCGTTGCACTGGTCATCATAATCGCATACTACACTATCAGAAGAACTATCAGCTTCACAGAGTGCATGAACTGCATACCTGAAGGCATGAAGGCTATGGTTCCGCCTATCCTGGTACTGACACTCGCATGGTCACTCAAGGCCATGACAGACAGCCTCGGCCTCGCAGATTTCGTAAGCGGACTCGTAAAGGGCATGAGCGGAGCAGTTGTCGGCTTCATCCCTGCAGCACTCTTCCTGATCGCATGCGTACTGGCATTCGCATCCGGTACATCATGGGGAACATTTGGTATCCTTATCCCTCTCGGACTGGCTATCACAAATTCGCATCCGGAGCTTTCAACACCGATCATCGCTGCCTGCATGGCCGGCGCTGTATACGGCGACCACTGCTCGCCTATCTCGGATACAACGATCATGGCATCTGCAGGTGCTAACTGCAACCACGTATCGCACGTTTCGACACAGCTTCCATATGCGACCACAGTTGCTGTCGTTTCCGCAATATCCTATGTGATCGCGGGATTCGTTAGCAACCCTGTCATTCCGCTGGTTGTCGGAGCTGTACTGCTCCTCGGAGCACTCTTCTTCCTCAGAGGAAGGGAAGACTCATACAGAGTTCCTGACTCGGCAAACTTCAACAGTGCAGCTGAATAGCATTATGCATACAGGCAATCTATAGAATAAAGAAGAAATCACGGCTCTCCGATGTCAGGAGAGCCGTGTTTTTAATATCCGTGCGTAGTATAATTATAGAGGACTCAGAAAGCGGAGAAAGGGAACGGAGATGAATTTCACTTCCAGCGAAATTGATTTTGTAAAAGAGAATGAGGCGTACAGACCTATTCCCGAAAGCGATAAAAGGCGCCTCGAGTCTGCGGAAGCGTTTGATGCGGAACTGGAGAAAATGCGCGGCGCTGCGACTGCCGGCGCCATGCCTGATATGCGGCACTGCGTCATAAAGGGGATAGACCTCGCCGGCCGCGATCTCACCGGCATAGACTTCAGACGTGCGACATTTGATGGCTGTGATCTGCATGAAACGGATTTCAGCGGATCGCAGATGGATAATGTTGCTTTCTATAATAATGACCTCACCGGAATGAAACTCTGCGGATGCAAGGCCCGCGGCTGCAGCTTCCGCTTTCAGGACATGACAGGCATAGACCTGAGGGGAGCCAACATTTATTCTTCCGTGCTTGAGGATGCTCTTAATCAGGACAAGGTCATCATCGATGACGATACAAAGTGGTATAAGATGCGCTGCCCTGAAGAGGGCGAAGCCTTCATAGCGTGGAAGTGCTGCACCGATCTGCGTGTTGTCATGATGCTTGTACCGAAGGATGCGCACCGCTGCATGGCAACCATGGAGACGGGACGTGTGTCCAAAGTAAAGGTGCTCAAGATCACCAGCATAGATGAAACTGAGAATTATACATGGGCACAGTCGACGGTCGACCCGGATTTCTATTATGAGGTCGGAAAGTGGCTGGAGCCGGCAAACGGTTTCCAGACGGACCGCTGGAAGGACTCCTCGCCGGGGATCCACTTCTTCCTCGACCGGCAGCAGTGTGTCGATTATCAATCAAAATAAAAGATGTGCATGGGGCAGGGGATTCGATCTCTTGCTTCTTTTTTGTGCAAAGCGTGAGATTGAAAGCGCAGTAGCTCCGTTGTATAATTATTAATGCAAAATATTGTTTTTCTTCTATATATAAATGTAGAAGCTAATGATGGCGTTAGGGCATTAAACAATCAATAACGGTATCGCCTCACCGGCGATACTTGTATTATGTAAAAGGGAGGAAATGCTTTATGAAAGTTATCATGTCCGGTAACGAAGCAACCGCTCGCGGTGCCTGGGAAGGCGGCGCAAGATTCGCTTCGGCATATCCGGGAACACCAAGCACGGAGATCCTCGAGAACATGCCTCAGTACGGAAAAGACGTATACTCCGAGTGGGCACCTAATGAAAAGGTTGCTACAGAGGCTGCGATCGGAGCATCCATCGCGGGTGCAAGGGCATTCTGTGCGATGAAGCACGTAGGAATGAACGTAGCAGCAGACCCGATCTTCACATTCGCATACACCGGTGTTACCGGCGGATTCGTAATGGTAGTAGCAGACGATCCGGGCCAGCACAGCTCGCAGAATGAGCAGGACAACAGAAACACGGCAAAGTCGGCAAGACTTCTCATGCTCGAGCCTTCTGACTCTCAGGAGTCGAAGGACTTCATGAAGAAGGCGTTCGCTCTTTCCGAAAGATTCGATATGCCTGTACTCTTCCACGTCACTACAAGAACATGCCACTCCAAGGGCCTTGTAGAGCTGGGAGAAAGAGAAGAGGCTGAGGTTCCTGACTACGAGCCGAAGATCAAGAAGTATGTAACTGCTCCGGCAAACGCAAAGGTGCTGAGAGCTACACTCGAAGACAGAGTTGCAGCTGCAAGAGAATTCGCTAACGACTGCGAGTTCAACAGAGTTGAGATGCACGACACAAAGATCGGTGTCATCACCTCCGGCGTTTCGTATCAGTATGCAAGAGAGACATTCGGCGAGGATGCTTCCTATCTGAAGCTGGGACTCACATTCCCGATGCCGGATAAGCTGATCAAGGACTTCTGCAGCAAGGTAGATAAGGTATACATCGTTGAGGAAATGGATCCGTATATCGAAGAGTTCGTAAAGACTCTCGGTATCGAGTGCACAGGCAAGGATGTCATTCCTAAGTTCGACGAACTCAACACGGATATCGTAAGAAAGGCCTTCCTCGGCGTTGAGCCTGAAACTTACACAACAGACATGAAGACTGTCGTAAGACCTCCTGCACTCTGCGCAGGCTGCCCTCACAGAGGACTGTTCTACTGCCTCTCCAAGAGACAGAAGAAGGGCGATCTCATGATCACCGGAGATATCGGATGCTACACACTCGGAATGGCACCTCCGCTGAGCGCTGTTCATACAACTATCTGCATGGGCGCTTCGCTCTCGCAGGGTCACGGAGCATCCAAGGTCTTCAAGGATGCAGGCAAGACTACAAAGGTAGCTTCCGTCATCGGAGACTCCACATTCTTCCACACCGGCGTCAACTCGCTGATGGATGCTGTATATAACAGCGGAAGCAATCTGTCGATCATCCTCGACAACCGTATCACAGGTATGACAGGCCACCAGCAGAACCCTGGCACAGGATACACGCTCATGGGCAAGGAAGCTCCTGAGGTAGACATCCCTGCACTCTGCAAGGCTATCGGCGTGAAGGATGAGAACATCATCACCGTCAACCCTAACCACCTCGATGAGGTCGAAGCTGCTCTTGACAAGCTCCTCGGCAAGGATGAGCCTACAGTTCTCATCACAAGATGGCCGTGCGTACTCAAGAAGTTCAGCCAGCAGGATCTCGATGAGTTCCCGACACTGCACAAGACACAGTGCGTGATCGATCAGGACAAGTGCAAAAATTGCAAGATGTGCGTAAAGACCGGATGCCCGGCACTGATCAGCACAAAGGAAAAGGTAGTCATCGACAAGACAAGCTGCAACGGATGCACAGTCTGCAAGCAGGTTTGCCCATTCAAGGCTATTGAGGAGGTGACAAGGTAATGAGTGAAGTAAAGAATATCCTCCTGGTAGGAGTAGGCGGACAGGGAACTATCCTTGCAAGTAAGATCCTGACAAGCGGTCTTATCAAAGCCGGTTACGATGTAAAGATGAGTGAGATCCACGGAATGTCCCAGAGAGGCGGCTCCGTATCCACTCAGGTAAGATACGGCGAAAAGGTATACAGCCCGATCGTAGGAAAGGGCTCGGCAGACGTTATCGTCGCTTTCGAAGAGATGGAAGCTCTCAGATGGCTCGACCACCTCAAGATCGGCGGCAAGATGGTCATCAACGATTACCGCATCCAGCCTGTACCGGTCAATCTGGGCGTGGCAGAGTATCCTGAAGGAATCATCGATCATCTCAAGGAGAAATGCGAAGTTCTGGCTTTCAAGGCTGCTGATGTAGCTACAGAGCTCGGCAATCCTAAGGCAATGAACGTCGTTCTTCTCGGAGCCCTCGTAAAGGCTATGGGACTCGATGAGATCGACTGGGATGCTGAGATCGAGGCTAACGTAAAGGCGAAGTTCATCGACCTCAACAAGAAGGCGTTCCACGCAGGCTACAGCCTGTAGTGCTGTCCCTTAATAAAGCTTCAAAGGTGCCGGCGGGTATTCCCGCAGGCACCTTTTGATTTGCGCATCCTTGAAACACGGCGCGTAGCATGATAGTATATAACGGATTTCGAAGGAGGAAGCAATGAGAACACTGATGATGATCGCGAGCATCGCGATGACAGGCGCGGGAATATTCTGCGTGGCAAATGCCAGCGCAGCGTTTCTTTCGGTCGCATTTATAATAGGCATCGTATTTATACTGCTCGGCGCATTTGAAATACTCGTAGGAAGGCGCGCAGATTTTGATGTCTCGGAGACCGGCGTCGGAATCGCAAAGGACGGATTCCTCATGCTTATCTTCGGCATTGTTATTATCTCGGGTCAGGTCACAGACGACAACAGCGCCCAGGTGATGTTCGCCCTGTGGATGCTTGTCGAAGGCGTACTTGCTTTCAGGTCCGAGTGGCTCGACATCATGGAGACTGATGCGGATCAGAGGATAGGAGTAACACTCTGCACCCTCATGCTGATCGCAGGAGGTTACATGTTCTTTAATAACTCCACGTTCAGGCTCAGCCAGACGCTTCTTATTGGTATATGCATGATAATACTCGGACTCAGAAGGTTCTGGCAGTCGTTCAGCATCGAATACTCCAGACCGAGTTTTGTCACCGGCAACGAAGAAAAGCTCATGGAAGCACAGGAAGACGAGAAGCGTGCTCTTGCAAAAGCCAAAGAGGGTATACGCGAGCAGAAGAATGCGCAGAGACGTATCGCCAAGATCAAGGCGGATATGGCAGCTGAGCAGGATATAATGATGAGCGCAGCGATCACACGCCAGGAGCGTGAGGCCGAGCGCGAGTCTGAATAACAGGCAAATATCAGGGGTTTTGAACAAAACTAAAATAATTTTAGAAAATTCCCAAAAAGGTATTGACTATTATTCAAAACGGAGTATTATATACGAGTGCTTGAAAACAGGGCAAACACAAGCCCTGATTTTTTAAGGCATAAGAGCAGCGGGTAGCTGCCGCAACTCAAAAGAGAGCAAAAAATTTTGAAAAAAATTAAAAAAGCTCTTGACAGAAACGAATGAGTTGTGTATACTAAACAAGCTGTCGCTGAAAAGCACAGCGGAACCTTGAAAACTTCATAGTGCAGAACAGGTCTTGAATTAACAGGGCGAAAGTCCTGAAAATGAAAGACTTTGAAAGA
>JBGULF010000037.1:0-27728 GCA_045115935.1 Anaerovoracaceae bacterium
ATGATCAAAGGTAATGGCTTTTTTATTCCGACTGAAATTGGCGATTTTCACCCGACTCTAATTGGCGATTATCGCCCGACGCTAACAGTGATATCAACAGCTTAAAAAAGAAAGTGCTTTTTATGTCGAAAAAAGTGCTTTTTTTGTAGGATTTCATTGGCGTGTTACCCCCTGTCTCCCTCTGCGCGATTGCCTCTAAACAGAGTTTAAGATTTATGACGCGATATATATGATAAACTTCTCACATCTAAAGAAAACATTGGTTTGCAAGAGCTACGGGTGAGTGATCCAACATGAAATGTCATAATCAGAAACAATATTTATTAACGAAAGCGGCGTCTTTGCTGATGGCGCTGGCTCTTTGTATTTCGCTCGTCATTCCTGCGGGCGGCATTACTGCATATGCCTCTACGGAGAGCACTGCAAATGAGGCTGAAGTAACGGAGGAGTCTGCTGCGGCGACTGAAACCGAAGTAACAGAGGAGTCTGCTGCGACGGTTGAAACTGTTATAAGCGGATACAAGACTGATTACAACAAACGATACAACGAAATACTTGAGATCGAAGCCGATATCATTCCTGCAGGCGGAAGAGAGGTGCAGCTCCAGAGATACAGCAGCAGCGATGGCATCTGGACAACTATCCAAACGATTACAGAAGCCGAAGATGCTGATGAGGATGTGGTACATGTCTGCTTTGATGTCCCCGCAGAGGAACGCAGCAGGACCTCTTCGCAATGGCGCTTGTTTGTTCCTGCCACTGAAAATGCAGCCGAAGCTTACAGCGAGGTCATCAGTGTAACGACGCGAAATATCGAAAAATACAGTTTGTCTGCCCGTAACGCATGTGTATACAGAATCGATGAGGACGGTAGCGGAACTATGATTTATTCAAAGGAGTCCAAGACAGAAGTTGCTCAGGCAAGTACTACAAAGCTGATGACGGCAGTCCTTCTCCTTGAAAGCGGGCTCCTCGATACGACTACTACAATCTCATATCACGCAGCCGAGACTCCATGGGGAAGCGGAAAGCTTGAAGCGGGGGATGTCTACAACACGAAAGATCTTCTCTACGCAATGCTTCTGCCGTCATCCAACGATGCTGCGACTGCTGTTGCAGAGAGGGTCGGAGGAACCGAGGGGGCGTTCGTACAAAGGATGAACGCGAAGGCTGAGAAGATGGGATGGACCCAGACGCACTTCCGCAATCCGCATGGACTTGATGCTGACGGGCACTACACAACTGCCTTGGAGCTGGCAAAGCTCACAGCTTACGCGTACACATTCCCTGAAATCAGAGATTGCTGGGGAACTCAGTGGAAAACAATCAGGAGCTTAAAGTATGGCAACAAGTGGACACTTTGGTCAACCAACGCCATCTTCGGTTACATAAGCAGCTTCCTCGGAGGCAAGACCGGCACAGAGGATAATGCCGGCTGCTGCTTCACAGGCGTATATGAGTACGAGGGAACCGCGTATGTTACAGTAGTGCTGGGAAGCGGCTACGGATTCTCCCGATGGACTGACACCAAGAAACTCCACAGCTATATACGAAATTACGCAACAAGCAGCTATTAGAGGAAGGAGACAGGGGACGGTTCTCTGACATTCAAGGTGAAAGTAAAATAAGTGATAAGGCGGTGTCATGACCGCCTTTTTGCTTTACAAAGAAACAGTATCAGCTGTGCTATAATGTATTTGTATAAAAAGGGACGCGGAGAACGATGAAGACAATGTAGTGTTACTCGCCAACAGAACTGAAAGGAATAAATATGAAAGAAGTTAGTATAGGAGTATTAGGTGCAGGCACTTGGGGCATGGCTTTAGCGCGAATGCTATGCAACTCAGGAAAGAAAGTTCAGGTATGGTCTGCCTTGTCTTTTGAAATTGAAGAGTATTCAACAACAAGAAGACATAGAAATCTGCCAAACATGATCATTCCTGACGAGATGGATTTTACCTGCGATCTTGAAGAAGTATGCACGGATAAAGACATCCTGCTGTTTGCTGTGCCATCTGTTTATGTCAGACAGACTGCGAGGGATGCGGCGAAGTTCATACATGACGGACAGATCATCGTAGACGTGGCGAAGGGAATTGAACCTGTAACTTTTAAAACGATGTCTGAGGTCATACGCGAAGAACTTGCGGGCAAAGACGTCAAAATAGTTGCTCTCTCCGGACCTACACACGCAGAAGAAGTTGCCATGGATCTGCCGACAACTATAGTTTCCGCGTGCGAAGACATATCCGTAGCGGAGAAGGTCCAGAACATATTTATGAATTCAAATATGAGAGTATACACCAATACCGATGTTAAGGGTGTTGAGATATGTGGAGCTCTTAAGAACATCATCGCTCTTGCTTCCGGAATATCATCCGGACTGGGCTATGGTGATAACGCGAAAGCCGCCCTGATAACCAGAGGTCTCGTTGAGATGAAGAGGCTTGGCAAGCAGCTGGGATGCCTGGATGATACCTTCTCGGGTCTGGCCGGAATGGGCGACCTGATTGTAACTGCAACAAGCATACACAGCAGGAATAACAGATGCGGATATCTGATCGGCCAGGGGTACTCGGTCGAAGATGCCGTAAAGCAGGTCGGTATGGTAGTAGAGGGGATCAATGCGATTCCAGCCGCCATGCAGATGGCTGAGACATATAATGTCGAAATGCCTATTGTAAAAGCCGTTGATGCCGTGATCAACCACGGGGCGAATCCGGCGGATACAGTCCGTATGCTGATGGGACGAGAGAGAAAGACCGAGCTGACAAAGCCTGCTTTTGATATCAATATGGAGTCTGCCTTAAGAAGCAGTCGAAAAGCCGGTGATTCAAAACTGAGAAAGGTGATAACATACGGCACATTCGACTTGCTGCACTATGGGCATGTAAATCTCCTGAGACGGGCAAAAGCACTTGGAGACTATCTGATCGTTGCCATCTCTACTGACGAGTTCAACTGGAATGAAAAGCAGAAAAAGTGCTATTTTACATACGAACAGCGTAAAGCCCTGGTGGAAGCACTGGAATACGTCGACCTCGTGATCCCGGAGGAAAGCTGGGATCAGAAGCGAAGCGATATACACAAGTACAATGTGGATACGTTTGTTATCGGTGATGACTGGAAAGGAAAGTTTGATTTTCTTAAAGAGGAAGGGGCAGAAGTAGTATATCTGCCAAGAACACCTGAAATAAGCACAAGTCAAATAAAGAAGGAGTTACACGACAAGTAAGAGAAAAAGGGATCAGATAATAATTGTGTTCTGCTGAAAGGGGGTAATGACTATGCGTAAGAGAAACAGTGTTATTGCGGCTTTACTGGCTGTTGCAATGATTATCGCGATGATGCCTGCGGTGGCGCAGGAGGCATGGGCCGATACCAAGGAAGTAAATTTTATTCCCAGGGTAAGCGGCTTGTATAAGGGTAAGATAGTGCTCGGAACTGTTATTACCTTGAATGGTGAAGAGATCTGCGGGGATAACAGTGAAATGATGGAAGATTTTAAGACGTATGGCGGTATTGCGGATGTTTACCTGCATACTCACTCTCCATCTGACAATATGCACTTTGACTATGATTCCAGCAACGGGAACTATACACTTTTGATGCCTGATGACTTCGAATATATCGGACACGAAGGCAACATTATTATCGACATTGGACTGACTCAGTATACCACTCCGCTTATCAAGATAGTCGATAAGTTTGCTAACACCCTTAGTGTAAAGGGCAAGATCGCAACGGTCTATTACAGCAAACTTAAAAAGAGGACACAGTATCTGCCGGCTTCAAGGGTGTACAACTTTAAAAGTAAGGGACAGGGCACAAAGAAGTATACGCTTTCATCTGCCAGGAAGAGCAAGAAGTCCTACAAGAAGCATTTCAAAGTAAACTCAGTGACAGGAAAGATCACGGTAAAGAAGGGCACCAGGAAGGGCCTTTACACCTTGAAAGTCAAAATCAGGGCAATGGGAACTACTTACTATAAGCCGTCAGCTACGAAAACAGTAACGGTAAAGATCAGAGTAAAATAAAAGTGAGAAAAGTATTCGCATTGCTGATCAGCATGATGCTGGTTTTATCCTTAATACCGGCGATGGTGTTCGCGGATGACGGGAGCGGGGCTGCGACCGGAGGAGAGACTGAGGCTCCGGCAGCTCCTACGGTCCCGCAGAATGTACGTGTCTCTGTGAACGGCTCGGGCCTTCGCGTAAAGTGGGATAAGCTCGACGGGGCGAAGTCCTACGCGGTGTACAGAAGCTATCGCAAGCTCACGGGATGGAAGCTCCTGAAGAAAGGCATCAAAGGCAGCTCGTATACCGACAAGAAGGTCAAGTCCGGGAAAAAGGCGTACTACAAGGTGCGCGCGCTTAAGGCGAACGGAAAATATACGAAACGCTCGGAGATCGTGTCCGGCAGGATCTACCGCGTGTATATCGAGACCGGTCATGGCAGAGGCGATGACGGGGTGTGGGACCCGGGCTGCGCGTGGAGCGGCTATCAGGAGGCAAAACTGATGATCCCTGTCTGCAAAGCTGCCACGAAGTACCTGCGGGCGAGAGGGGTCTACGTGTACACCGACGCGTATAACCGCAACAACAAGAACCTCAATGAGACACTCAAGTTTATAAAAACGCACAGTGTGAGCGTTCTGCTGAATGTGCATTGCGACTACTACAAAGCGCCGAGCGGGACCATGCCGCTTTACAGATACAGCGACCAGAAGAAGCTGGCGCGCTGCCTCAACAAAGGTGTGCACAAGTATGTGCAGATGAAGGACCGCGGGCTTGTAAAGCGCACCGACCTCAGGACGCTCAACAAAACGAAGGACTACTGCACGGCCTGCCTGTTCGAGACCGGGAGCATAAGGAAGGACAATAAGCTGCTGCGCACAAAGTATGATGCCATCGGCAAAGGCCTGGCAAAAGGCACGTGCGAGTATCTGGGAATCGAGTGGTAAAGAGACAGGGGACGGTTCTCTGTCTCCCAGAGCGACGTGATCCACGCCAAAATAAACATTGCTGAGAGTAGGCGGCCAGTCGGCCGCCTATTTAATTGGTGGAGGAAGTAGCAAGGCTCGGTATGATTGGGCGAAGAGGGCATGATAGAACTGTCCCGCTTACTATTCTATGATAAAATATAAATGGCTACAGAGAAATGATGATAGAAACCGAATCTTAGAAAAAAATATGAGAGGTTGAAAAATGAATGATAGTCCAGAAGTATATAAAATATACAGTGAAGCAGAGTTAATAGAACAAGTAATAGTATTATTTAAGAAAAAAGGCTGGAAAACTAAGACATTACAGTATGCTGGAGAGCTTTCTAAAGAAAATTCTTCTAAAGAAAGGTCGGATCTGATACCGGACATTGCTCTATTAAATAATGAAAACAAATTAATAGGCATTGTTAAAGTAAAAATGTATGAAAGTGCTAATACTAATAATGAAAGGTTGTTTTATTGCTTTGGAAGATTGCAGCAAGAAGCAGAACAGCTTATAAAAGGATTAGATGCACGATTTGTTATGTTTTTCATTAATAAAAAGGCTATTATCTACGCGAAGGAGAATGAGAAAGATTCTTATAAGATTCTACGTGCTGATAATATACCTGATCCTGAAGAAGAAAAAATTAATGATCTTATTAGTGGAGCAAAGGCAAAGGACGTAAGCAAAATAAAAACAAGTGGTGAATTTTCAAGTTTCCTTGAAACACAATCTGAAAATAGCAAAGAAATTAACCAATTGATTGATTCTTTAGAACGATTGATCGCCAGACATCAATTGATTGTCAATAGCCAGGATTCGTTGAGTTACAGTGAAAAACTCCATTTATTGGACATTTATCAAAGCGAACATCAGCATCGAGATGGGATGTACTGGAAGCAGGCATTTGCTTATTTCGCTGCTATTGTTTCCTTAATTATCCTGCCAAGGACTGACAAATTCCATTTCGAGGATATCCCACAGTGGTTGTTTTCAATAGCAGGAGGACTTCTGGCCATTGCTTGGGTGTTTCTTGTGATTGCTTATAGAAAGCGTTTTATGTCTATAAATGATGCCTATAATAGAGTCAATCAGATGCTCCCTGAATATTACAGACGAGGGCCTTTATACAAAGAATCAGAAACTGATCCATTTAAGTGGTTTGTTAATCTACGCATGACAACAGTTGTCGGTGTTATTTTCGCTATATTGCTCTGCATTCTTGCATTCATAATATGTATGTATCCAATTATCAAAGCCCTAATACATTTCTTAATGTAGGTGGCCAGTCGGTCGCCTCTTCTTTTAAACTGCATGCATGGAGACAGGGGACGGTTCTCTGTCTCCACATTAGGCAGTCCACCACGGCTGCCTTTTTGTGACCGATTAAACAAACCCTAAAGTGGTATAATGAAAATATCCAACTGCTACATTTAGCTAATCAATAGTACAGACAAGAAGGTGTTTCATGACAGACAATAAACAGTACTGGGATCAGTTGATATCTAAGGGGCTTCGTTTTCTGCAGGACCAAAGCAATGATGCTGCAGCTGCTGTATTAAAGAAAGCAACTTTTGACGTTGAACACAGATATCATGACAGTTGGAGGTGGGGAACAGACTACTGGGATCTTGTTTTGCACCTCAAGTACAGAGCTTTTATGGCTCTGGGAGATAATAAAGAGCAGGTCGAGAAGGATATTATGTCCGCTCTGGTAACTTTTGAAAAAGGATCCCGGGACCTCCTTTCAACTGTATCGATTCGTCCGCTTGCTGAACAGAACATGGATTGGACAGAAGCTGTTCCGCTTCAGAAAGCAGCAGAGGATGCAGAGCTTTTCATACGCGAGGGAAAATATGATGATGCCTATGACCGTATTTATACTGCATTTTCTGATTATATGAAGTATGTTCAGCAGAGTGATGTTGGAGACAGGACCAAAGACATCCTTCTAAGTACAGGAGGGATCCTGGATGCGATAAATGAAGCGAGAAACGATAGTACAGCAGCCCATCCTGACGGACAGCGGGTTGAAAAAAGAGAAGCGCAGTTAGCTGTAGGTCTGATAAATTCAATTGCGGAGTATGTGATAGAGAATAAGTAAAGACAGGAAGAAAGCTCCGGATCGAGAGGTTGGATTGATTCGGAGCTTTTAATTTGCGAAAAATGCAGTATTCACATCTGTGTTAGGGCTCAGTTAATATGACCCCCCCCATTAAAGTGCAACTAGTTTTTAATGTAATAAACTACCTTCGTGTAATAAGTCGTCTGGCTGTGTTTGTATTTTTAAAGAACATTTTTTTAGGCGTGCTTTTGTTGAAAGTTAGCGATTAGCTTGATGCTACACTAAATTTGTAAAAATTAGGTATGGGCAATGAGCGGAGGTATCTGATGGATAAGTTTGAAGAAATCAAAAATTTCAAGGAGCTGCTGGATAGCGGAATTATATCTCAAGAAGAATTTGATAAGAAAAAGAAAGAACTGCTAGAGGGGCAGGAAACATCCGGATCAAAAGTAATCAATGGTATTTTGGGAAGTGCCAAGGATAAGTCGGAGCAAGCAAAAGCTGCTGCTGCCGATAAGCTTGAAGCGCTAAAGAAAAAACAAGCGGAGGAAGCTGAAAAAAGAAAGAAGGAAGAAGAAGAACGGAAGATAAGAGAGGCAGAACTAGAGAAGCAAAAGGCTGAACAAGCCAGACTGGCAGAGGAACAAAAGAAGAAAGCGGCTGAAGAAAAGAGAATAAGAGACGAAGAGAACCGTAAAAAACGTGAAGAAAAAAAGGAACAGGCAAAGCAGAAAAGAAAAGCTTTCTTTGCAAAAAAGTCAGTAAAGATCACCATAGGCGTTATATGCGGATTAATAGTTGCTGCTATTGCATTTTGTATTTATGTATATGTTACGAGAGATACAATAAAAGAAGATTTTGCTGATACTAGAACACAGAAAATACATGACTTGGAGTATGTTGTTCCTTCCAACTGGGAAGTAGATAAAGAGGGCATTGCGACAATTGATGAAGATGTGTTGGAGTCTGCGGTTTATATACGTCATGACAAGAAAAGTGGCAATGTGCTAGGCGGTGTGATTTATCAGTACTTTGGTGATGATGTAAATATTGACAGCATAATCGAGGAAACAATTAACGTTAACGAATGGGAAGAGTTCACGTTAGCAGACGCTCCAAATTATGTAAAGGCTTTTAAGAAACAAGGAGAGGATGTATATGACTACTATACTTTTGCATATGCAGATTATTCAGCATTCGCAACGTATTTGACTATCGCCACTAGCGCATATGATGAATCAACAGTTAATTCCATACTTAGCTCTCAGCAATTCTCTACGTATAAGAATAAGACTGAAGTTGAAGAGCTTAACGTAAAATATAATGGGTCTAATGAGGACGGATACACTGCTGCTAAAAAAGATTTCAATGTAACTATTAAATACAAAGGTAAGGAAGCTAAGAAGACGGATGCATTTGAACTTGTCCCATCTGCCCCTGTTGTCAAAAGAGGAGAAACTACGAAGGTAACGGTTAAGTGTCACGGTGTGGAAGAGGAAATAGAACTAAAGGGCAAACAGGTAGAGGAGGTAATTGCAGAGTATAGCGGAGAGACAGAAGCAGGAACCGAGATCAGTAAGGGCAATGCGGATCTCGTAGTAAAAGTCAAGTGGGATGATGGCTCAGAAGAAGTTGTTGATGATTACACCATGGATAAATCCATAAAACTCAAGGCCGGCGAAACCGGAGAGGCTGAGATTACAGCATACGGAAAATCAACTACTCTTAAAGTTGAATGCTCTACTCTGACAGAAGGACAATTCAAGGATAAGTGCTCAACGAGAAATTATAAAGATCTGTTGAGAAAGGCAAGCTATGGTAAGTATACTAAGATTTATGGAAAGGTAGTACAGGACTGCGGCAGCGATTACTACAGAATTACAAGTGGAGGTTCTGCGTGGGATAATGTCTACATGGTAAACGTTCTTTCAGATGATAAACTTGTAGAAGATGATTGGGTAACATGCTATGGATTAACATCAGGCATATACACATATGAAACTGTAATGGGAGCAACACAAAGAGTTCCATGGCTTACAGCAAAGTATGTAGATCTTGATTAAAAGATCGTACAGTACAATCATTCATGCAAATATTCAGGTCTTTGTACAAGCCGGTGTTTACTGATTGGTGACACCGGCTTTTATTGTTTATGACTTATCATGGTGGACTCATTACTGATTATGCATGTTTTTTTTGAAAGTAATATTTAGACAGTAAAGTATAATACTTTTATAGTTTTACTATTTTGCTATTTTGTAAATGGAGGTTGAGTATGAGTAGTGCAAAACGATGGGCAGCAATCATGATGATGATCCTGATTACTGTTTCTTATACTCCGATGTATGCTTTTGGCCTGGAAAATGAGCAGGAGAATGCTGATGTCATGGAGCAGACAGAACTGGCGGATGAGAGTCTGACAGAAACTGTAGATATCAACGATACGATTATTACACTGGATCAGGAAGAATTCATATATGATTCTCAAACCATACCTCAACCTGTTGTTTCGGTTGAATACGAAGGTGCTGCGCTGGTAGAGAATGAAGACTACGAGCTGCTGTTTGATCAGTCAAATACACCCGGAACACATATTGTTAAGGTTACAGGCGTCGGACAATATTCGGGTGAAGCTGAAATCACCTACGAGATCATAGAGGAGGAAACAACACCTGAAGAAGATCCTGAGGAAAGGCCTGATGTTGGAGTCGGAGATGGAGCTGATCCTAAAACCGTGGGAACAGGTGAGGATACGAAGGACGGAGATGACCCGAAAGACGGAGATGCTACGGAGACACCTGCAGAGAAAGAATTTGATATAAATCTTTCTGTTGGCGAGACTATAACTTTGGAGACCGGTTATAGTACAGATGATCCTGAAGACGTGCTGGTATGGGAGACAGATAATGATGAGATCATATCTTTGGGTGAAAATGGTCTCGTAACAGGCGCTGCGGTTGGTAGTTGTACAGTTACTGCTGTGTCAGAAGCAACCGGAGCAAAGTTCATATTCAACATCTCGGTAACATTAAACATCGAAAATTGTACAGTAACTTTGCCGTATTCATCAAAGGTGTATACAGGAAATGCGTTCACTCCGACTGTTACTGTAACTGACGAAAGCGGTAACGAACTCACAGCGGACGATTATACGGTTACCTATTTGAAAAACACCAATATCGGTACTGCAACTGTAAAGGTAAACGGAATAAACAATTATTCCGGCACTGTATCGAAAACATTTAAAATCCTGCCGGGCAAGGGAGTGATCAAAAAACTCGACCCGGATAATAAAAAAATCACTGTAAGTATCAAAGAACTTCCAGGCGGTGTTAAATATCAGATCCAATATAAGAAAAGCGGCAATAAAACCTGGAAAAGCCTCACAAATGGGACAAAACTAACAAGGACTGTCAAGGGGCTGAAGAATAGAAGCAAATACATTTTCAGAGTACGGGCTTTTAAAGTCGTTTCTGGAAAAACCTATTATGGCAAATGGAGCGCAACCAAAAGCAAGCTGTCAGGTATACCAATCAGTAAATGTACTGTAAAAGGTATCAAGAACAAGACATACAACGGTAAAAATCAGAAACAGGATATCAAAGTATATTACAAGGGCAAAAGGATAAAAGTTAAGATAACCTATGGAAACCACAAAGCCATTGGCTCCAGATATGTAAAGATAAGCGGAATCGGCAAGTTTGCCGGTACCGTCACGAAAAGATACCTGATAAAGCCTGGCAAAGTAAAAATAACAGGAATGCATCCTTTTTCCTGGGTTGGTGTCGATAGAATAGAAGATGAGTATGATTATGAATGTGATTATGTATATGATGATGAATATTCATACGATGACGATTATATAAAGGGTGTTGATCTTAAATGTAGCAAAACCGGTGGAGGTGTAAGTTATCAGTTTGCATTCAAGTGGGGAGGCAATAGCTGGAAGTATTGTTCTTATGGATCTGATCGCAGTGTATGCTGGTTCGACTTTCCAAAGAACAGAAAACTATATGCTAAAGTTAGAGCCTACAAAAAAGTAAATGGTAAGAAAATATATGGACCTTGGTCTGCTGTTCAGACGGAGTCATCTTATAATAAGATAATCAAGCCGTATTCTTACTATGAAAAAACCAGCAGATATGTGCAAGGTAAAATAACCGGTTGCTATAAAGGCGAAATAATACAGGTCAAAGTTGGTAATCGAACATATACAAGAAAGGTCACAAAGAATGGAACAAATAAGTTTAAAATCTATGTTGGAAGAGTAAGATGCGGAAATGACATTATTATTAAATTAAAGACAAAATATAAAGAAGACCTTTATACCTACACCTTAGAAGCCTGGTACGCAAAAAGAGTCAGTAATGGCATGACAAAGCGTCAGGTAAAATATACATGGGGCAGCCCTAGTGATACGTCCAGCGCATCAGGAGGATGGACTTACTGGTATTATGATGACGGTTCCTGTGTTTACTTCAGGTATGGCAGGGTCAGATATTGGTATGATGCGGCAGGCTAATAACCTATACATAGACCAGGAGACAGGGGACGGTCCTCTGTCTCCTCAAAATAGGAAGGAGAATGCTGATGTGTCTCTTGTGGATATAGGGAGCTGTTTACTGGCGGGTTCTGGCTAAATATGCTACAATTTTTATCGAAAAAGGCGTGATCGGGATATCACGCTTTTTATTTTTTGAAAACGCATGAATGCGGGGTCTGCCCCCCATCGGATTGGAGGATCCTCTATGTCATTGATAAAAAGCCGCCGGGCTGTGAACTGCCTGGCCATTGCGGTCGCTTTCGTTATGACCCTGTGCGTGTTCGCGTCGGTCAGTACAACTAAGGCGTATGCTGCTACCAGCTATAGTCTGTGGGTGGGCGGCACTCGCGTCACCAGCGACAACGCGAATTCGAACTCGAAATGGTCGTATAACGCCAGCACAAGGACGCTCACGCTGAAAAGCTATACTTACACCGGCAAAGGCTATGCGGGTAAGATAACCATCCCTGACGATGATGAACCCTCATATTACAATGCCCCGATCTACTGGTCGGGCACTCAGGAGCTGACTATCAACGTGACCGGTACAAATAAGGTCACTGCGACGTATATCACCGATAGTGATTCCGAGCCGATCGGTATCTTTTCCAGAGGAAGTGTGAAGTTTACGGGCTCGGGAACACTTACAGCTACGGGCGGCAACAGAACAGGATGGGAATCCATAGGGGTCTATTCTCTTGACGGAGACGTGACCCTGAAATCTGGTACGCTGAATGCGATTGGCGCTGCTGACTGCAGCAGCTTTGGCATCTACGCCGAGAGACGCGTATTCGTCAACGGCGGAACGCTTAATGCAACAGGAGGCACGCTTTACACACCTGAGGCTGAAGACATAAGCACCGGTATCTATTCAGAATACCTTGTGGTAAGTGGCGGCACGGTCAACGCGACCGGCGGTACTGCCGCAGGGGCTGCAAGCGCAGGCTTCTGCTCATCTCTCAGGATGAATGGAGGAACCCTGTCTGCCAAAGGCGGAAGTGCAGGTGTTATAAGCGCAGGAGCTTATTTTGATGGGTCTGAATCACAGATGATCGCAGGCGGTACTGCCACATTTACCGGAGGCAGCTGTTCGAGAGGCAGCTACGGGATGTATAACCTGCTCGAGTCGGATATAGATGGCGTAGATACGGAGCCTTCATCACATTTGGCGCACTACACGGCCAATATCACAGCTAAAGGCAATACTGCGGCATCGAATCAGATGTTTGATTATGACTATGATGATGAAAATCTCCTCGACTACCGCGATGATGATGAGGGAGGATTTGTAGTACACGACGATGATGACGACGACGATGAAGAGGAGACGGTCGAGAAGGTAGGTAATTACTATATCTATTCGAAAAGATACGCGCCGATCATTAAGGCAGGTAACAGCGTGGACGGAACCGGGACCACCCGCTATGTCGCTCCTGATCCGGAACTCGATATCTATACAAACAGGAAGTATGTGAATATCACTCCGGCTAAACTGCCGACTTCCGTCCAGCTGTCCACGCATAACTACCATCAGGTAAGTTCAGGCGCTACGATGCAGCCGACCGTCACATATACACCTTCGGATGCAGACATAAAGGCTGTCAACTGGTCCTCGACCAACACGTCTGTTGCTACTGTAAACGCAAACGGACTCATAAGTGTGGTAGCGACTGAAACGGGCATTGCGGATATTTATGCCAGGGTCGGCAACTGCTATGATGCCTGCAGGGTGTCCTATTTCAAGCCTTCGGATCCTACGCCACCGCCGGTAGTGACACCGAAAGTATCGATCAGCTATGACGGCAGCGAGCCGGTGATACGTACCAAAGAAGGAACTCTGCAGCTCCATGCGTCAGTCACTCCTTCAAGTTACGCATCGGAACTGGAGTGGGACGACAGCTATCTCAACAGCGAAATAGCGACATTCAATAAAACGACCGGGGTCCTCACCGGCCACTCGAACGGAACTGCCAGGATCTATGCGAAACTCAGCGGGCATCCCGGTATAGTGGCGTATATAGATGTAGCTGTCAGCATACCTGTTGAGCAGGGATGTATCCATGAATATATTGATTACCTTACTTTACCTGGAACATTTGAACAAGACGGTTATAAGCAGAAATGGTGCATTTATTGCGGTGATATGACTGGCGGAGAGGTGATCCCGCGTGTCAGCACTGTAGAGCTTACGCAGACGGAATTCAATTACGACGGGCAGCCGAAGGAGCCGGATGTCATCATAAAGGACAGGCTTGGCAAGACGCTTGAACGCTCGACTGACTACGACCTGGAGTACTATGACAACGTAGCTCCGGGGATCGGGCGTGTCAGGGTATCGCTTAATGGCATATATATCGACACATGTGACCTGTACTTTGGGATCACGTGCGAGCATGATTTCGAAACTATCCTGACTCCGGCGAACAAGGAGCATGAAGGCAGCCTCATTTACAGATGCAGGATCTGCGGAATGGAACCGGCTATAAATCTGACACCGCGCATCGGGGTCCTGGAACTGGCACAAGACACGTATGAGTATACCGGAGAGCCGATCGAGCCTGAGGTGATAGTCCAGGATGCGTATGATGTTACGCTGACTGAAGGTCTTGATTACGATGTGACTTATAAGAACAATGTTAAGATAGGTCAGGCGACAGCAAGTGTAAAATTAAAGGATCTCTACGAGGGAACTTACCCGCTGAACTTTGAGATCGTGGGGCCGGAATTTAAAGACGGTATGATCAGGCTCGATAAAAAGTCGGTCAGGTACAGCAAGAATCCGGTGCGTCCGGAAGTGGTGATCGATGATGCTTATAATATCGACGACTTCAAGGTGAAGTACGTGAATCCGGCCAATAAGAACGTGGGCCTCCACAGTGTGATCGTGACGAGTGATGTATACGGCGTGAATAAGAAGCTGACGTATGTCATAAGGCCGATCGGCACAAAACAGAGGACGCCGGTGCGGGGCAGGAAGACCATCACCGTAAAGTGGAACAAGCAGTCCACACGGATGGCGAAATACAGGATCACCGGTTACCAGATCCAGTACGGCCTTAAGAAGGACATGTCGAATGCCAAGAAGATAAAGGTAAAGGGATACAAAACTACAGCAAAGAAGCTGAGCAATCTGAGACCGGGCAAGAAGTACTACGTGCGCGTCCGCACATACAGGACCGTGAACGGCAAGGACTATTACTCGCTCTGGGGAGCAAAGAAAGCAATAACAACAAAGAAGTAGGAGACAGGGGACGGTTCTCTGTCTCCAAAGCCGAAGACTATTAATGATCAAGGTACAGCGATTATTCGAATAAGGCAGTAAGGATAGGTTCAGGTATGAAGAGACGTTTTATTTCTATACTTATGGCTGCGGTACTGATACTGGGGTGTTTTACGACATTCTCGTTCGCAGCGACAACAACAAAAACGATGACCAGCTATCGGGAGGTCATCAAGAGCGGAAAGTATGCTTATTGTGCTGCAGGTTCATGGGTATACAGGGTCAACCTGGAAACAAAAAGCAAGAAGAGACTTGCAAAGACCTCGGGATTTGTGACTGACATGAAGCTATATAAGGGTTATCTCTATTTCAGAGTAGCTTTACCTGCAAGCGCTAAACTGTACAGGGTCAAGAAGACCGGTACAGGTTTAAAGAAACTTGGAGCAATAGGAGATAAATACGCCATTAGTGGAAGCCGTATTTATTATGAGAAATTCGTGGAAACGGATGATAACTTCTATACCACTGTACGCTCCATGAAACTAAACGGAACGGACAAAAGAAGCGCTAAGTCATATAAGGTAAAACAGATCAGTAAAACTAATAATGTCAAAGGGTATCGCATTAAAAGTGTGGAAAAAGCGGACGGCAAGTATGCTTTCTACTTAAAGAAGCCATCCGGCAAAACAATATACCTTTGCAAACATGGTTTCTCGTTTGGATAGAAATTAAGATAAACAAAGAGGCTTAAACAGACAGAGAAAGGAAGTAGATCAAATTATGAAAAAACGGCTTATTTCAATACTTATGGCTGCTACGCTGATACTGGGATGCTTTACGGTGACATCATTCGGAGCGACAACTACAAAAACGATGACTACCTATTCCAAGGTCATCAAGAGCGGAAAGTATGCTTATTGCGCTGCAGGAACACGGGTATACAGGGTCAACCTGGAAACAAAGAGCAAGAAGAGACTTGCGAAAACTTCCGGATATGTGACAGACATGAAGTTGTATAAGGGCTATGTCTATTTCAATATATCTTATCCTGCAAGCACCAGACTGTATAGGGTCAAGAAGAGCGGCGGCGGTCTGAAAAAGCTTGGAACAGACATTGACAGATTCGCCATCAGCGGAAGCCGCATTTATTACAGAATATATGTGGAGAACTATGATTATGAGAATGACATCGATCACAGTTATTACACTGTGCGCTCCATGAAACTGAACGGAACAGACAAAAGAAGCGCTAAGTCATATAAGGTAAAACAGATCTGTAAAAGCACTAATGTAAAAGGGTATCGCATTATAGAAGTAGCCAAAGGAAACGATGTATATTCTTATTATTTAAAGACTCCTTCAGGCAAAAAAATCTTCCTTACTAAACACACCTTTATGGGATAGAGTGCGTGATAGAAAAAAAGGAAACAGCAATTATTTGACTGAAACGTAAAGCAGACTGACCCGCGAGGGCCAGTCTGTTCTCTTTTTTCTCAAATATCGAATATAGCAAAACTGCTTTTGTGTCATTTTCGGGTTTAGAAGCAAAATCGACATAACTCTTCCATCTTTGATGAGCTTGTATTTATGTCAATTGCCCAGTTTCCTTATGAATTGTCATAAGTATTCTCTCAAAGACAGATCTGCTTTTATGACAATTTCGAAGTAAATTTATAAACTGTCATAAAGAAATGGTTCAAATCATCCTTGTTTTTATGTCAATTACGCTGCTTTCTATTGAATTGTCATAAACGAACCTTAGAATATGTGTCTGTTTTTATGGCAATCCGGCAGAAAATATATGAATTGACACAATCAGCCTCTCAGTGACAGGATCTATTTTGAGCCATTTTCGCCGGAGGCGCTCAATGCACGCACGAGAGCACCGAACACTACGAGCACCAATATCTCGTGCGCGCAATAACTCGCATTGTTATTAACTGCCGCATGCTATTAACGATACCTATTGCCGGTCGTGCTCCTGTGCACTCCCGGGGTCTGCTTAGCCGATCGCCCCGCTCTATAGCTGTCCGTGCGGGTTTAGTAGTCCCCGCCGGCCAGCGCTGGGGCTCTCGGAGCAGACCGGATCATTTTTCTGAAGAGACAGAGGATCGTCTTCGGCCTTTACGGTGTGAATCTTGTAAAATGATTTAAAATAAGAGAATTTTGCAAGATTTCATGGACAAAACACTGCAACTATGCTGGAAATCTTGTCTAACCGATGTAAAAGTGTTCCAAATAACAAGATTTTATAAGAACTGTCTTGAAAAAATGACAAAAAATAAGGGCAAAAGTACAAGATTTTCCTATAAAAACAGATTTTTTACTGCTTTCTCGTTTTCGATTCCTGACAAAATTCATCAGCGAGCGTGGGCGATACAAGATTTATCGGAGGCATGCATTCGCGAAGGCCGGAAAAGTTAGAGAAGGGGTACCGGGATATTAATGGTATAATAGGAGACACAGAACCGTCCCCTGTCTCCATTACCGGAAAGCATGAAACTAAAGAAGTCTACGTATTTCATTAATATCGACAGTTCGGCAGCCGGAGCGGGATGGCTTGCCGGCAGGCGCATGGTTGTGCTTTCGGATTTCCATAACAGGGACTGCAGGCCTGTCCTTGAGATGCTGAGGAACGACATTCCTGATGTGATCCTGATCCCCGGGGATCTTGTCCTGGGATACTTTCCTGAGGGTGATGAGTATGTCATCGATAGGTGTAAGAACATCACGCCTTTTCTGGAAGCCTGCTGCGAGATCGCACCGACATACATGTCTGTCGGGAACCACGAGTGTCTGCTCTGCGACGAGGAATATGACAGACTGCGCGCGACCGGTGCAATAATACTGAATAACGAATGGACAGAGCTTGAGGAGGGAGTCCTCATCGGCGGACTGACGTCTGCTCTTGTGCTCAGCTATAACCGCTTTCGCGATGAGTACAACAGTCAGAGAAGCAAAGAAGAACATGTGAGATATCCTTATCGCAAAAGGCCGAAGGAGATCAATCAGTTCCGGACTGAGAGCGCATGGCTCGAAGACTTTGAAAAGGCGGACGGATACAAGATATTGCTCTGCCATCATCCGGAGTACTGGGGCATGAGAGAGCCGATGGTCAGGGACAGAAAGATCGATCTTGTGCTGTCAGGTCATGCTCACGGCGGACAGATGCGGTTCTTTGGCCGGGGGATCATTTCTCCGGGACAGGGATTTTTACCTGAGTACACAAGCGGCATACATCAGGGGCCGCATGGCAGCATGGTTGTTTCCAGGGGGCTCAGCAACCCATACCGGCTCATACCGAGACTGGGAAATCCGTGCGAGGCAGTATATGTGCAGTTCGCGGCTGGAGAGGACTGCCGATGAAAAAAGAGAGACAACAGGGAGACAAAGAACCGTCCCCTGTCTCCGAAATAAACAATCAATTAAAAGGAGGGACTTATTATGGCAAACAAATACGCTGGAACACAGACTGAAAAGAACCTGCTGGCTGCTTTCGCAGGCGAGTCGCAGGCACGCAACAAGTACACTTATTTCGCATCAAAGGCTAAAAAGGAAGGTTTCGAGCAGATCTCGGCGCTCTTCCTGAAGACAGCTGACAACGAGAAAGAGCATGCGAAGATGTGGTTCAAGGAGCTCGACGGCATCGGTACTACAGCAGAGAACCTGCTCGCGGCAGCTGAGGGCGAGAACTACGAGTGGACCGACATGTATGAGGGCTTCGCAAAGACCGCTGAGGAGGAAGGCTTCAAGGCACTGGCAGCGAAGTTCCGCATGGTAGGCGAGATCGAGAAGCACCACGAAGAGCGCTACCGCGCACTTCTCCACAACGTGGAAGCACAGGAAGTCTTCGCGAAGAGCGAGGTCAAGGTGTGGGAGTGCCGCAACTGCGGGCACATCGTAGTAGGCACCAAAGCACCGGAACTGTGCCCTGTATGCGCACACCCACAGGCATACTTCGAAGTCCACGCAGAGAACTATTAGGAGCTGCAGGTAACTATTAAAAACCTTTATAAATAAGGACGCATTGGTTAGAAAAAGGCGCATTGCTGTAGCAGGCAACGCGTCTTTTTATGCCGCGAAGAAAAATATGTATTGCCATTAGGGCGGCAAAAGCCCATTTTGGAAGAATCGGCAATACAATGTATTGCCACAGGGGAAACAAGGAGGCCGTTTTGGAAGAAACGACAATACAAAGTATTGTCGCATCGCTCGATTTCACAGTACGTTTTCCGAATTTGCAATACACTTCCAGTCCGGAAGGAGCATATTGCTAGTAAACAGAGCCAAAAATGGTATATTTAGGTAAGAATACACTAGGGCGAGATGAAAGCAGCGTTAGTCAGCAGGAGACAGAGAACTGTCCCCTGTCTCCAAAAGGGGTGAGTGATATGAAAAAAAGACGTTTATTTGCATTGTTCATGGCGATTTGCATCGCGGTCTGCATGACTGCTTTGTTCACGGCCTGCGGTTCCAAGGATAAACCTGCGGAGGCGGAGGAGCCGGCTGCTGCAACTGAGGAAACAGAGTCCACAGAAGAAGCGGATCAGGAGCAGGAAGAGGAAGCCAAAAGCGAGTATCCGAAAACCATGTACGTTACCGCAGAGGACGGGCTCCTTCTGAGGAAAGGTCCGGGCAAGGAAAACGACGTCATTTACCCGCTGAGCTACGGCCAGGAGATAAAGGTGGATGATGAGAAGGACGGCTGGGCCAATACGACTGTCGACGGTCAGACGGGCTGGTGCTCGATGGAGTATCTGACTGAAAAGAAGGAAGATATCAAGGTCGAGGTCACACCGTCCTCGAATATCGACCCGAATAAACTTGTGGAACCGACTAACAACTCTGAGTCAGGCTTCCATGGACATGTGGATTCCCCTGAGGGGCTCAACATGCGTTATGGTCCGGGAACGGAATACGGTATTATCGATGTCATTCCGGATAAGACGGAGCTGACCGAGCTTGGCTGGCAGGATGGCTGGGTCTACATCATGTGGAAGGGCCAGTACGGCTGGATCACCGCCCAGTTCTTCATGATGGAAGGCGGAAAGGAGAAGCCGGTCATCTATCTGTATCCGGAGAAAACGACGGACGTCACAGTCAGGGTGACTCTGGCCGACGGAAGGTTCACGGAGTCCATACCTGCGGGAAGCGGTGAGTGGCATGTGACAGCGCAGCCGGACGGAAAACTCACCGACAAGGCGAGCGGAAAGTCCTACGACTACATCTTCTGGGAGTCGACCGACAATACCGACTACGATTGGTCGCACGGATATGTGGTAAAGGGAAGCGAAGCGGAGGAGTTCCTGCTGAAGATCCTGCCGAAGATGGGCCTCGTCAGGAAGGAGTATGCGGAATTCATCGATTACTGGCTCCCGCGTCTTGAGAAGAACGAGTATAACCTCGTGACGTTCCAGACCGACCGCTACACCGAAGCAGCCAAGCTGGACGTTAGTCCGGAGCCGGACAGCGTGATCCGCGTGTTCATGGCATTCAAGGCGGTGGACGGACCGGTCGATGTTGCCGAGCCTGAGCTGCAGCCTGTCGAGAGAAAAGGCTTCACTGTAGTCGAATGGGGCGGCGCGGAAGCCGGAAGGTAGAAGTGCGTTTTTGTTGAAAGACAGAACTCAGA
The DNA here is from genome assembly GCA_045115935.1 of Anaerovoracaceae bacterium. Lineage (GTDB taxonomy): Bacteria > Bacillota > Clostridia > Peptostreptococcales > Anaerovoracaceae > Crickella. The sequence continues at coordinate 20,449 of JBGULF010000037.1, forward strand.
AACAATGATATATTTAATGCGGAGAACTACTGGTTGTCCGCATTTTTTGATATTATTAATTACACATGCAAGGGTCGGGATCAAAAGAATGGGTGTTAAAAAAACCAAAGATTCATATCTGCTCAGAAGATGGAGAAACACTCTCGATCATCTGGTGCGCGAAACTGGCATCAGTCTCGCTGATGTAGCGGAATACATCGATGCAGCCTGCTCCGATGCGGCGCCGGGATTTTACCTCAAAATGCCGCACAAAAGAGCAACTTTCATAGGCATTGGCATGGCTTTCAGACAGCCGGTCGAGGTGATCAATCAGTGGATCACTGACTTTGCCCGCAAGAGAAAGCTGTACGTCAAGGATATCAGCGAAGACCTGGTATGGCTGTATCTGATAAACGCCAACCTGAAAGACGAGTCCGGCAGCATCAACTATTTTCAGCGCTATGAGGAATACCAGTCGGTCGCTTATGCGGTGTTCCGCGAGAGATGGGACGAGATAAGTCTCGGGATCGCTGACACTGCGGATGTTGAAATACGGCTGGGTCAGGCGGACTACGGTCCGAAGTATGACGGGATCAAGGCGTTCGTGGCGGAGAACATGGATGCTTTCAACAGCGCTTACACAAAGCCGCGCGCCTGGCTGGACGGCTGGGTCAGGCAGGTCATAAAAACGTGCCGCGAGGACCCGGAGCAGAGGGTTATCCGGAGCCTCAATTCGATGCGTGGATGGCTCGACGACAGCATGATCAACTTCCTGAGCGGTGACTGCAGCACAGTGAATGCGCTCGACCGCAAGACAGGCAGGAAGAGCATCAACATAAAGAGAATACCTAAAAGCCGCAGCAAATACATATCCATGTGCATGGCGCTTGGCATGACGACCAAGGGCATAAACAAGTTCCTTGAGATGATGGGCTACGCGCCGGTCGATGTGGACGACAGGGACGAGAGCAGGCTGCTGGCGGCGCTCGCGGAATGGGAAAGCACGCATCCGCTCCAGAGGGCATATAAAAACCTTCACTTTGAGGGAGACACCAGCATAAAGCTGAGTCCGGAGGAAGAGTACCGGGCGGTCAGAGACATGCTCCAGCTGAGGAGCGACCTCGAAGAGGCATACAGGCTCAAGGGATACGACTTTATATATATGTAGAAAGAGACAGGGGGCAGGCTATGCGATCCGGATTTCTGAAAAAACGGAATATCACAGCGTCCGTCATCGGGCTGCTGATGATCGCGTTATGCCTGGCGCTTCCTTGCGATTCCTTCGCGGAAGACAGCGACACGCAGCTTGCGGAGCGAAATGTCAGTTTCACATACCGCTTTACTGAATGCGTCAACATGGAGCGTTCGGTCACTGATAAAGATGCTGTTTCCATGATGCTGTGCGATACTGATCATTTCGTGCGCATTGAGGGAGACGGCATAACAGATGAAAACTATAATGTCACATTTACGTCTTCGGACCCGGATGTGCTGGATGTAGACGACGCCGGCAATGTGACCCTCGGGGAGCCCGGGACGGCTGTGATCACTGCAACAGTTGCCGCTGACGATGCATACGCTGAGTGCAGCAAGGATCTCACAGTGACAGTCGACAGACATTACGGGTGGAAAAGCACATCACAACCCCATTTCTGGGGGGATGATTTAAGCTGGCCGAGCATACTGGAGACAACGGGTTATCCTAAGCGTCTGGTGGTGCTGCTCAGGCCGGGCGCCAGCATAACGGGCTTTTCATCGACCAGGCCGTTTGTAGCGAGCGTAGATGAGAATGGAAAGGTGACGCCGGTCTCTCCGGGAACGACCGAGATCCGTATTGATGTTGACGACGGCGGAGGCATGTACAAAGCGGGAACCTTATACAGGGAAGTCAAGGTCACGGGTCCGGATCAGCGTACACCTCAGGAGATAAGCGGCAAAAAAGGTCCGTTCACCATCGACTGGCACGACGGACTGCAGCTCGACCTTCAGGCACAGACCAAGATCGAGTATTCAGTCGTCTCCGGGGCGAACGTAAGCGTTTCACAGACCGGCTTTGTGAAATTCACAAAGAAAGGCAGCGCAGTCATTAAAGCGACTGCAGTCGGGACTGCGGAATACCGTCCGGCAGAGGTCACAATAAAAATAACGGCAAGGGACTATGCTGCGGAAGAGGCTGCCGCAGCCGCAGAAGCCGCTGCGCTGAAAAAGGAGATCGCCAGGGCGAAGTCCCTCAAGAGACCGACTCTCAGAGCCAGTGCACTCAGCGGGAGAAAGATCAAACTGACGTGGGGAAAGGTCAGATATGCCGACGGATACATTCTGTACGTAAGGTATCCGGGCACGAAGAAATATGTCAGGGCCGTTAAGAAGAAAGCGACCGTGAAATCCGTTACCCACAGGGGACTCTCGCGTTACAGAGTTTACCGCTATAAAGTCAGAGCATATAAGAAAGTTAATGGGAAGACCTATTACGGACCTTACTCCGTGGTCAGAAAGGCCAGGGTCAGATAGAACTAAATGGATTACAAACAATACGAGCCGATTTTTGGATCGTGGTATATAACTGAAGAGCTGGGCTCCGGAGCTGAGGGCAGTCTTTACAGGATAGAACGCACCGATGCGCTGGGCCACAAATACTACTCGGCGCTCAAGGCAGTTTCCGTTCCGGCCAGCGATTCGGAGACTGTGTCGCTCATGGCGGGCGGGATGCAGCTGGAAGAAGTGGCGGAGTATTATGAGAGCGTGCTCGAAAACACGACTCAGGAGTTTGAGCTGCTTGCGAAACTCAAGGGAAACAGCAACATCGTCAGTTACGAGGACCACGAGATATTCAGACATGAAAACGGCATCGGCTGGGACATCCTCATCAGGCTCGAGGAACTGACTCCTCTGGTAAGATATTCGATAGATAATCCGCTCTCTGCAGACGAAGTGGCTCTTATGGGCCGCGATATATGCAGAGGGCTTTCGTTATGCAGGAAATTCGGGATCGTGCACCGCGACATCAAGCCCGACAACATTTTCATCTCGCCGAGCGGCAGCTACAAGCTGGGCGATTTCGGCATTGCGCGGATCGCTGAACAAACGACGATCGGTCTTTCGCGCAAAGGCACGTACGAGTACATGGCGCCTGAGGTCTACTGGGGCCGCGAATACGGTTCGACCGTGGATCTCTACTCTCTCGGCATGGTGATGTACCGCTACCTGAATGACGGGCGCATGCCGTTCATGCCGCCGAGTCCGGAGGCCATACACGCGGACGACAGGGAGAATGCGTTTGTCAAAAGGGTGAACGGGCACGAGATGCCGCCGCCGAGGTCCGGGTCGGATGAGCTGAAGCGCATAGTGCTGAAGGCCTGCGCGTTTGACAGGGCGGACCGCTATAAGGATGCGGATGAGATGCTGCAGGATCTCGAGAACCTCGTAGCTGATACGCAGAATGGCTCCGCGGGGGCAGCTTCCAATGTGGCGAAAAGTAGCGAAAAGAAGCGGTCGCCATGGAAGGCTGTGATCCTCGCGTTAGCCGCATGCCTTCTGATCGGAGGCATCATCTGGGCCGCCATACCTAAAGAGGTGACGGACATTGATGTCGGCGAGGCTGAGGGAAGCGCTGAGATATACATCGGCGATGATCTGGCGCTGACATGCACTGTTGCGCCGGACAGGTTCAAAGACGAGCCGGTTACCTTCGCATCAGGCGATGAGAAGGTGTTCACGGTCGATGAGAACGGCACCATCCACGCGGTCGCGACAGGCGATGCGACTCTGACGATGACTGCAAAGGAATATTCAGAGGAAGTGGCGATAACTGTAGTGCCGAAGGTCACGGCGATAGAGGGCATAGATGAAGCGATCAGCCTCACGACCGGCGACACTTTGACGCTTGAGCCGAAACTGAAGCCTGACAGATTCAAGGACGAGCCTGTTACGTTCAAAACGGGTGACGATAAGGTGGCAACGGTGACCAAGGAAGGTGTTCTCACTGCAGTTGCTGCGGGAGAGACCAAGCTGACCGTCGAGTCCGACGGCTGTAAATTCAAGGCTTCGATAAGTGTGGCGGATCCTGTTATCTACTACGCGCCAAGCACATCATCGAAGAAGAAATCATCGGGTTCATCGGGCTCCTCAAAGAAGAAATCAAGCTCAAAAGCCAGCAAAGGCTATTTCGACTCCAGCGACGACGAGCACTTCTAAACTGTATTGTAATCTACCGCAATGAATGGTATAAAAGTTATAACAGCAAATTCAGTATTCTTTACGGAGGGAGAAAAATGAAGAAACTTCTTGCCTGCACAGCGATCATCGGCGGAATTGCCGGAACAGTTGCTTATATGAATAAGAATGGTCTGCCAATACCGGGAAATCTGACAATGCATATTCCGGTCAAGCTGCCGATCGACTTCTGGGATATCTTCACAAAGGGAATCGAGATCGCAGAGGGATTCACAAAATAGCAGACTTTTAAATAGGGAAACCTTAAAAGAAGCGGCCTGACAACAGGCCGTTTTCAGTAAATACAGAATGAAAAAGAACAGACTTAAAATATTAATAGTTGTACTGCTTCTGGCCGTGGCGCTGCTCACTGCCGGACTGGTCCACATTGAGAAAAACAGGACCGCAAGGGACAGCGGCAGTGCGGGCGAGGCCACGGAGCAGGCCGCCGAAGGGCAGGTTGCAACCGGGCAAGATGACGCCGGGGAGGCGGCCGAAGGGCAGGAGACCGGTCCGCTGGCGACTGTTTTCTTCGCCTCTGACTATCAGTCGGAGGAAGGCTTTGATGCGCCTGCGGACACTCTCGCTGCGCTGATCGATGAGGCGGAGGCGGACGGCAAGAGCATAGATCAGGCGGTAATATGCGGAGACTATACGAATGATGCGGTTCTGCACGATTATCAGCTGAGCCCGGACGAAAGCATTGCGGAGATCCGGGAAATATTCGGCAGCGATTGCCCGGATATCATGTTCGTTCAGGGCAATCACGACAGGCTGACTGAGGAGATCACGGAGTCCGGGCTCCACGACTGCGGCGATTATCTGATCTACGTGCTCAACACGGAGGAGGACTTCCCGTGGAAACAGGGCAAGATGTCGGGCTGCCTGGACAAGGTGAAGAGATCTTCGGCGGATATGGAGGAGTGCTTTAAGGAGCTCATCGCAAAGGGCGAGACCAGGCCGGTATTCATAGCCGGACACGTGCCGCTCCACTTCACGGCGAGGACTTCGTCGAGGCATTCCACCGGCGACAACCTCTACTCGTCCCTCATATTCAATGTAGTGAATGACGCGGCGAAGCAGCTGGACATTGTCTATCTGTTCGGACACAACCACTCGAAGGGCTGGGACTGCTACCTGGGCGGCAGCTGTGTTTACAGGGCCGCGGGCGACACTCTGCTCATACCAAAGTTCGACGAACAGTGGGTGAACACCGACGAGTACACCGAGGAGACGCTCAACTTCACGTATCTGAACGCGGGCTACACGGGCTACTACATGAACTGCAGTCCCGGCGAGTATATCGGCAGCGGGGATACGTACAGCGCGGCGGACGAGACGCTTACGGCGACGACTGTTGAGGTCTACCGCGACAGGCTTGAGATCACGCGCTACGACGGCGACAGCGTGCACGACCTTGGCAGCGACGGTGCGGCGGATCCTTACAAGGGCGGCATCGATGAGGGCCTGATCGGGCCGGAGAAATACAGCTGGGCGGTGCCGAGTCCTCAGCAGGTGGACCGCAAGGCTGCGGGTTTCTAGCGCTCGAAACATTTTGAAACATAGCGCATGCTGTGATAGCATATAACCATAGTAATTGTTTGATTGACAGATTCATTTTATGCGACCCAGGAGGCCAGACATGAAAGGCATTATTCTTGCAGGCGGAGCAGGCACGCGCCTTTACCCGCTTACAATAGTTACATCAAAACAGCTGCTGCCGGTATACGATAAGCCGATGATCTTCTATCCGCTGTCGACGCTCATGCTGGCAAACATCAGGGAGATCCTGATAATCAGCACACCGGAAGACACGCCGAGGATCGAGGAGCTTCTTGGCGACGGATCCAAGTTCGGCATCGAACTCTCGTATGCTGTACAGGCGAAGCCGGAGGGGCTCGCGCAGGCATTCACTATCGGCCGCGAATTCATCGGCGACGACGCATGTGCGATGGTCCTCGGAGACAACATCTTCTACGGCAACGGTCTCAACCACAAGCTGAGAGACGCCCGCAAGGACGCGGAGAACGGCAGGGCAACTATATTCGGCTACTACGTCGAAGACCCGAAGCGCTTCGGAATCATGGAATTTGAGAGAGGCGAGACGCGCACTGACTCTCTCAGGGTCATTTCGGTAGAAGAGAAGCCGAAGCAGCCGAAGAGCAATTACGCTATCGTCGGACTGTACTTCTACCCGAAGGGCGTCAGCGACATGGCGGACAACGTGACACCGTCTGCACGCGGCGAGCTGGAGATCACAACTCTCAACGACATGTACCTGCAGGAGGGCAGGCTGAACGCTCAGCTGCTCGGCCGTGGTTATACATGGATGGATGCGGGAACCTTCGACAGCCTGCAGAAAGCTACTGATTTCGTAAGCATGATCGAGCAGTATCAGGGCATGACCATCTCGTCCCCGGAGGAGATCGCATACCACCTCGGCTGGATCGACGACGAGATGCTGGCAAAGAGCGTAAAGCGCTACGGCAAGAGCCCGTACGGCGAGAGACTGAAGGCAGTACTCGAAGGCAAAGTCGTACTGTAAAGCAGAAACGCGCAAGCACAATAGAAACCAATGAAGCCCGGCAAACCGCCGGGCTTTTCATTTGCATCCGGTAACGGCTTGCGAAAGTTAATGGCAATGCGGGGTCGGGCGCGCACGAGATACCGGTGCCTCGCGAAGTGCTGTGCTCTCGTGCACGCTTTGAGGCCTCCGGCAGAAAAGATTTCTGTCTGCATTCTGCAGAGTTACCCATATTTGACCGTATGGAAACGATATTCATCTGTATACATGAAAGTCATTGATGCTTCATGTGCGTATTTTGAAGGGGAAGTACGAAAAAACTCGTACCTGTATGACTTTTCCGGCAATACAGTAACGAAACTCCTCTTGTGCAGCTCCTGCGAATCTGCGTTAAAAGTGGATGAGAAAGTGCCTGAAGGTTCTTTCGCGACCGATTCGTGCGTTCAATGCAGAAAACAGCAGAAATATCATGAAGAAATGCAGTGTACCCCAAAAAGTAGAGTGTAAATATAAATGTGTTACACTATACAAAATGGAGGTGCAATATGTCAGCTAAAGACTATTC
>JBGULF010000038.1:0-52803 GCA_045115935.1 Anaerovoracaceae bacterium
AAGAGAATCGGCCGCGGCCAGGGTACCGGTCAGGGAACAACTGCCGGCAGAGGTATGAACGGTCAGAACTCCAGAAGCGGCGGCGGAGTAAGACTCGGCTTCGAGGGTGGCCAGATGCCACTCTACAGAAGACTCCCTAAGAGAGGCTTCAACAACAAATGGGCTAAGGAATATGCCGAAGTAAACGTTAAGGATCTCAACAGATTCGAAGACGGTACAGAGGTTGATCTGGGCATGCTGCTTGCAGCAGGTCTTGTCGGAAAGCAGCTGGACGGACTCAAAGTCCTCGGTAATGGCGAGCTGAGCAAGAAGCTCACAGTCAAGGCTGAGAAGTTCAGCAAGAGCGCTGTCGAAAAGATCGAAAAGGCAGGCGGAAAGGCAGAGGTCATCTAATGGAACTTGTGAAGACATTCTCTAAGGCATGGAAAATTCCGGAGATTAGATCCAAGATAATCTTCACGCTTCTGATGCTGCTGGTATTCAGAATCGGATCCAATATTCCGGTTCCTGGTATCGACAGAGAGTATCTTGCGCAAATGTTTTCGGGAGAGACCGGACTTCTCGATCTCTTCGACCTGTTCTCGGGTGGTGCATTCAGCAACTTCACGATATTTGCTCTGAGTATCACCCCATACATAACCGCATCGATCATCGTACAACTGCTGACGATCGCGTTCCCGTACTTTGAGCGTCTCGCCAAAGAGGGAGCAGAAGGCCGTAAGAAAATGGCCACGATCACGAGGTATATGACTGTAGTGCTCGGACTTATCCAGGCGGTAGGTCTCACGGTCGGTCTCTTCAGAAGAGCGATCGTTGACAAGAGCGCGTTCAACATGATCACCATCATCATCGTTCTGACTGCCGGCACAGCATTCCTGATGTGGCTCGGCGAGCAGATCAACGAATACGGAATCGGAAACGGTATCTCGATGATTATCTTCGGCGGTATCGTAGCCAGACTTCCGTCCGCTGTCAGAAGCGTTATTACGCAGGTCAGGGACGGTGCAGTATCGGTAGTAGCAGTCATCGTTCTCGTTATCGTAGCGGTGCTGATCACAATGGTCATCATCGAGATGCAGCAGGGAGTAAGAAAGATCCCGGTGCAATACGCGAAGCGTGTAGTCGGAAGAAAGATGTACGGCGGCCAGTCGACTCACATTCCTATGAAGGTGAATGCGGCAGGCGTTATCCCTATCATCTTCTCGATATCGCTGCTTCAGTTCCCGCTGACGATCACATACTTCTTCCCGAACTCCGCTTTCACGGATTTCGTTACGAAGTACCTGTCGCCTTCGGGTAACCCGGGCGTGTGGGTATATGCGGCTCTGAACATTCTGCTTACAATGTTCTTCACATATTTCTACACGGCGATCATGTTCAATCCAACAGACGTTGCCGATAACATGAGACAGAACGGCGGATTCATCCCTGGTATCAGACCGGGAGTGGCTACCGTAGAGTATCTGTCAAAGATCATGAGCAGACTGTGCTTCGCAGGAGGACTTTTCCTCGCTGCAGTAGCAACCATCCCGACGATCATAAGCGTGTTCACGCCGTTCAACTTCAGCTTCGGCGGAACATCACTGCTGATCATGGTCGGAGTTGCGCTTGACATAGTACAGCAGCTCGAGAATCAGATGCTGATGAGAAACTATCAGGGATTCCTTAAGTAATAAATTATTAGGAGGAAGATATGAGAGCAGTATTACTGGGACCTCCGGGTGCGGGCAAAGGCACTCAGGCAGTAAGATTGGTTGAGAAGTATGGTATTCCTCAGATCTCTACGGGAGACATCTTCCGCAAGAACATCAAAGAGGGAACCGAGCTCGGAAAGAAAGCTCAGGAGTATACAAACTCCGGCAGGCTCGTACCTGACGAGCTGGTAGTCGACCTCGTAGCCGACAGGCTGCTGCAGGACGACTGCGCTAACGGATATCTGCTCGACGGATTCCCGAGAACGATCGCTCAGGCAGAAGCATTCGACAAGATGCTTGAGCAGAACGGTCAGAAGCTCGATGCAGTCATCAACTTCGAAGTCGGATATGAGACTCTCATGGAGAGACTTACCGGCAGAAGACTGTGCAAGGCATGCGGCGCAAGCTATCACATCAAGAACTTCCCTCCAAAGGTCGAGGGAGTTTGTGACAAGTGCGGCGGCGAGCTCGAACAGCGCAAGGATGACACAAGAGAGACTGCCGAGAAGAGGATCGAGGTCTACGAAGAATCCACAGCTCCGCTGATCGCGTATTACGAGAAAGCGGGAACTCTCAGGAATTTCAACGCAGAGAAAGATCCTGCGGAAGTATTCGCAGAAATAGTTGCGGAGATCGGAGAGTAAACAGGACATGATAATAATCAAGTCTAAACGCGAGATCGAGCTCATGAGAGAACCATGCAAGGTCACGGCAGAACTGCTTAACGATCTTGCAGAATTCATCAGACCGGGCATCTCGACAATGGATGTAAATGACTTTGTTGAGAAAAGGATCACGGGACATGGCATGACACCTACATTCAAGGGCTATGGCGGGTTTCCCGCCGCAGCCTGCGTGTCTGTCAACGATGAAGTGATCCACGGCATACCAAACGCATCAAGAAAACTAAAGGAAGGCGATATCGTAAGCGTGGATGTGGGCGCTACCTGCAAAGGCTATAACAGCGATGCAGCCCGCACATATCCGGTAGGTACGATAAGCGCTGAAGATCAGAAACTGATAGATGTCACAAGACAGAGCTTTTTCGAAGGCATCAAGTATGCCATGGAAGGCTACAGGATCGGAGACATAGGGCATGCGGTCCAGAAGTATGCCGAAAGCTTCGGAATGGGCGTTATAAGGGATTACACCGGTCACGGAACCGGTACCAAGCTTCACGAAGACCCATACATCCCTAACTACGGAAAGCCGGGCAAAGGCGCAAAGATAGAGAGAGGAATGACTCTTGCCATCGAGCCTATGATCGCCCTCGGAACTTACGAAGTAAGGGTTCTGGGAAACGACTGGACAGTAGTGATGGCAGACGGTAAAAAATCTGCACACTATGAAAACACTATACTGGTTACCGACGGAGAACCTGAGATCTTAACTCTGCAATAGGAGGGACGTAATGGCAAAAAGCAACACTATAGAGGCAATGGGCACCGTTATCGATGCGCAGCCGAACGCAATGTTCAAGGTGAGGCTGGATAACGACTTCGAAATACTCGCTCACATCTCCGGAAAGATCAGAATGAACTACATTCGTATTCTGCCGGGAGACAGAGTAAAAGTAGAACTGTCGCCTTACGATCTGACACGCGGAAGAATCACATGGAGGGAGAAATAAGATGAAAGTAAGAGCATCTGTAAAGCCTATGTGCGACAAGTGCAAAGTCATCAAGAGACACGGTCGCGTAATGGTTATCTGCGAAAACCCTAAGCACAAACAGCGTCAGGGCTAATCGGCTTCAAAAATTTGCCGACTCGCACAGAAAAAAGAACAATAAAAAACATTCCAAAAATGTTAATATGAATCGTTCGCGTGTAACCCAAGGGAGTATTGTGCCTTGGGTATTCGCACGCTGACAGACATTGCTGTTAAGCGCCGGAAAAACCGGGATTCCGGGTCATAACGCTTTAAAAAACTTGGAACACCCGTCTATATCGCCCCCGGAAAGGCGACGGAAGATGGGAAAGGAGGAAAAACATGGCAAGAATTGCCGGAGTAGACCTGCCAAGAGATAAGAGGATCGAATACGGTCTGACATACATCTATGGAATCGGTCTCGCAACATCCAGAGAAATTCTCGCAAAAGCGGGAGTTGATCCTGACATCAGAGTCAGAGATCTGACAGAAGAAGACGCCGGTAAGATCAGAAGAGTCATCGATGCGGACTACATGGTAGAGGGTGACCTCAGAAGAGAAGTTTCGCTCAACATCAAGAGACTCATGGAGATCGGATCTTACAGAGGTATCAGACACAGAAGAGGACTCCCTGTAAGGGGTCAGAAGACAAAGACAAACGCAAGGACACGTAAGGGCCCGAAGCGTCTTGCCGGAAAGAAGAGATAAGGGGAAGGAGGTATAAGTTATGGCAGCTGTTAAGAAGACAGTACGTAAGAAGAAGAGAGAACGTAAGAACGTTGAACGTGGCCAGGCTCATATCCAGTCCACCTTCAACAATACGCTGATCACACTGACCGACATGGACGGAAACGCACTTAGCTGGTCCAGCGCTGGTTCAAACGGATTCAGAGGCTCCCGTAAGAGCACTCCGTTCGCAGCAGCAGAGGCAGCTACAGTAGCAGCTAAGGCGGCTATGGAACACGGTCTCAAGACAGTAGAAGTCTACGTAAAGGGACCTGGCTCGGGCAGAGATTCCGCAGTAAGAGCACTCGAGACTGCAGGACTCAAGGTAACCATGATCAAGGACATCACACCGATTCCTCACAATGGTTGCAGACCGCCTAAGAAGAGAAGAGTCTAATCGGGAAGGAGGAGCATAATATATGTCAAGAGATAGAGGACCTGTACTGAAGAGAGCAAGAGCTCTTGGTATCGAGCCACAGTACCTGGGTGTTAATAAAAAATCCAAAAGACATGGCGCTGTAAGACGCCGCAAGAAGAGCGAATACGGTATCCAGCTGACTGAGAAGCAGAAGGTAAGATTCACTTACGGACTCAGCGAGACTCAGTTCCGCAACCTGTTCGAGAAGGCTTCGAAGAGAAAAGGCGGAGCCGGTGAGAACCTCCTCATCATGCTCGAGAGCAGACTGGACAACGTAGTATTCAGAATGGGATTCGCAGCAACAAGAAGAGAAGCACGTCAGCTTGTCAATCATGGTCACTTCCTGGTAAACGGCAAGAAAGCAGACATCCCTTCAATGGAGCTCAAAGCCGGTGATGTTGTATCCGTAAAGGCTAAATCGCAGTCATCCCCTAAGTTCAACGAGCTTAAGGAAATGATCATCACAACACCTGCCTGGATCGACCTGAATCTTGATAAGTTCGAGGGAAAGATCGTCAGAACTCCTGAGAGAGCGGACGTTGACCTTCCTATCGAAGAGCACTACATCGTAGAGTTCTATTCAAGATAGTAGCTTGAAGCCGGATAATCCGGCGGGAAAAGCAGTCGTTAATTGAATATCCAGGGGGGAAGATTATGATCGAGATTATTAAGCCAACTATTACCAAAGAAGTTGATGAAAACGGTCGTTATGGCAAGTTCGTGATCGAACCTCTCGAAAGAGGATACGGCACAACTCTCGGAAACTGCATGAGAAGAGTTCTGCTGAGCTCCCTTCCGGGCGCAGCTATTACAAGCGTAAAGATCGACGGAATTCTCCACGAGTTCTCAACGATCCCTGGCGTCAAGGAAGATGTTACTGAAATCATCCTCAACCTCAAGAGACTCGCAGTCAGAGTTGACGGAGATGATGACAGAAGAGCAATCATCAATGCCGTAGGTCCGTGCGAAGTCACGGCCAGAGACATCCTCGTAGATTCCGACACTGAGATCTACAATCCGGACCTCCACATTGCCACACTGGCAGACAATGCCACACTGGTAATGGAAATGAACATCGCAACAGGAAAGGGCTATGTTCCTGCAGAAGAGAACAAGACTCCTGATACACCGATCGCGGTTATCCCTGTTGATTCGATCTTCACACCTGTTATAAAGGTCAACTTCACGGTTGAAAACACCAGAGTCGGTCAGAAAACAGACTATGACAGACTCGTACTGGAAATCTGGACTGATGGTTCGATCGCACCTGAAGAAGGAGTATCGATCGGAGCAAAGATCATCCAGGAGCACCTCGATCTGTTCATCGGACTTGGTGCAGAAGTCAGCGACATGAAGTTCATGATCGAAAAGGACGAGGACCGCAAGGAAAAGGCACTCGTTATGGCAATCGAAGAACTGGAACTGTCCGTACGTTCATTCAACTGCCTCAAGAGAGCATCCATCAACACAGTTGAGGAGCTCACACAGAAGACTGAGGAAGACATGATGAAGGTCAGAAACCTCGGAATGAAGTCGCTGGTAGAAGTTAAAAACAAACTCGCTGAGCTGGGGCTTTCACTCAAGCCGAGCGAAGAAGAGTAATTTGAAAGGAGCCATCAATGAAAGGTTATAAGAAGCTGGGCAGAAATTCTGCACACAGAAAATCCATGCTGAGAAACCTGGTAACCGATCTTTTCAGAGAAGGCAGAATCACAACAACAGATATGAGAGCTAAGGAAGCAGGCCGTCAGGCTGAGAAGCTGATCACGATTGCTAAGAAGGGTGACCTTCACGCAAGAAGACAGTGCCTCGAGTACCTGTTCGATGAAGACGTCGTTACAAAACTCTTCGATGAGATCGCTCCGGGTTATGAAAACAGAAACGGCGGATACACACGTATCCTCAAGCTGGGACCTAGACAGGGAGATAACGCAGAGGTCGTTTACCTCGAGCTCGTGTAATTTAACAAAACACGGTAAGGCGGTGCAAAAGCACCGCCTTTTTTCGTACAATTTCTGCCGGACAGGGTGTTATGGCAATATCTTAATATTTGTTTATTGGAAGAAACAATGCGTGTTTTTATTGCGTTTTCAAGGATTATGACGCACAATATTAAATGAGTAACTTTTTGAAGTTGCAGTTTCATTGCGCACATTTTTGTTGAAAAAGGCAGGGATTATGATGAAAGACGCCAACGATCTCAGTAAACTCAGCAAAAAAGACCTTCTCGAGATAATGCTGAGGCAGGGCGAGGAGATTGACTCTCTCAGAGAGCAGATAAAAGACCTTCAGGCGAAACTGGATGACAGAGAAATAAGGATGGCAAGAGTCGGATCTCTGGCTGAGGCATCCCTGGCGGTCACAGGCATATTTAAAGAAGCTGAGAAAGCTGCGGCCATATACCTTCAAAATGCGAAGCGCATGATAGACGAGAATCTGCAGAGCCAGATGTGCAGCAGAGAAACTAAAGGCAGGACCGACGGCAATGAATGACAGAGATGAGATAAAGGCTGCCATTGAACTCCCGGAGACCGATGAGATCCGCAATGCCTATGAAAAAGTATCATATAAAAGCAGGCTCAGAGCGGCGATCATCAGCACTACAAACATACTGATAGTAGTAGCTGCCATATCCATACTGGTTGCGATGCTGTTTCTGCCGGTGCTGAGGATATACGGCGAATCGATGAATGCGACGCTCCACAGCGGCGAGCTGGTCGTATCCGTCAAGGGAGCAAAATTCGAGACCGGTGATATAGTCGCCTTTTACTACAACAACAACATCCTGGTCAAACGCGTCATAGCCAACGCGGGAGAGTGGGTAGACATAGATCTGGACGGCAATGTTTACGTCAATCAGAAGCTTATCGATGAACCATACATCGATAAGAAAGCGTTCGGTGAACCCGACATAGAACTACCGTATCAGGTGCCCGATGACAGAGTCTTCGTTCTTGGAGACAACAGGGCAGTTTCAATAGATTCCAGACATTCATCTGTAGGATGCGTCACGTCCGAACAGATAGTCGGCAAAATTGTTTTCCGCATCTGGCCGCTTACGAAAATCGGGCCGGTGCGATGAAATAAATAAGTTAACCAGGCCGCAAGGCCAGGAAATATCTCTCTTGAAGAAATAAGAGGAAAGGAAGGTATATCTACTATGAAGAGAACAAAAGGAATTATGGCATTGGTGCTGGCTTTGCTGATGGTACTGGGCATGAGCAGCATGTCGGTATTCGCAGCGACCATAGAGGTGCAAAATGTTATCGATGGCGAGACGTATACTGCTTACAAAATCCTGAACTATACTAATAGCGGAAATGCATATAGTTACTATCTTTCAGCAGAAGAATATGGAAGTCTGGGATCAGTGCTGGAGGATGCAGGATTTGCATTCACAGAAAGTGCTGATGGAACCATTTACACTTTAAATAATGCTGAGAATGTTGATGTAGCTGCTGCTGCTGAATATCTTCACAATCATGTGACAGATCTGGGCAACGCTCTTGGAAAATACCAAACAATTGCTGAAAATGGTAAGGCGGATTTTGGAGAGCTGGCTACCGGTTACTATTTCGTAACGACAACAGCGGGTTCACTCTGCGCACTGCACAGTGAAAATGGTATAGAAACAGTAGTAGAGAAGAACACCGTGCCTACAGTCGACAAGAAGGAGAAAACAAGCGGTGACAGCTTTACAGATGGTCCTGTAGATGCTAACATGGGCGATACTGTTCACTATCAGATCGTTGTTACTGATGGAGTAGGAACGGACAAGGCTATCACATTGACTGATACGATGTCAGCCGGTCTTGATTACACTGCAGGCTCCCTTAAAATTAACAGCACCGCGGTAGCGGATGATGCAGATACAGATGACTGGAAAGTGACTGTATCAGGGAGGACTATCACGATCGTTCTTAAGGCAGCCTATGTAAAAACACTTAATACTAATGACACAGTTACAATTACTTATGATGCAACCATCAACAAGAACGCTGTTGTTGACAGCGCGACCGGAAATGAGAACAAAGTCGAGCTGAATTACTCTAAGCAGCATTCAGAAGACGAGGTCTATGTTGAGACTTATGACTTCCTGGTAAAGAAAACTGACGGCACAAACTTCCTGGATGGTGCTGAATTCAAGCTGTATGATGCGGCAAAAGACGGAAATCAGATTATACTCTCCAAAGATGATACCGGATATTACAAGGATGCCGATGGCAGTGCAGCCACGACGATAGACATCAACTCTGCTGATGGATGCAATGTAAGAGGTCTTGCTCCGGGAACATACTATCTGGAAGAGGTTGTCGTGCCTGACGGTTACAATAAACTCTCTGAAAGAAAGGCTATAACAATTACTTCGGGTGCTACAGAAGCTGCTGAGATTACGATTGAGAACCAAGCCGGTGCTGTTCTCCCTAGCACCGGTGGCATAGGTACAGTTATATTCTACGTTATCGGTGCGGCTCTCGTGATCGGCTGCGGTGTTGTGCTGATCTCAAGAAGGAGAGTTTCCGGCAAGTAAGCGGTAACTAGCCTGTAAAGGACAAGGAATGAGAAGCTGGATCAAAAGGAATCTGATAACAGTCCTCATGGCTGCGGGTATGATTGCGGGAGCATGTCTTCTGCTGTATCCCTCTGTCGCCAACTACTGGAACTCATTCCATCAGACGCGCGCCATTACTACGTATACAGAAGCGGTCACAAGCATGAGCGCTGCTGATTACGATAAGATCATCGGCGAAGCGCGCGAATATAACGAACGTCTTGCAGAATCCGGAATCAAATGGGTTATGACGGATGCTGAGAAGGAAGAGTATAAACGTCAGCTCAGCATAAACGGTTCGGATGTAATGGCTTATGTCAATGTTCCGAAGTTCCACATCAAATGCCCAATATATCACGGTACGGAAGAAGCGGTGCTGCAGGTGGCTGTCGGCCATATTGAAGGTTCATCGCTCCCGGTGGGCGGCGAAAGCACTCACTGCCTAATATCGGGACATCGAGGGCTTCCTTCGGCAAGACTGTTCACGGATATCGCCAAGATGAGAGAAGGCGATACCTGGACCATATCAGTACTCAATGAAACGCTGACATACGAGTGCGATCAGATAAGGGTCGTTTTACCGGATGACCTGAACGATCTGCAGATAGAGCAGGGAGAGGACCTTTGTACTCTTATAACCTGTACTCCTTATGGTGTGAATACACACAGACTGCTGGTCCGCGGGCACAGGATACCTAATTCCAACGGATCTGCGGATATAACCGCTGACGGAGTGCAGATAGAGCCGATCTATATAGCACCTGTTCTTGCAATACCGGCGTTGTTATTGCTGCTGATAGTATTCCTCATATCAACAAGACGGGCCAGAAGCTTTGACCCGGAAGAATGCAAAGAGATATACCTCAAAAATAAAGACCTTTAAGAGATATATAGAGATGAAGGTAAGGCGCAGAAGAACAAGATCAATAAAAGTGATCGGGCTGGCAGCACTGCTGGCCGTGTTCCTCTGCGCCTTCAGTCTCGATGCATTCGCTGCAGGTCAGATCAACATCCAGATTGCAGACATCGAGGGGCTTGGCGATGATTTTCCGGGATTCACGTTTGAACTGTATGAAGTCGGCGGATATGACGGATCTGACTTTGTACTGATCCCGGATTACGCGGATGTGGATGTGAAGATCCCTAATGAAGAGGAATACAACAAGCATCGCAAGGAAGGCGACCCGACCTGGGAAGAGGCATGGCTGAAATCAGCGGCAACGCTGGCCAACCATATAAAGCATCCCGCGGAAGGAGAGCCTGTGAAGACTCCGATCGCGACCTATGAGAAGATGCCGGGTGAAATGATCACATTCGACTCGGATAAGAACGCGCTGTACCTTCTCGTATGTAACACAGTAAGGTATCAGAACCGTTACTACACGGCGGTCCCGATGTTCGTAAGGACGCTGAACGGAGAAGAGTCATATTTCATTGATGCCGAATTGAAGATAAAAATAGAGCCTGTCGTCTTTGAACACAGTCTCGTCAAGATTTGGCGTGACGATGATAACAGAGCCGGTGTGAGACCGGCCGCAATAGAGATGGGCATATATTATGGCGACCAGCTTATTGACCGTGTAGTCCTCGGCGGTAAGACCTGGACATATAAATGGACATCCGAAGAAGCGGGAGACACATACTGTTATATTTCCGCAGATAAGGAGAGGATATACTTTACGCCGGGCAAAAAAGACAGTGCCTGGTCAGTAAGAGAGTTTACAAGAAAAGCTCAGATATCCGACAGCAAGGCAAGGGCTGAGGCAGATAAGATGAAATACTACAGCCCTGAGTACGAAAAGAATACGTCTGATACAATGGAATCTTTCATTGTAAACAATCCGTATTCTGATAATGGCAGAAAGCTGCCTGACGTCGATACAGGTGATACGAACAATATAGCTTTATGGGCAGGCCTGGCCGGAGGATCAGTTCTGCTGCTTATATTGCTGCTTATCGCCAGAAAAAGAAATAAATGAGTAAGTTGCAGAAAGCGATCTACAACTTAATAACAGGACAGAGCAGATACAGAAAACTCGTCATGTCTCTGGCTGTGGTGGTCGTATTCGTCACCACGTATCTGCTTATACTCCCTGCGCTCACGCTCGAAAAGGAAGAAGCTGCGCAGCAGGGAGGCATTGACGTGCCTGCAGTTACCGAGGTTGCTGAAACAGAGGAGCCTGAAGAAGTCACAGAAGAATCAGTAACTGAGGAAACAGCTGAAGAAGTTACAGAAGAGCCGGTAGCTGAGGAAGGCACGGAAGATTCAGGAGAAGTATCAGAGGCAGCAGAGCCGGAGACTTCTCCGGATACCGAACAGGAATCTGATGCTTCAGAAGACGGATCCGCACCTGCCGACCGTGGCGCTTCCATGGAAAAGGACGTGCTTACGAGCGACGGCAGGAACTGTAAAGTCACCGTGGAGTATACGGATGACGCAGGAATACCTCAGAATGCGGATCTTGAAGTAACTGAAATCAAGGAAGGAAAAGGTTCCGTTGACGGAGCAACGGAATTTGAAGAATATATATCAAAAACACAGGAGGCGCTCGGTCTTGAGTCCGGAGCGTTTGAATACATCCGTATATTCGATATCAAGATAGTCGATGAAAACGGCGATAAGGTAACGATCAGTGCGCCTGTGGACGTAAAACTGGAACTCGCCGATAAGGACAGCAGCAAAAAAGCTGAGGAAAGCACTCAGGTAGTTCATTTTGCTGACGGAGCAGAAACCGGTGAAGTCGTAGAGAAAGTTGAAGTAGACGGTGAGGAAGTCAGTTTTACAGCTGAGGGATTTTCTGCATACGCCATTGTGGAAGGTCCGGCAGCGGTGCCTCTTGGATGGCATAAAGTTGAATCGCTGGAGCAGCTGGCTGAAATCGGAGCAGAAGGTCTGTATATCGGTCATGTGAACGGGTATTACTTTACAGACGGTATCACAAAGATAAATGCCAGCCGTACCGGTATCACCAAGACAAAGCCTGCACAGAGCAGTCCTGCAGGCACCAGCGCGGTTCCATATTATTTTGAAGCTGTGGAGGGAGGAACCAATCAATACAAAATATATTGTCTTGATGGGACTAATAAAAAATATATAGTCCAGACAAGCAACAGCCTGAATTTTACAACAGAAAGCAATGCCACAGTCTTTACGATCCAGACAGGTAAGCCAAATGAGTTCAGGGCGCTGGGAACCAATGGCTATTATATAAACATGCAGGGTGGCGCAAACGGAGCATCTTTTGCAGCGTATACAGGAGCGACAGATGAAAATGCTCAGCTGAATTTCTGGTATCATGATCAGGTAACTGATGATCCTTACGAGCTCGACGGTAAGACTTACGGCCTTATGAACTGGGCCGGAGGAGCCGCGGGCAAAGCTATGATGGCGCAGACTTCCGGCGACAGTGCTCTTGAAGCCAAGGTACTGACCGTATTAAGCAAATCAGATGATTCGGATCATCTGTTTGCTCCAAACGACAGCGACATTTCCATGTGGACCTTCCATTCGATCAGTGCGGATCTGTACTACCTTACTGCAGTCATGGACGGAAGCACAAAATATCTAAGGATCGACGACAGCGGCCTTTCGCTTGTATCGGAGCCTGATGACAACTGTAGGATCCAGGTAGTACCGGGTACAGGCGTGCATGCCGGAGAGATCTGCCTGAAAGCAGAAAATACGACGCTTACTTACAGCGGATCCGTTAGTACAGGCTTCTCTGTTGGAGGAGATGTCGGAAACGAATGGCTCTATTTCGTTGATCTTTCAGAGCTGACATCAGATTACTTAAGAACATATTCGGCAGAAAAGGTCAGTGTTTCAGATCCGTCTATTACGAACGGTTCAAAAGTCATCGTTTATACCAGATCATGGAATGAGCAGGCGCTCAGATATGATTATTATGCGATAAGCTCCGACGGCACATTGGTTCCTGTATATGAGAGCGGCAACACCATCGAGTGGAACAGCGGGCAGATCAATGAATTGCTCTGGAACTTCGTGGAGTACTACTGGGAAGGCACAACAGATCCGAATTACTATTATGAGCTCTACAACGAGTATTCAGAGAAGTATCTGGCGCCGCAGATCACGGACGGGCAGATACTTTCTGATGATACGATCGGAATCAATCTGAACGGAAGGCGCGGCGGCAGGTATTATTCATCGATCCTTGCATGGGATGATGACGCTTACTCATTTGCCGGGTTAAAGGTCGTAGACGGGCAGATCGTGTCATGCCCTAAGCCGGAGGCGATGGACTTCTACTTCGCGATCATGAACGAAGTGAACGTGGATGATGACATACATACAGTCCCGACGGTGGAGCACACTCAGTACGGCATCACCATGAAGATGAAAGACTTTGGTACCAGAAAAGAGATGAGCGATTTTCTGGGAAACGATGCAGGAGGCATTGGACCCGCGCTGCATCAGGGGCTTTTATCAAACAGCTTGGGCAGCGACGGGTATCCGACTGCTAAAGGGGGCTCTCTTGGTACGCTTTACAGCGGCGCGAGTGATGTCAATCACCTGTTCCTCCAGAGCACATATAACGAGACCGGATACTTTGAGTTTGACAGCACACAGAATTTCGCGTCTCTTCAGGGCAGCGATTTCAAAGTGTACAAGGAACTGGGAACATATGACAGCCTTGACAGAGACTCCCTTAAACACGGGCAGTTCTTCCCGTACAACGATTTGAAGCCGGGCGTATTCGCATCGGTCAACAAGCAGAATCTTTATAATGCCACAGTTGAAGAGCTGCCTGACGGCGATCCGAGAAAATACGAACATCTGTATAATCTTGAGCACGACGGCGAAAAAGTCGACTGCTATTTCGGAGTGGAGATCGAAGCGGGATTTACGCAGACTCCGAGCGGCCTGGATGCATGGGGACATGACATAATCTTCGAATTCACCGGAGACGATGACTTCTGGCTCTATGTAGACGGAGAACTGGTGATAGACCTTGGAGGCATCCACAGCGCAGTACCGGGCAGCGTAAACTTCAGAACCGGTGCGGTAAATGTCAATGGCACCAGAACGACACTGAGGGCACTGTTTGAGAAAAACTATAAGAAACGTAATCCGGGTGCATCTGCTGCCCAGGTTGCAGAATATCTCAGCCAGTACTTCGATGAGGGAAGCACGGTCTTCAAAGATAATACCGATCACACCATGCGCATATTCTACATGGAGCGCGGAGCCGGAGCGTCCAACCTTCACATGAGATTCAACCTTGCTTCGTTAAAGCAGGGCACTGTACAGCTGAGCAAGAAACTCTCAGGCGTGGATTCCACGGAAGACGTCTTGGTAGAGTTCCCGTATCAGATATGGTATAAGACGAGCGAAGCAGAGGGAGCCGAGGAAAAACTGCTGACTAACAAAGTCCCGGGTGATCCGGACCGCATGGAGGACTATGTTTTCTACAAGGATTCCATCAATCCGGTGAAATACCAGAAAAATATCACGATCGCAGGGAAGAACTATGATGATGTATTCTTCCTGAAGCCTGATGAAACAGCGGACATAAACTTCCCGGAGGGAATGACGTCCTACAGGATAACCGAGTGCGCTGTCAATACTGATGTGTACAGCAGTGTCAAGGCAAACGGCACGGAGCTGCAGGGAGAAGGAGACGGTGTCTACAAGGAATTCGGCATTGAATATGCGACAACAGAGGACCGCTCAAAGGTCAAATATGACAATACGGTAAATCCGGAGGCGCTCCGCAACCTTACCATTCAGAAAAAGCTGTTCAGAGAAGACGGTGAGACTCCGATCCATTATTCTGAAGATCAGACGGAATTCAGTTTCCGACTGTATCTGGCTCCTGAGTTCGGCGACCTTGAGCTGACTAACATGCAGACCTATCATGTCAAGGATCCGGACGGCAATTACTGCATATGGGATGATTCAGAGAAAAAATTCGAGTCTCTCGGAATAACAAACTACGATGATCTTACTCCGGCACAGAAAGATGCTGCATGCTTCCACACATCCGTCTACGGATCGATAACGAGAATACCTGCAGACTATACGGTCGAGCTGCGCAATGTACTTGCAGGGACTAAATACAGGGTCGAAGAACGGGAGAGCGAGATCCCTGACGGCTACTCGTTCCAGAAGTACAGCGAATACGGTGACAATGCGAGCGAGGTGGAATTGTCAGGACGTCTCGGTGTCAACGGAACAACCGTCTCGGGCAGTGACGCAGGAGTTGAAATCCGCAACCTGAAGGGTTGGGGCATGCGTATGAATAAAACGTGGACTGATGCAGACTACATGGAGCTGCGCGACGACGCATATTTTGCTGTATATATCAGAACGAAAAATGCTGATAACACCATAAGCTACGAGCTTCTGACTGATAAAGTCATGTGCCTGCCATACAATGCGAAGCCACAGACACTTTACTGGTATTTCCCGAAACTGCGTGAAGGAGTCGAATTCGAAGATTATGTGATCCGCGAGGTCAGGATCACGAGCGGAATTCCGATAGTCGACAGCGACGGTGTCGTAACAAATGCTGAATCCCTTGGAATAGAGATGATAGAGCACGGCGGAGAGCTGAGTATCACCGGGCAGCAGAAGGGTGAAACCACGCCATCAACTTTCGAATACACAGTCCTCTACGAAGAAGGAGTGATAGGTGAAGGCTCAAATGTCAGAGTCGACAAGGTGACAAACAACCGTCCGGGCATCGTTCTCAAAAAAGCTAAATGGAACGGCAGTGATCCGCTGGCAGGAGCGAAGTTCACTCTGAAGGAAGGCGATAATGAGATAGGAACGTTTACATCAGATGAAACAGGCCTTATCACTGTTGCGTTCCTGGTAGATGATGTCGATTATACTCTGACTGAAACGGATTCGCCACAGGGCTGGTACGGAATGCAGGATCCTATAACGATCAGACTGCACGAAAAGCAAATAAAGGTCGGCCCGGATGCAGACGAAGAGTACTATATCATAGATAATGAGTCTGCAACTCCGACGCTGACCATCAAGGACAGGCCATACACTTTCGAAGCTGTAAAGAAGGACGCGTATACAAAAGAGCCTATGGCCGGTGTCAAATTTGCTCTCCACAGGCAGGTAACTGTTGGCGGCGTCACCACCATCGACCTGAACCCTATGCCGGGTTATGAATCGCTGATAACGGACTCTGACGGAGTGATCCCTAAGATAGACAATACTCTGCCTGCAGGAACATACGAGCTGCGCGAACTCGCAACTATTGAAGGTTATGAGCTGATTCCGCTGCCGTATCCGCAGTTTACGGTCACTGAGACCGGAGAGATCACACTCGGCACTCATCCTGATGAAGTAACATTTGAAAAGGATGATTCTGAAGAGACCGTGTCGTTTGCACTGACGGTCCTCAACGCAAGGCACAAAAGAGTCTCGGTCTGGAAGACAGATGAAGGATATACTACGATCACGACTGGTGCATCGTTCGAACTGTACAAAGCGGAAGACTATGACTCTGCAGCCGGCAGGCCGAAAGAGGGCAAGACGCCGGTGATCTCCGGCACTACCGGCGACAATGGTATACTTACGCTCGGTGAACTCAATCTCGGAGACTATAAACTCATAGAAACTGCAGCTCCTGACGGGTATTATCCATCGGCATCTGCAATAAATATCACGGTCGAGGCCGGAAGAGTTATCGCATCACAGGACGGAAGACCTTCTGACGTGTATCAGAAAGGAGATCCGCACTGGGTAACAAGTCAGGATCCGGATACATATCAGGTGCGTGTCTGGAACGGCCACGGATATGAGCTGCCGCAATCAGGCGGCATAGGAACGACGATCTTCTATGTTCTCGGATCAGTCCTTCTGGCAGGTGCGTTCATGCTCCTGATACTCAGACGCAAGAGGCTGATATAATGAGCAGGGAAACAGGACGCAGCGGAAAACCGCCGCTGATCAGGATTGCAGTTGCTGTTGTCCTTTGCGCTCTCGTTGCCGGATGCTTTTACTGGTATAAGGATAAGGAAGCTGCAAGGAAAGCGGATGCGGCTGTAGCCGGGATCGAGGAGATCGTGCCGGGTATCTCGGACGGATCGGGATCGATGAACGGAGCTTCTTCCGCGGAGCTTGCCGCGATCAACATTGAGGGTGCGGACGTTGTCGGTATCCTCAGGATCCCTTCGCTTGACATTGACGCTCCGGTTGCTGCAAAGGACGCTGATGAAAAATACTTTGCGTATATTGAAGAGGGCTCTCCTGCAGACAGAGGCTTCAGGATATACGGAAAGCAGAGCGGACTGTTCCGCAGTCTGGCAGGTCTGATGCCCGGCGACAATGTGAGCTTTACGGACGTTTACGGAACAACATATGAGTACAAAGTTACCACGCAGTATCACCTGAAGAACTGGGATGAAGGGGACAACGATTTGCTTCTTTGCTACAGAACCGACAGCGATACGGTTTTTACAGTCGGATGTGAAGGAGCCGAATAGAAATGAAAAATATCAGAATAAACGGACATGTTATTAACGGGGCGCTTCTTGTGGACGACCCTGAAGTAAAGAGAGCGTTTCCGGATGCTTCGGGAAAGCTCAGGCATGTGCGGTCATTCTCGCAGCCGGGACGGCTGAAGAGCTATGTGCGTAAACACCCTGAAGGAATAATAATGGCAGGAACCGGAGGGATATTCTTTCTGGAACCGGTTCCTGTATCGGCTGCCATGATCAGATTCGATGAAGCAGGAAGCGTGGACATACTGGTGAGAGAAGGGGCTGAAAGCCTTGAAAAACAGCTCGCGACCATTGATGAAATACTGGCTGCCGCTGCTTTTGAGGTCGGGAAGATCCGTGAAGGCTCGGTCAGCTGAGAAAGCATTACTGCCGGTGTCACCGTTCAGCGGTGACACGCTTTTTACAGTCGGATGTGAAGGATCTGAATAATAAGCTGGCGGCTGCATCTATGATGCAGCGCCAGTTTTTTTTGGGGGTGTAAATCATATCCCTAAAGTGATATTATTTAAAAGTTAGAACGTTGCTGTCCCGTCTGGTGATACCGGCCAGACGAGATGGTGTTATTTGAAGGAGAATACGCTTATGACCAAAAAAGAGCGTAAAAAAGCAATACTGATCTTCTCAGCGATCGCGCTGGTATTCATGATCGGATCGATCCTTACCGGCGGCGGGGGCGGAGAAGAAGAGACCATCCAGACTGTGATGCGTGACGCCGTAATGCATGATGTCAACAAAGTCAGCCTGTTTGGTCTCAAGGATGTCAATCCGGCGCTGATCTCAGGTTTCATCGTATCGGGCATCATGATCATCTTTGCTCTGATCTGCAGGATCTTCGTGATACCGCGCTTCAAGCTCGTACCGGGCAAGTTCCAGATCGTGCTTGAGACTGTAGTCGGTATTTTTGACGGAATGGCAAAGGGTAATTCACACATCAACGGTTTTCTGGGAGCCTACATATTCGCCGCCGGCTCATACATCTTTACCGGCACGCTGTTTGAGCTTCTTGGACTGCAGGTGATGACCACGAGCGGACACCCTATCTCACTGCCGGCGCCGATGGCTGATGTTAACGGAGCTATCATGATGGGCTGCCTGTCATACCTCGTCATCATGTCGGGCGGTATAGTAGGCAACGGCATCAAGGGAATCGGTAAGACACTCAAGGACTTCTCACTCCCGCTCTCACTCAGCTTCCGACTTTTCGGAGCCCTGATCTCGGGAGCACTTGTCACCGAGCTTGTATATTACTACACGGCAATGAGCTACGTAGTGCCGGTCATCGTAGGCGTGCTGTTCACACTGCTCCACGCCCTTATCCAGGCATACGTACTTACAATGCTGACCTCGCTCTTCTACGGAGAAGTATCCGAGAAAGTGGAAAAGCCGCCTAAGGAAAAGAAACGCGGTAAAAAACGCGTAACGGTTGTTAAAGAACAATCAGCTTAGCAGAGATATCAATAACACTTTTTTATAAGGAGAAACTAAAATGCTTAACCTCAATGCAAAGAAACTGAGAAGAATCGCGATCGTTCTCGCAATGGTCGCTGCTGCAATGATGACGATTCTGTCTGTCGCAGTATTTGCTGACACCGGTGATACAGCAGCTGCCGGAGAAGCAGCCGCTGCTGCTGCAGCCACTACTACAGGCCTCAAGGCCATAGCTGCAGGAATCGCAATCGGTCTTGCTGCCTGCGGAGGCGCGATCGGCATGGGTATTCTCGGTGCTAAGACTTCCGAAGGTATTTCAAGACAGCCTGAGGCTGATGGTAAGATCCGTACAAGCTTCATGCTCGGACTCGTATTTATCGAAACAGTAGTCATCTACGCACTGCTCACGGTCATCCTGATCATATTCGTTCTTTAGCGATCATGTCAGCAGACCGTCACATTTGAAAGACAGGGAGTAATCAGATGACAGGAGTACCACTTAATATAGACTGGCAGCAGATTTTGCTGCACCTGTTCAACTTCACTATTCTCTTCGGAGCTCTTTACATACTTCTCTATAAGCCTGTAAAGGATTTCATGGAAGGCAGGGAGACTCATTATGCTGACATGGACAGCAGAGCAGAACAGGCTCTTGCCGATGCCGAGAACAGCAAGGCTTCCTATGAGAAGAAAGAAAAAGAATTCGACGAAGAGATCAGAACCGAAAAGAACAGGCTGAGCAAGGAGATCGAAGCGGAAAGAGAACGCAGACTTGCAGCGGCACGCGGCGAGGCCGAGAAGATCATTTCGGATGCCCGCGGCGAGGCCGAAAGAGAGAAGAACGAGATCATCGAATCCGCGCAGAAGGAGATCACGGGAATGGTCACCGATGCGATGGAAAAACTCACTCTCGAGCAGACTGCTTCGGATGCTTTCGACCAGTTCCTTGATGCTGCGGAGGAGGCAGATAAATGAGTAATGAAGAAATGATCCTCACCGCAGTAATTTACTCGGCTGCAGAGCCGAGCGAATCGCAGAAGGCGAGGTTCGGACAGTTTTTAAAGAAAAAATACGGCGCTGAGGTCCCTCTGAAATGGGAGAAGTCAGACGCATTCCCGGGAGGCTTCAGACTTGAGGTCGGTTCCGACATTTACGACTGGTCAGTCGGCGGAAGATTCCGCCAGCTGAGAGACACTCTCGTAAAGGTTCCTACCAACAACGGCAACATCATCCCTCTGCTCAAGGAGAGCATCCAGGCATGGACACCGGAGGCGATGGCCGAGCAGGTCGGAGAAGTCATCACGGTAGGAGACGGCATCGCAACAGTTGCCGGACTTCCGCATGCAACATTTGGAGAGATCCTGCTGTTTGCTGACGGAGTCAGGGGAATGGTACAGGACATCCGCAGGGATACGATCGGCTGCGTGCTTTTCAGCGGAGATGAGAGCGTAACTCAGGGCTCCTCTGTAAAGAGAACGGGCAAGACCGCAGGTACACCGGTAGGCGAGGGCTTTCTCGGCAGAGTCGTGGACTCGCTGGGATCACCTGTTGACGGCCTCGGAGAGATCACCGCTTCGGGCTACATGCCTGTAGAGGCTCAGGCTCCGGCCATCATCGACAGACAGCCGGTAGACACGCCGCTTGAGACAGGAATCTTCTCGATCGACTCCATGTTCCCTATCGGCAGGGGCCAGAGAGAGCTGATCATCGGAGACAGACAGACGGGAAAGACCGCCATTGCCGTCGATGCCATCATCAACCAGAAGGGCAAGGACTGCATATGCATTTATGTAGCCATCGGCCAGAAGACTTCATCAGTCGTTCAGATACAGCAGACTCTGAAGAAGCACGGCGCGCTTGACTACTCGATCATAGTTACCGCTTCGGCGAGCGACCCTGCACCGCTCCAGTACATCGCACCATATGCGGGATGCGCAATGGGTGAGTACTTCATGCATCAGGGCAAGGACGTGCTCATCGTTTACGATGACCTTTCAAAGCACGCTGTTGCGTACCGTGCGCTTTCACTGCTGCTCGACAGATCGCCGGGACGTGAAGCGTATCCGGGCGATGTATTCTACCTGCATTCAAGACTGCTCGAGAGAGCCGCAAGGCTTTCGGACGAGATAGGCGGCGGCTCCATAACAGCACTGCCTGTCGTTGAGACGCAGGCGGGCGACGTATCGGCATACATCCCGACAAACATCATTTCGATCACTGATGGCCAGATATTCCTGGAATCCGATCTCTTCTTCTCGGGTCAGAGACCTGCCGTAAACGTCGGTCTTTCCGTTTCCCGTGTAGGAGGCGACGCACAGACAAAGGCCATGAAGAAGGCAGCCGGTACACTGAGGATCGACCTCGCGCAGTACCGCGAGATGGAAGTGTTCACACAGTTCGCTTCAGACCTCGACGATCAGACAAAGGCACAGCTCGAGTACGGCCAGGGCCTCATGCGCATGCTGAGGCAGAAGCAGTATAGGCCTAAGTCGCAGCACGAGCAGGTAATAACCCTCGTTATGGCGCTCGCTCATACGATGCAGGGCGTGCCGGTATCGGAAGTACCGAGGTTCATCGAAGGACTGATCGAGCTGTTCGAGTCGGATCACAGAGATGTCTGCGACCGCATCGACCAGACGGGCAAGCTCGATGATGATCTTAAGAAAGAGATTTTAGATATTTCCGCAAAATACAGAGAGAAATTCAAAGCGGCGTAAAAAATGCCATCAACCAAAGAGATAAAAAACCGAATAAAGAGCGTCAGCGACACTCAGAAGATCACCAATGCAATGTATCTGATTTCTTCGACCAAGATGCGGCGCGCCCGCAGGGAGGCAGAGGAGACGAAACCTTACTTTGACCTTCTGAGAAAGGAGATCCGCAGGATGTTCGCCATCGAAGGCGACATCACCAGCAGGTACTATGACGCCGAAGTCGACGAAAACGTGGCGGGAGGCCGCAACGGCATCCTGGTCATAACAGGAGACAAGGGCCTCGCCGGAGCATATAACCAGAACGTTCTGAAGAAGGCGCTCGCGCTTATGGACAGAAGCGATGAGTACAGGCTCTATGTCGTCGGAGACTTCGGATGGAGGTTTTTCAGGACGCACGGAACACCGGTCATCGAGAGCTTTGTGCACTCGATGAACCAGCCGTCTCTTGCAATGGCCAGAGACATAACCCGTGAGCTCCTCGATGACTTCGATGACGGACTCTTTGACAGGCTGTACGTATGCTACACGGAGTTTTCCGGAGGCCTGAGCTTCGGAAATGCGATGCATGACAGGCTCATACCTTTTGACAGAGACGACTTTGTACCGGAAGGCGATGAAACGGATGTAAACGCTTCAACGGTATTCGAGTACGAGCCTGATGTGAAGACAGTGCTCGAAAGGATAATGCAGTCGTACCTTGTAGGATACGTTTACTCGGCGCTGGTCAACAGCTATTCATCCGAGCAGAGCGCAAGGATGATGGCCATGGATTCGGCCAACGAGAACGCGAGCGAGCTGCTCGACCAGCTCACACTTGAATTCAACCACCTGAGACAGAACGCGATCACGCAGGAGATCACCGAGATCTCATCCGGAGCGCGAAGCCTCAGGAGCAAAAGCAGATAATAGAGGAGAGTAACTATGACCGGACGTATAGTGCAGGTCTCGGGATCTGTAATAAACGTAGAATTCGATGAAGGCCAGATGCCTAGGATCAACGAAGCCCTGACAGTGGAGCTTAACGGTAAAACACTCGTCATGGAGGTAGCACAGCACATCGGTAATAACACCGTAAAGTGCATCATGCTCTCGGGCTCCGAAGGAATGAGCAGCGGCATGGAAGTCACCGCCACAGGCGACGCAATAAGAGTGCCTGTAGGAGACGTTGTCCTCGGCCGCATGTTCAACGTACTGGGCGAGCCTATCGATGACGGAGAGCCTATCCCTGATGACGTCGAAAAGATGTCGATCCACAGGAAGGCGCCGGGCTTTGATGAGATAAGCCCTTCCGTCGAAATACTTGAGACAGGCATCAAGGTCATCGACCTTCTCGAGCCTTACTCAAAGGGCGGTAAGATCGGCCTCTTCGGCGGCGCCGGAGTAGGCAAGACCGTACTTATCCAGGAACTGATCCACAACGTAGCCATGGAGCACGGCGGATACTCCATATTCACAGGAGTAGGCGAACGTTCCAGAGAAGGAAACGATCTCTGGAAAGAGATGAGGGAAGCCGGCGTAATGGACAAGACCGCAATGGTCTTCGGACAGATGAACGAGGCTCCGGGAGTACGTATGAGAGTAGGTCTCAGCGGACTCACCATGGCAGAGTATTTCCGTGACAGGCAGAACAAGGACGTGCTGCTGTTCATCGACAATATTTTCAGATTCGTACAGGCAGGCTCCGAGGTATCCACACTTCTCGGACGTATGCCTTCAGCCGTAGGTTACCAGCCTACACTCGCATCCGAGATGGGCGCACTGCAGGAGCGTATCACCTCCACAAAGGCGGGATCCATCACATCGGTACAGGCGGTATACGTACCGGCCGACGACCTCACGGACCCGGCTCCGGCAACCACCTTCGCGCACCTCGATGCCACAACGGTACTGTCGCGTAAGATCGCAGAGATGGGTCTTTACCCGGCGGTCGATCCGCTCAACTCGACATCCCGTATCCTCGAGGCAGACATCGTAGGCGAACAGCATTACGAGGTCGCAAGAAAGGTGCAGGAGATCCTGCAGAAATACGCAGAACTCCAGGATATCATCGCGATCCTCGGTATGGATGAGCTTTCCGACGAGGACAAACTGACGGTATACAGAGCGCGTAAGATCCAGAGATTCCTGTCGCAGCCGACACACGTTGCAG
The DNA here is from genome assembly GCA_045115935.1 of Anaerovoracaceae bacterium. Taxonomy (GTDB): domain Bacteria; phylum Bacillota; class Clostridia; order Peptostreptococcales; family Anaerovoracaceae; genus Crickella. The sequence continues at coordinate 23,820 of JBGULF010000038.1, forward strand.
AGAAGTTTACGGGACTTCCGGGCGTATACGTACAGCTGTCAGACACGATCAAGGGCTTCGGCGCTATCGTCAGCGGCGAGATGGACGCATATCCTGAGCAGGCATTCTTCAACGTCGGAACTATCGACGACGTAATTGCAAAGGCAAAGACACTGTAAATTAAATGGACAGCTTCAAATTACACTTCATGGCCAGCGAGCATATGGTATATGACGGTGATGCCGAATCCGTGTCACTTATGACAACGGAAGGCAGCATCGGTATTTTGGCGCACCATTCAAACCTGATAATGGCCGTCGTGCCGGGCATCGTTGAGTATGTGCCGGTCGGCGAAGATGCAAAGGCTGCCGGCAAGGACGGCAGGCAGGTCGTGGTTGTATCTGACGGGCTCCTGAAGGTGGAGAACAACGAGGTAATGATCCTCGTGGACACCGCAGAGAATCCTGAAGAGATCGACGAGGCCAGGGCGAGAAGGGCGGAAGAGCAGGCTAGAGAGGCTCTGAAGAGGGCCAACTCAAACCGCGACGTCGCACTCGCCAGTGCTGAGCTTTCAAGGGCGATGAGCCGTATAAAGGCTTCAAAGCACAAACATCACTTATAGAAAGGTACTGATAAGAATTGAGGACGATACTGTCCATATTTAAAAATGATATCGTTTCTGTTGGCCGGCGCTTCTTCGCGCTGGCTATTATAGTGGCGGTTTCCGTGCTTCCGGCACTTTACGCGTGGGTCAACATCTATGCCAATGCCAACCCTTACGCGAATACCGGTGAGATACAGATCGCCGTCGCTTCGCGTGATCCGGGACTCGACCTTGAGGACGGGACTCATATCAACATGGCGGAGGAAGTGTTCGAAGACCTCAAAACGAGCGACAAGATAGGATGGCAGTTCCCTGATAACGCCGACGAGGCGATCGAGGGAGTGAGATCCGGCAAATACTACGCCGCTGTCGTCTTCGAGGACAACTTCACGTACAACATGTATCACTTCGAGCAGGCGCTCCTCGACGACAGGGCTCCGCTCACTTACTACGAAAACCAGAAGAAAAATGCGATCGCGCCGAAGATCGCCGAGACAGCTGCGACGAATCTGCAGCAGTCGATAAAGACGAAGTACCTCGAGACGGTGTTCGGATTTATCTTCGACGAGACGAACGAGATCGCAGACGACCTGTCAGAAGGCGAGACTGCCGATGATGTGATCGCAAGGCTTACGGACCTCAGAGATACGCTGAGGGCATATGACTCCGCGATAAGCGCCTTTACAGGCAAGAGCGGAAGCATACACTCGGGTATCAGCGACGCCAAAACCAGGCTGAGAAATGCAAGCAAATCCGCAGGCAGCTCGGCCTCCAATGCGGGAAAAGACCTCAAAAAGGCAAGAAGCACTCTTGTGGTCCTTAAGAAGATACTGACAAACAGGGAAAACCGCATAGAAAAGGAAAGGGCTGCGCTCGAAAAGATCATCGATAAGCTGAACGTTGAAGGCCTGACCGAAGAGGAAAAAGAAGCTCTCAGGGAGGAAGCCGCAGAGGCGGCAAACGTGCTCAAATCGGATCTGGAGGGACTGCTGTCGCTGTTCCCTGAATCCGAGGGTTCGGCAGCCATAATGGCTGTCAGGGCGGTGCTCACCTCCATGATAAGCGACATAGATACGCTGACGAACGCGTTCTCGGATCCTACTGCTCTGCCTGTGATCATGGATGAGCTGAAGAAGCTGAGCCAGAAATCGCTCGTCGATTCAGTGGATTCACTTATAAGCACGATCGACCGGACAGTCGACCTCATGGAGCCGCTGATGGACAGCATGTCAACGATGCTTGGCAGCGTCAATCCGGTGCTTGACAGTGCGGACAAGACAGTCAGCGAACTTGACAGCTCACTGATCCAGATGCAGCTGGTATTCAGGGCTGCCGCGGACAAGATAGACGACATCATCTCAAGAGTCCAGGACGTCTCGGAGGGAGAAAAGCTCGACTTCCTGATAGACATTCTCGGCGGAGATCCGGAAGCATACGCGAAATTCTTCTCTTCTCTCGTAAATGTAGAGGTTGAAGAGATCTATTCGGTCGCATCGTACGGAGCGGCCATGGCGCCGTTCTACTCGGTGCTCGCTATATGGGTAGGAGGGGTAATCCTCGTATCCATTCTGAAGACCCACATAGACAGAAAGAAATTCCCGGGCGCTACCGAGACCCAGGCATTCTTCGGACGTTTCCTGCTGTTCTTCATCATAGGACAGCTGCAGGCAGCGGTCATAGTGGCAGGCGATATCTTCCTGCTCGGCTGCCAGCCGGTGCATCCGTGGATGATGTGGTTCTCGGCTGCTGTCACGAGCTTCGTGTTCGTTCTGCTCATTTACGCGCTGACGATATCCTTCGGAGACATCGGAAAAGCGATAGTAGTCGTGATCATGGTGCTCCAGATCGCGGGCTCCAGCGGTTCGTATCCTATAGAAATACTTCCGCCTATATTCGGAAAGATCTACAAGTTCTTCCCGTTCCCGCACGCCATAAACGCAATGAGAGAGGCTCTCTGCGGCACATACAAACATGACTTTGAGATATATCTCGCATACCTGCTCATATTTGCGGTCGTGGCTCTCGTCATAGGTCTTCTCATCAGAAAGCCATTCCTCGGCATGAACCGCTTCGTGTCCGAGAAGATCGAAGAAACGGAGGTGCTGTGATGGACAGAAACAAACAGGACATCCGTTATGAAGAACTCTACAACAGGCTGCTGGAGCGCGGCATGGCTTTACATGAGAGCAACAAGAAGAGGATAAGGGCAGGCCTGATCTTCCTCGGCGTATTTACCGTCCTCATGATACTGATCCGTCTGATCACGGACAGCGACAGGGTGGTGTTCATGATACTCTGGGTGGTCGGAATGTTTGCCGCGTCAATATATCTCATCAGCGTGGAATACATAGACGATTCCATACAGAAGACGCTTGAAGACGTCAGCGACAGGGCGGCGGACTTCGACGTGCTGCTGCCGGATTCGGAGCAGGTGCGCGTGAAGGTGCAGAGCCGCATTCAGGAAAAACAGGAGGAGCTATACGCCCATTACGCGGAACTGCGGCGTGAAAAGACTCCGGAAAGCGAGGATGAAAAATGAAGAACATCCTCAACATAATCAGACATGACCTCAAAAAGATAACGGGCAGTGTGGTCGCCATCATAACCGTGATGGGACTCTGCCTTGTTCCGTGCTGCTATGCGTGGTTCAACATACTTTCAAACTGGGCTCCTTATGAGTCGGAAGCGACGGGACGCATCTCAGTTGCGGTCGCGAACATGGACAACGGAGCGACCGCCGCAGGTCTGACGGTCAACGTCGGAGACAAGATCAAAGAGGCGCTCGGAGCGAATGAAGACATAGGATGGGTCTTTGTTGAAAACGATGAGGAAGCCATAGACGGTGTGTACGCAGGCGATTATTATGCCGCGCTTGTCATACCTGAGGACTTCAGTACCAACGTGCTCAGCTTCGTGAACGGAGATCTCACCAATCCGAAACTGAAGTACTACGAGAACGAGAAGAAGAATGCTGTTGCTCCGAAGATTACCGGCAAGGCAAAGACGGCCGTGCAGGAGGAGGTCAACGCGGCGTTCGTTGAGACTCTGGCGGGATATGTATCTGATGCTGCATCCGTGGCTGAGGCAAGCGGCCTCGACCCGCAACAGATGCTGGCCGATCTGGCAGACAGGATAGATGATCTGAGCGGCGACCTGGACAGCTGCATAGCGCTTGCGGATTCAGCCGCAGGTCTCACAGATGCATCGGGCAGCCTTCTCGAGGTATCCGATACGTTCATCGGAAGCACTCATGATGTATTCAAGGCGAACGACAAGCTCCTGGCCAATGCACAGAAAGAGCTCAAAAAAATAAAGAAGGCAGATACCAAAAAGCTCGATGACGCGATCAAGAAGATCGAGAACACTGCCGGCTCCCTCAAGACCTTCGACACTGCGATCGTGGAACTGCTCAGTTCAGGCAATGTCGCCTACAAAGCTTTTGTAAAAGTGAGCAGGGACAAATGGGTCGAGAGGATCAATAAGCTTAAGACTCAGGCCGATGATCAGGCAAAATTCGTGAAGAAGGAAGGGTTCACAGCTCTGAGCGATAAGTTTACCGAGCTGTCGGAAACGCTCGGCGATATATCCTCCGGACTTGAGCAGCTGGAAGAGGGCATGAGCTATGAAGAGCGTGAGCCTATCATCAAAAAGATACACGAAGACAACGAAAAGGCACTCAAGCTGACTGACGAGATACTCGAGCAGATAAGGACCGACATAGATGAGAACCTCGAAAAAGCGCTTGTAAATGCGAGGAATTCACTGGGAGATTTCCGCAAGATAATGTCGGGCGCAGACAAGGGTCTTTCATCGCTCAGCAGGGATCTCAGCTCATACGGAAGCTCGCTCTCAAAGCTGAAGTCGAGCATAAACAAGACATCTTCAAGCCTGGAGTCTCTGCAGGCCGGTGCCGGCTCGCTGAGCGACGTCCTCATGGACGCATCGGGCAACGATCTTCTTGAGGAACTCAGCAATCTGATGGAGAACGACGAGACTGCGGTAGCAGAATATCTCGCTAATCCGGTGGCAATGGACACTGAAGTGTTATGGTCCATTGAAAACTACGGTTCCGCCATGGCGCCGTTCTACACAGTGCTTGCCCAGTGGGTAGGCGCGCTGCTGACAGCAGTTCTCATTAAGGTAAGAATAAGGAAAAGAGATGACCTCACAAATCTCAGGCTGCACGAGTGGTACTTCGGAAGGCTGGGACTCTACCTGCTCGTAGGTATCGCGCAGGCGCTCGTAGTCTCCGCAGGCGACCTGCTGTACGTGCGCATACAGTGTGTGGCACCTCTGAGATTCGTGCTGCTGGCATGCATCAACAGCATAGTGTTCATGATGATCAACTACGCTCTGGTGTTCGCGCTCGATAACATCGGACTCGGCGCAGGTGTCATAATACTGGTGCTCCAGGTAGCGGGCTCGGGCGGAACATATCCTGTCGAGGTGCTCCCGGGCATCTTCAGGACGCTCTTCCCGTTCATGCCGTTCCGCTATGCTATGGATGCGATGCGCGAGTGTATAGGCGGCATGTACGGCAACACCTACTGGGTCTGCATAGGAATACTGCTGCTGTTTGCGGTGTTCTCGATCGCCTTCGGCATGGCTCTCTACAGGCCGGCCAGAAAGCTGAACGAGATGATCGCCGCCAGCAAGGCGAAGAGCGAGATCATGCTTTAGAAATCTTTCAATAAAAGACCTGCCAGTAAAAAATGCGAATGACATACAGATGACAGCGGATGACAGAGAATTCATCCGCTGTCATTTTTCATTTGCAGACTGCGGGCAACTCCTGCTCGCCGCGTCCGACTTTCTGCCGTGTCCGCCATATCTGCTCTGGTTTTCACATCGAACATCAATGACACATCAGTCTTCGGGCTGGGGTTCGTGCTTCCTGCCGCGAAAAACACGAGGAAGTACGAGAAAAATCGTACCCGGCAGGCTTTTTCTCCACTAAAAGGACGAACCACCTTTCTCTGATGCCATGTAACTCTGCTCAGAAACCGTTGTATATGCATATATATTCATGTGTATGCATAAGCAGGCCAGATCGCTGCTTCAAAATGGACCATTTTTATAAATCAGGCAGCATCAGTCCGTCATAATCTGAGGGGGTGAACCGATTTACGACTGTTTAGAAAAAAAGGTTAGTGCTTGTGCAGGCAATAAAACGGACCACATACGAAAAAGTTCGTACGTCATGGCAGAAGGCAGCATCCAAATAACTAATGGCTTTGTATTCATAGTATTCATTGTCATCAAAGGTGTGTGTATTTCCTTGGCGGCCTTGCACATCTTGCCCATTGTTAGAACAATACTTTTATGTTAGAATGTAGAGCGAAATCGGGCGGGCGGCCTGCTGTGCGCGGGGGCCCTGCGCAACGGGGCTCCGTGAACCATGTCAGGACCGAGAGGTAGCAGCATTAAGCGATCTGTCCTGTGTGCCGCAGACCAGCCTCTGCGTACAGCAGACCACCCGCTTCTTTTTAATAGAAAGGAAATCGATGCAGCCTGCATTATACAGAGCCGAGAGGCCGGAAGTATTTGAAGAAGTAATAGGCCAGAAGCACATCGTACGCATCCTTCAGAATCAGATAAGGACGGGCACGGTGAGCCAGGCTTATTTATTTGCCGGAACTCACGGCACGGGCAAGACCAGCACCGCGAGGATACTCGCAAAGGCCGTCAACTGCACGGAAGGCGAACCCGGCGATCCGGGCGTGAATCTCCCTTGCGGAAAATGCGCAAACTGCGAGGCGATACGCGAGGGCAGGTTCGTCGATGTAATAGAGCTCGACGCGGCCTCCAACAACGGCGTGGACGACCTCAGGGCCATCATCGAGATGGTGAAGTACCCTCCGGCAGTCGGAAGGTACAAGGTGTACATCATCGACGAGGTCCACATGCTCAGTACCGCGGCAGAGAACGCCTTCCTCAAGACGCTCGAGGAACCGCCTGAGCATGCCATCTTCATCCTCGCGACGACAGATCCGCAGAAGGTGAGATCCACAATAAGATCGCGCTGCATGCAGCTCAACTTCAGGAGGGTCACCGAAGAGGAACTCGTTGAGGGCATGAAGAGGATATGCTCCAGAAGAGGCATCCATGCGACAGACGACGCGCTTTCAACGATAGCCTCCAGGGCAGACGGCTCGGTCAGGGACGCGCTCAGCATACTTGAGCAGTGCACTGCGGCCGGCGACAAGGAACTCAACAGGGCGGCAGTACTTGAATATACGGGAGCGGCAGGTCCGGACTTTTTTCTCGCTCTTACCGGAGCAGTGATCGCGGGCGACGCAGGCAAGGCGCTCGTATACATAGATGAGATAATCAGGCGCGGCAAGGACCCGAGGCAGATCCTGAAGGACTGGCTCAAGCACATGCGCGACCTCATGATAGTCAAATACGTAGGTAAGGCAGAGCGCATCGTAGGCTCATCGGGAGAGAACATCTCGAGGCTCAGAGCGCAGGCCGACCAGACAGACTCGGCATTCATAGAGAAGGCGATCCGCCTGATATCCGAGTACATCAATCTCGGCAGATACTCCGAGAGACCGCGCATACTTCTCGAGACAGCAGCGGTAAGGCTGACTTCTCCGGATGATGCGGCAGAGGCTCCGGCAAGAAGGACGCTGAGACCGGCTCCGAAGAGAGAGGCACCGGCAAGGGCAGCTGAAGCGCCGGCGCGCGCACAGGCTCCTGCAGATGATGAGCCTGCGGCAGAGGTCCTCGCGGACATGATAGCTTCCGTACGCAGGGAGCAGCCGGGAAGTCCTGCGGAAATGTGGGACAGGATAGTCAGAGTGGTCGCTGCAAGCGACAGGACGTTCATGAGCCTGGTGGGACGCTACTCGACGGGCACTGAGTTCGACGCAGGCAGGCTGCTCGTCATAGTAAGTCCGGGCAAGCTGAGGCTCGCCGAGGACAAGTCGGCTGAGATAGCCCAGGCTGCGAAAAGCATTTACGGCAGCGATGTCTACGTAACGATGAGAGGCGGCACGATATCCAAGTCCGGCGCGGCGGCAGACAGCGCGGCGATCTCCGAGGAGGAGACGGCAAAGATAATCGACGACGATATAAATAAGAACGAAGTGATCGGTGACATAGTGAACCTTTTCGGGCTGGAACCGGTCATGGAAGACTGATACATACAGGAGGATAAAATGGGAAAAGGAATGAAGGCCGGCAAGAAGCCTAAAAACAGAAACGGCGGCGGCGCAAAGGACATGCAGAAGCAGCTGAAGCAGCTCCAGGCTATGCAGGCTGAGATGGAACAGAAGCAGGCTGAGCTCGAGAAGAAGGAGCTCACAACCACAGCAGGCGGCGGCGCGATCGAAGTAACGATGAACGGTAAGAAGCAGATCACAAAGCTGGTCATCGACAAGGACGTAGTTGATCCTGATGATGTTGAAATGCTTCAGGACCTCGTTATGGCTGCTGTAAATGAGGCGATCAGACAGATCGAGGATCTCGAGGAGAACGAGATGAACAGCATCACGGGCAGCCTCGGCATGGGCGGCGGACTCGGAGGCTTCGGCTTCTGATGAAGCAGTATCCGCGTTCCCTCAACAGGCTGATAAACGAGCTGGGAAAGCTTCCGGGCATAGGCGGAAAGACCGCTCAGAGGCTCGCTTTTCATGTGCTCAGTCTGACCGACCGTGAAGCGGAGACGCTTGCGGAAGCGATCGTAGATGCCAAGAGGTCGATGCACTACTGCAGCGTCTGCGGCAACCTGACCGACAAGGACGTCTGCGGCATCTGCTCCGACGGCTCGAGGGACAGATCCGTCATCTGCGTCGTTGAGACACCTCAGGACGTGATGGCAATGGAACGCATACGCGAATACAAAGGAACATACCATGTGCTCCACGGAGCGATATCTCCTGCCGAGGGCATAGGTCCGGCAGACATCAACCTGAAGAGCCTCATCGAGAGACTCCAGGGAGACAGCGATGTCGAGGAGGTCATCATTGCTACCAACCCTAACATCGAGGGAGAGGCCACGGCGATGTACATCGCAAGGCTGCTGAAACCGGCTGGTATCAAGGTGACGAGGATCGCGCACGGCATCCCGGTGGGAGGAGACCTTGAATATGCCGATGAAGTCACACTTCTGAAGGCAGTAGAAGGGAGAAGAGAATTATGAAAAGAAAACTGACGATGAAAGAAACCATCGTCGTGGCAAGTACGCTGTTCGGAATGTTCTTCGGAGCCGGCAACCTTATCTTTCCGGTCCACCTGGGACAGATGGCGGGCAGCAATTCATGGCCGGCGATAATCGGATTCTGCATCACGGCGGTGACCGTCCCGATCCTCGCTGTAGCGGCTATCGGAAACACTCACAGCGACAACCTGATGGAGCTTTCGAGCAAGGTGTCGGGCTGGTACGGAAGGCTGTTCACGGCCGTGCTCTATCTCACTATCGGACCGTTCTTCGCGATCCCGAGATGCGCATCCGTTTCATTCACCACAGGCATCGCACCTGTCGTGGGTGACTCACACTTCAGGCTCTGGCAGCTCATATTCACGTTCATATTCTTTGGTTTCGTAATGTATTTCTCGCTCAGACCGGGCAAGATCACCACATGGATCGGACGTGTCATCAATCCGCTCTTCCTGGTATTCCTCGGCATCCTCATTATCGTGGCGCTGATCAACCCGGGAGCTCCGATGTCTGAGGTCGCACCGGTCGATGTTTACAAAGACGGAGCACTCTTCAACGGACTCGTTGAAGGTTACGGCACCATGGATGCGATCGCAGGGCTCGCGTTCGGCATCGTCATCATCAACGTCGTAAGAGACCTCGGGGTAGACAAAGACAGTGATGTTGCAAGAGAAACGCTGAAGGCAGGTGTGTTCACGGGCATCCTGATGTTCATCATCTACATGCTCACCATCATAATGGGTGCACAGTCGAGAGGCCTCTTCGAGGTATCCGACAACGGCGGCATCGCGCTCACACAGATCGCGAATCATTACCTCGGAGGCATCGGAAGCATCGTGCTCGCACTTACGATCACGTTCGCCTGCCTCAAGACGGCGATCGGACTCGTTACAAGCTGCGGAGAGATGTTCGTAAAGCTCGTACCGGGCAAGCTCAACTACAGAGGATGGGCGATGGTGTTTACACTGTTCTCGTTCATCATTTCAAACGTCGGACTCACTGCGATCATCAACTATGCGGTTCCTGTGCTGATGCTCCTCTATCCGCTCGTAACAGTGCTCATTATCATGGCCCTCTGCGAGAAGGCATTCGGCAGGAGCAAATACGTATACGGATGGGTTTCGCTCGGAGCTTTCATCCCGGCAGTATTCGACTTCTGCAAGACCCTGCCTGAAGGCATCCAGAACGCACTGCACATCCCGGCAATGACAGAGCTCGGACGCAGCATATTCCCGTTCTTTGATATCGGCCTCGGCTGGGTGGTACCGGCTCTGGTCGGTCTGGTGATCGGACTCGTGCTGACTGTGATCATGCGCGGAAAAGGTAAAAAAGCAGCTGCGTAACTTAAAAGGGGGACAGGAGATAACATGTCAATAGAAATCGCACGCGCGTATCTTGAGAAATACGGAATGGCCGACCGCATCAGAGAATTCGATGTCTCAAGCGCAACGGTCGAGCTGGCTGCGAAGGCAGTCGGAGTGGAGCCGGCCCGTATCTGCAAGACGCTCAGCTTCAAGCTCAAGGACGGAACCGGCATACTCGTACAGGTGGCCGGCGATGCCAGAGTCGACAACAAGAAATACAAGGAATGCTTCGGGGAGAAAGCCAGGATGCTTTCGCCTGAGGAAGTCCCTGAATACACGAACCACGAGATCGGAGGCGTCTGCGCTTTCGGAGTAACGCGCGACAACGTCAGGATATACTGCGACGACTCAATGAAGAGGTTCGAAACGGTATTCCCGGCCTGCGGATCCTCCAACTCCGCAGCGGAATTCACACCGGACGAACTGTTCGAAGTATCGCGCTCCCTCGCATGGGTCGACATATCCAAACTGCCGGAAGCATAATAGGACTTTTTGAAATAAGGTACATATTCGAAGAACTTTCTTCGTATATGTATCTTTTTTATTTGCCTGGACAAATGCTGAACAGCATGTATTTGTAAGAAAACAGTAATTATGCTTGACCGTAAGGTGTGTGAATGCTATTATTGCTTTGTCAATTTAGCGCTTTAGCATACTAAAGCGGAAAAAATAAAAAAAGACTAAAAAGAAAAAGTAAATCGTTACAATCAAAAGGAATAATCGTTACAACAGGAAAGGACTAAAGATTATGAAAAAGAGACTGACAGTACTTATGCTTGCATTCGCGATGATCTTCACGATGGCAGTTCTGACGGCATGCGGCGGCGGCAGCAGCAATGAGGGCGCAGCTGATACAAAGTATGGTGAAGGCTACGTATTCAAGCATGGTTTCGACCTTGACTACAGACCATACTCATTCGTTGATGACAACGGCGAGAACGGCGGATTCGACGTAGAGATGGCTCAGGCTGTATGCGAATACTACGGATGGGAATATCAGCCGGTACCATTCAACTGGGATGCTAAGGATGCTGAGCTCAACGCAGGAAGCTGCGACTGCATCTGGTCAGGTTTCACCATCAACGGACGTGAGGATGACTACCTCTGGAGCCAGCCTTACTCAGACAACACCCAGAAAATCATGGTAAAGAAGGATTCCGGAATCGCAACTCTCGCTGATCTTGCAGGCAAGAAGGTAGGCGTTCAGACAGCTACATCCGCATACGATCTTCTGAATGACGAAGAAGGCCAGAAAGAACTCGCTGATACATTCGATGAGCTGAACGTATATGATACATATACGATCGCGATCACAGACCTCAATGCAGGAGCTATCGACGCTGTAGCAGTAGACGTTACAAGAGCTCAGGAAGCTATGGCAGATGACGACAGCCTGGTATGCCTCGAGGAGAACCTCGGAAGCGAGCAGTACGGCATCGGATTCCGCAAGGATGATGAGGAACTCTGCGACCTGGTAAATGCTGCACTCGAAGCACTGGCAGGAGACGGAACAGTAGCAAAGATCGCAGCAAAGTATCCTGAGATCGAAGAATACATCACACTTGGCAAATAATAACGTTATATAAATAAAAGAAGTGGTGCTGGTAAAGTGTGAAGCGGCAATAACGCAGCATACTTTATCAGCACTTCTTTCGTGATAAGGAGTCTGTATGACCTTTTCAACAATGTTAAGTACGATGAGCTCGGGTATGGTGAAGACCTTCCTGATCTTCGCGCTCACGCTCCTCGGTTCCCTGCCTCTGGGCATGATAGTTGCGCTTCTGCGTAAATCAAGGTTTGCGCCTGTGCGCGGCTTTATAAAAGCATATATTTCGATAATGCGCGGCACACCTCTGATGCTGCAGCTTCTGGTCTGGTATTTCGGGCCGTTTTATCTTTTCGGCTGGAATATCGGCAACTGGAGATTCCCGGCGATCATCGTCGGTTTTGTGCTGAATTACGCAGCATACTTTGCGGAGATCTACCGCGGCGGAATCGAATCCATTCCTGCCGGCCAGTATGAGGCGGCAGAGGTGCTGGGCTTCACGAAGTTCCAGACCTTTATGCGCATAATCCTTCCGCAGGTCATCAAGATCATCATGCCGTCGGTCACCAACGAGGTGATCACACTGGTCAAGGACACATCGCTCGCGTTCACGCTGGCATATCAGGAAGTGTTCTCAATGGCCAAGCAGATATCGGCGTCGCAGACATCGTTCATGCCGTTCCTCATTGCCGGCGTCTTTTACTTCGTAGCAAACTACGTGGTTGAGATCGTAATGAACAGGATCGAAAAGTCGATGGATTACTACAAGTAGGAGGCGGACAGCATGATACTGGAAATGAAAAACATCAGAAAGAGCTTCGAAGGGCTTGAAGTGCTCAAAGACATCAGCTTCGGCGTCGACCACGGCGAGGTCGTCAGCATAATCGGACCGTCGGGATCAGGCAAGTCGACACTGCTCAGGTGTGCTACTTTCCTTGAGACCATAGACGGCGGAGAGATCATGTACATGGGCGAGAAAGCGGCGGCCACCGACGGAAGCGGCAAAGCAGTATATGTTGGACCGCACGAGCTCAAGCATTTCAGGAAATACTGCGGACTCGTGTTCCAGCAGTTCAACCTCTTCCCGCACTACAGCATCCTGAAGAACCTCACCGATGCGCCGATACACGTCCAGGGCATAAGCCGCAACGAGGCTGAGGCGACGGCGATGGATCTTCTGCGCAAGATGGGTATTGAAGACAAGGCAAACGCCTATCCGTACCAGCTTTCGGGCGGCCAGCAGCAGAGAGTCGCGATCGCGCGCGCGATGGCTATGAAACCGGAGATCCTTTTCTTCGACGAGCCTACTTCCGCACTCGACCCGGAGCTTACCGGAGAGGTGCTGAAGGTAATACGTCAGCTTGCTGAAGAGAAGATGACGATGGTAGTTGTAACGCACGAGATGCCTTTTGCGAAAGCGGTCAGCAACCGTGTCATATTCATGGACGGCGGAGTGATAGTTGAGCAGGGCGATCCGCGCGATGTGTTCGACGATCCGCAGGAGGAGAGAACAAAGCAGTTCCTGCGCGTATTTGAGAGATGATAGAAAACTTACGTTATTACATATTTGATCCGACCGGTAACATAACGGCGCTCGTTGAGAGCGAAGTGGCAATAGCGGACCAGCCGGCAGTCGCGTCATGCATAATGGAGCAGCACCCTGACGTTGAGCAGGTGGGCTTCGTTACGTATGCGGATGATGCCGCGGCCGCAGGTGTGCCGGTAAGCCTTCGTATGGCAGGAGGAGAATTCTGCGGCAACGCCACGATGTGCGCGGCCGCGCTCTTCGCCATCCGCAGCGGCCTGCAGGGCGGCGCGGTGCCTGTCAGAGTATCGGGGGCGACCGCGCCACTTGAAGTCCTGCTCGAGCAGCAGGCCGCAGGCACTTTCAGCGCGGCCGTTACCATGCCGCCGGCCCTTGGCATAGAAGAGCTGAAGCTGGCCGACGGGATGCTTCCGGGAAGCGATTCGCTGAACCTCCCTATAGTCCGCATGGAGGGCATATCCCACATCATCATAGAGCCTGACTCGGGCTTCTTCGGACTGAAGGATGATCCGGTACTGGCAGAGACTCTGCTCAGAAGCTGGTGCGGCGTGCTCGGAGCGGAATGCCTCGGCATGATGTTCCTGGGCGAGGGAGCCGGGCTGCGCCCGATGACACCGCTCGTCTACGTGCCGGGAGCCGACACGATGTTCTGGGAAAACTCCTGCGCGAGCGGGAGCGCAGCGGCCGGAATGTACCTCGCCGCGAAGGCCGGATCGCCTGTAGACGTGACCTTCGACGAGCCTGCCGGAAGGCTCAGAGCGGAGAGCGATCCGGCGACCGGAAAGACCGTGCTTCACGGCTCTGTAATACTCCGCCTCAATTGACATAAGCACTTGCAAAATGGTAAAATATTCGGCGCTACTGAGACATGACAGGTAGCTTTTACCATTTTTTTTATACGCAAAACCAAGTTGCCCGATGCGGCAAAAGCCGCGCGAGGGAGAGAGGAAACCGCTAAATTGGATAATTACAAGGAAGTTATCGAGAGGTACAGGGACGCAGACCTCGACAGTCTGACAGAAGAGGAATACAGAGAGTTAAAGGCGGCCGAGATGGCCGATATGCAATATTACGTAGACGGCATCACAGCAAGCAAGGTGCCTGAGGTGATGTACCGCATCGGCAGACCTATCACAGATCTCAAGATGATGATGGAAACCGGAGTCGAAGCATTCGGCGACAAGGTTCTCTATCATCAGATAATGCCGGGTGACAATCAGTTCACTGAATTCACTTACGGCGGAGTAAGAGATGACGTAAGGGGACTCGGTACTGCGCTCCTCGGTCTCGGACTCAAGAGAGCTCACATCGGAGTCATTGGCGCCAACTGCTATGAGTGGGCCGAATCCTACTTCGCAGTCACAGGCGGAGTCGGCATAGTCGTTCCGCTCGACAAGGAGCTTTCTAAAGAAGAGCTCACCACGCTCTGCGGAATGGGTGAGATCGACGCAGTGATCTGCTGCCAGGATAAGTTCTACAAGCTCTTCAAGGAGATCAAGGCTGAAGGTAAGACCGGCCTGAAAATGGTCATCGGAGTCAACAGGGAAGAGCACGAAGATGCTGCTGACGGTCTGTATTCGTGGAACATCCTCAGAGAAGAGGGCAAGGCAAAAGTCGCTGCAGGCGACAGGAGCTACCTCGATGCCAGAGTGAGAGCATCCGACCTCGTGTCGATCATCTTTACATCCGGCACCACAGGAGTGAGCAAGGGAGTAATGCTCTCGCACAGGAACCTCTGCACAGACGTACTCATCGCGCAGACCTACCTCGAAGTAGTCCCGAGCGACATCTTCTTCAGCGTGCTTCCTATTCATCATACATACGAGTGCACCTGCACCATGATCGAAGGACTGTTCATGGGAGCGTCGATGGCGTTCTGCAGAGGCCTCAAATACATCACAAAGGACATGCAGATGGTGCACCCGACATTCCTGCTCGCGGTGCCTCTCATCTACGAGAAGTTCTACAACACCATCCAGAAGACTCTCAAGAAGCAGGGTCAGGACAAGCTGGTCAACACGCTGTTCGCCGCAAACAACTTCACGAGCAAGTTCGGCCTCAACATCGCGAAGCCGATCGCAAACAAGATCATGGCTCAGTTCGGCGGCAACATCGATATGTTCATTGCAGGCGGAGCGAGAGTAGACCCTAAGGTGCTCGCATTCTTCCGCAGCATGGGCATCCCTTGCCTCCAGGGCTACGGCCTTACGGAGACATCGCCTATGGTGGCGCTCAACCCTGACCAGTGGAAATACATGAGAAACGACTCAGCCGGCAAGCTGTTCCAGTTCACCGAGTGCAAGATCATCAACAAGGACGAGGACGGCAACGGCGAGATCTGCTTCCGCGGTCCTATGGTAATGATGGGCTACTACAAGAACCCTGAAGCTACCGCGGCAAGCATGGAGAACGGCTGGTTCCATACCGGCGACATCGGCTACCTCGATGCAGACAACTACGTATACATCACGGGACGTAAGAAGAACGTGATCATCGCCGCAAACGGCAAGAACGTCTTCCCTGAGGAGCTCGAGGAGCTCATTGGCCGCAGTCCGTATATCGAGGAGTGCATGGTCTGGGCCGACGAAGACAACGAAGACAGGATGAAGAGGGGCATCTATGTGACCCTGCGTCCTGACAGAGAGAACGTCAGGGAAGCCCTCGGAGACAGGGCGGACGACGAGAGCGCAGTGATGTCGCTCATAAGCAGCGAGATCGACAGGCTCAACGCAAAATGGCCTGACTGGAAAAGGGTCAAGCACATCGTTATCAAGAAGGGCGAATTCAACAAGACGACCGGCATGAAGATCAGAAGGTTCGTCGAGGAGAACAAGCTCGCTGACTAAGAGGTAACACATGAAAAAGAGACCAACGCTTATAGTTGACCACAATAACCTCAGACACAACATGAACACTGTGGTCGGCTGGTGCCGCGATGCGGGCATAGACGTTGCGGGAGTCATCAAGGTGACGACAGGCATGGCTTCGGCGGCGCTCGACTACGAGAGCTGCGGAGCTAAATGGATCGCGTCATCGAGGCTCGAGCAGCTTGTAAGGGCAAGGGAAGCAGGAGTAAAGCTCCCGCTCCTCATGATAAGGATCCCTATGCTGTCAGAGCTGGACGAGATGGTGAAGATCTGCGACTACAGCCTGCAGAGCAGCGTCGATACGCTCAGGGCGCTCGATGAGGCAGCACGCAATAACGGCAAGGTGCACAACGTCATCCTTATGGCCGATCTCGGGGATCTCAGAGAGGGATTCATCGAAAAGGAGGAGCTCGTCGACGTAGCAGTGTATGTGGAAACAAAACTTGAGTACGTCCACCTCGCGGGCATAGGCACCAACCTCGGCTGTGTAGGCTCCGTAAAGCCGACCAAGGAGAAGATGGACATGCTGGCCGACTGGGCAGAGGCTGTAGAAGAGGCGATAGGCAGACCGCTCGAGATAGTCTCAGGCGGAGCAACATCGAGCCTCATGCCGCTGTTCGACGGCGTTATGAATCCTAAGGTCAACATGCTGAGGATAGGCGCGGTCGCATACATCGGACCGCTCGAGGATCTCCGCATCTGCTACGGCAGAAAGGAGCCGGAGGTCTTGAGCGACGAATGCTTCATACTTGAGACTGAAGTCATCGAGACCAACACCAAGCCGACGTATCCGATAGGCGAACTCGGTGTAGATGCATCCGGCAAGGTCGGAACATACGTCGACAGAGGACGCCGCAGACGCGCTATAGTGGCGATAGGCAGAGCCGATTACGGCGACATCGATGACATAGTGCCGGTGCTCGAAGGCGCAGAAGTGATGATGGCCTCGGGTGACCACACAATAATCGACATCGAAGACTGCGAAGAGCATCTCCGCGTCGGCGACATCGTGAGGTTCAAGGTGAAGTATTCAGCTCTGATGAGACTCACGACAAGCGAAAACGTAACTATTGAAGAGATCAACAGACAGTAAGGTCTGAGATATAGAAAGAAAGGGAAGGAACATAAAAATGGCAGCTTTAAAGTCAAATGAAATGACCAGAGAGGGTTATGAGAGCCTGAACGCGGAACTGGAACATCTTATTACCGTAGTCCGTAAAGAGAACGCTGAAAGACTCAAGGAAGCCATCTCACTCGGAGATATCAGCGAGAACGCCGAGTATGATGCTGCGAAGGACGCACAGGCTGAGACCGAAGAGAGGATCAGCAACATCGAGGAGATCCTCCGCACAGCCGTAATCGTAGAAGAGACAGATGAGAGCGATGACTCGGTCCAGACAGGCCGTACAGTCACAATCGAGGATCTTAACACAAGCGAGAAGATGACATACAAGATCGTAGGTACCACAGAGGCAGATCCGCTCAACGGAAAGCTCTCGAACGTGTCCCTGGTAGGACAGCACCTTCTTGGCCTGAAGGCCGGTGACAAGGTGGAATTCCTGGTTCCGGACGGCATGGCAAGATATAGAGTCGTGGAGGTCAAGAGATAATGGCTGACATTAAAAAAGACATCAAGGCTGCTGTTGAAGCCGTTGAGCGCGAGCTCACCGAAAAAGAGATCGGCGAACAGAGGCAGATAAAGAGAAAGAAGCTCGAAGAGCTCCGTGCAATGGGCAGAGACCCGTACCGCGAGGAGACTTTCGATGTGACCGCATGGTCGAAAGACATCAAGGATAACTTCGAGGCTATGGAAGATCAGGAAGTCAGAGTGGCAGGCCGTATCATGGCGTTCCGCCGCATGGGCAAGGTCGCATTCGTAGACATGCAGGACAAGCAGGGCCGCATCCAGATCTTCGTTGCAAGAGACAATATCGGACAGGACGAGTACAACGTCTTCAAGACATATGACACAGGCGACATCCTCGGCATCAAGGGTGAGGTCTTCAAGACAAAGACCGGCGAGGTCAGTGTAAGAGCACAGGAAGTAACTCTGCTGTGCAAGTCGCTGCAGGTGCTCCCTAACAAGTGGCACGGCCTCAAGGATACAGACCTGAGATACCGCCAGAGATACGTCGACCTCATCATGAACGAGGACGTAAGAGACACCTTCCTGAAGAGGGCAAAGATCATCAGCACCATGAGAAAGGTGCTCGAAGAGGACTATGACCTCATCGAAGTCGAGACTCCTGTACTCGGCAACATCGCAGGCGGCGCAGCTGCAAGACCGTTCCTGACCCACCACAATACACTCGACATCGACATGACGCTCCGCATCTCGCTCGAGCTTCACCTCAAGAGACTCATCGTAGGCGGACTCGACGGAGTTTACGAGATCGGCAAGGTCTTCAGAAACGAGGGCATGGACAAGAACCACAGCCCTGAGTTCACATCGATGGAAGCATACAAAGCGTACGTAAACCTCGAGACCATGATGGACCTCATGGAGCAGGTTACATACAAGTGCGCTATGGCAGTCAACGGCACACCGATCATCAAGTACGGCGACAAGGAATTCGACGTGACTCCGCCATGGAGAAAGATCGACATGACAGAGGCCGTCATCAAGACGACCGGCATCCCGTTCGACAAGATCGACAGCGATGAAGAGGCCATCGAGGCTGCAAAGAAATACGGCATGACATTCGAGGACGAGTCGGAGTGGTCGAGAGGAAAGATCATCGCTGAGATGTTCGAAGACTACTGCGAAGACATCCCTGGATTCCTGGACGGACCATGCTTCGTCTGCGGACATCCGCTCGAGGTCTCGCCGCTGGCAAAGAAGGATCCTAAGGACCCTCGCATCACAAGAAGATTCGAATCGTACATCAACGGATGGGAGATGTCGAACGCGTTCAGCGAGCTGAACGACCCAATCGACCAGTATGAGAGATTCGCAGAGCAGCAGAGACAGCTCGACCTGGGAATCGACGACGAGGCTCATCCGATGGATACAGACTTCGTCAATGCTCTGGAAGTAGGAATGCCGCCTACAGGCGGAATCGGCATCGGAGTCGACAGACTCGTAATGCTGCTTACCGACAGCGCAACCATCAGAGACGTCCAGCTCTTCCCGACAATGAAGCCGGAAGGAAAGGGCGCAGGCGCCAAAAAGGAGCGCGTAGAGATCGATTTCAGCAAGGTAAAAGTAGAGCCGCTGTTCGAAGAAGAGGTCGATTTCGACACCTTCAGCAAGTCGGATTTCAGGGTCGTAAAGATCAAATCCTGCGAGGAAGTGAAGAAGTCAGACAAGCTTCTGAAGTTCGTTCTTAACGACGGATCGGGTGAAGACAGAGTCATCCTGAGCGGAATCAAGATGTACTACGATCCGGCTGAACTCGTTGGAAAGACTGCGATCGCGATCACAAACCTCCCGCCGAGAAAGATGATGGGAGAGTACTCAAACGGCATGCTGATCAGCGCAGTAAACGAGTATGACGGAGAGGAAATGCTCAACCTCCTGCTCGTAAACGATAGGATCCCGGCAGGCGCGAAGCTGTACTAAAATAGCGATGGGAGAGGGACTAATAAGAGACCATCCGAAGCATCAGAAAACGATCTGAGAAGACATGATCGGGAGCCGATTTACTACCCCATTTCGGCGGTTACTACCCCATTTATACCCCATTGCGATAACAAGATATAGAGACTTATGAAAGGGTTAGGGATCTTCATCAAGTTGAGATAACAACTTATGAAGACTTATGACTACCCCACTTAAGTGAAAAGCCAGGCATAATTTGCGAAATACAGCAGATTATGCCTTTTTTCTTTGCCCGGATTGCACATTTGCTAGAGGCATTGGCATAGTTGAGCTCATCCTATTAGTTTAATAGACTCAAGAAAACTATCTGAACACACAGGAGGCTGCAATGGCTGGTAATACTCAAAAGTTCAATTCACTTAGGAGGCAGCGCGAGCTTGAGCGTAGCTGGGATGAAATGTCGAGCCTGGGGAAAATATATGTATCATCCGAAGTCATACTGTATTCCATCGAAGATATCAGATTAATGAGTGGATGGAGCGAGACAACAGTCCAGAAACTATTCAATGATCCTAAATTCCCGGCGATAGATTATGGGAAACGGAAGTTGGTTGAAAACCATGCACTGATGCAATATTTCTCCATAAGGCGTGAAAAGGCACGGGATACTTACTGGAGGTGATCAGAATGGCTGATTACTGGTATGTAGACGTATACAGGTATTATACAGACTCATCATATGCCAGACCGCGTAAGATCGTTGATAAGCTTAAGTTAGACTGGCTTGATGCAGGAAGCATGTATTGCTCTCCCGAGGTCGTGTTTTTCAACAAGGAACAATTACAGGAAAGAAGCGGCTGGACCGAGGAGGAGGTAAGGCTCCTGTTCTTCGACAAGCGGGTCCCAACATGTAATTTCGGCAGAAAGGAAGTTATTGAGGTTCATGCTCTCATAGAATTCTTCGCCAAGAAGGAAAGAATTCTAAGGAACCAGGAACTATACTGGGATTCATTAGATCATGACAGAATTGCACGTTTGCAAAATCTGTAGACAGATCATTAAATATATTCAGAAGGAGGTAAGGCATCATGTTTAAACCAAAAATGAAGTTCACTTATGATGAGATGAGGATCATAGTAATGGCACTTATAGAACTCAAAAATCAGCTTATAGCAGAAGGCAGATACACTGATGCTGTAGATGACCTTCTGATCAGATTCGTTGACTAAGGTTAGTCCTTTCAGCTCCGGCTGTATTTACATGGCTCTGCACGCTACGGTGTAGAGCCTGTTTAATTGCAGCCGGATAAACGGAGAAAGGACACTATTATGATAAGAAGATTCAGAAACAGAAAACTCAGCAAGGACAACCAAAGGGATCTGGCAATCATGCTAAAGGCAATCTGCATTGATGATGGGGATGCCGAAGTAGGCGAATCAATCATCCGCAATATGGAAGGAGGCAAGATGGACGAAGTTGCTATTGAGGTTGCGTCATTCATGGCACATAAGACAGCAGAGCGCTTCGCTGATATGGTCAACGGCAGAAGATTCTCAGACATCATGCAGATGGTCGGAGGTATTCAGGAAGCTGATCCGGTGGAAGCGGTCAGGATGCTGCAGATGAGCTTCTTCTCACACGGGATGACGGCGGAGGCCGAGGATCTTGAGATACTTGATATCTGTGCCGGTATCGATTCAGATATCCATGAGTATTTCATAGATTCATTCATGCAAGAGGAGGATATCGACTGGTTCGCAGTAGAATGCTGGGTCGATGAGCACAATGTGGAACTTGCTGAGAGATTCAGTTAAGGAGGTGTTTGAATGGCGAAAACAATAGCTATATGCAATCAGAAGGGAGGTGTCGGCAAAACAACGACTACTCTAAATTTAGGAATTGGATTAGTCAGGGAGGGAAAGAAAGTATTGCTTGTCGACGGAGATCCGCAAAATGATTTGACCTCGGCTCTTGGATGGGATGCTGACGGACTGGAGAATTCACTTGGAAGACTGATGTATCTGGTGACACAGAATTACAAGCCGATAGTGAAGGACACGATCCTGCATCATCCGGAAGGCGTAGACCTGATTCCGTCTAATCTCGATCTGTCGTCAATGGAGACACAGCTTGTGAATGCGATGAGCAGGGAGAAGGTGCTGTCAAACCTTCTGAAGGATGTGAAGAAGGATTACGACTATATCCTGATCGACTGCATGCCGTCTCTTGGTATGATCACGATCAATGCTCTTACAGCAGCGGACAGCGTGATAATCCCGGTACAGGCTCAGTACCTGCCGGCAAAAGGCATGACCCAGCTGATGCGCAGCATAGACATGGTTAGAAATCATACAAATGACAAGTTGCAGATCGGTGGTATAGTCATGACACTTGTTGACAGTAGGACCAATCTGGCCAAGGAGGTCATTGACAAGATCAGAACCCAGTATGGGATGCAGATAAGGATCTTCGATACCCAAATACCGGTCGCGGTCAAAGCCGCAGAAGCATCCAAATCAGGCATGAGTATCTTTGCCTATGACAAAGACTCAAAGCCAGCAAAAGCATATGAACAGCTGACGAGGGAGGTGATGAAGCATGCCGAACGCGAGAGACATAGAGATGAAGCTTCCATCGCTCGATGATCTGTTCTCCTCTCAGGAAGAGCGGGATGATGCAAAGCTAAAGAGGATATATGAGATCCCTCTCGACGAGATCGACCCGTTTCCTGATCATCCATTCAAAGTAAGAGACGATGAGGATATGATGAACCTCGTTGAATCGGTCAGAACGAACGGAGTGCTCACTCCGGCGACGGTCCGGAAGAAAGAGGACGGCAGGTACGAGCTGCTTTCAGGACATAGGCGGCTTAGAGCCTGTCAGCTTGCAGGCATACCGACGCTCAGATGCGAAGTCGTGGATATGACCCGTGATGAAGCCACGATATTCATGGTCGAAAGCAATTTCCAGAGGACAACGATCCTTCCATCCGAGAAAGCATTCGCATACAGGATGAGACTGGAGGCAATGAATCGTCAAGGAAAACGAACAGATTTAACTTTTTCTCCACTGGATAAAAAGTTGAGATCAGGAATGGATCTGGCAAACGAAGTAGGTGATAGCCAAGCTCAGATTTATAGGTATATTCGGCTTACAGAGCTTTTGCCTGAGATACTGGATATGGTCGATGAGGGACAGATCGCAATGAGACCGGCAGTCGAGCTCTCATATATCCCAAAACTCCAGCAGGGAATGATCTGGGAGAGCATGGAACTTGAAGGCTGCACACCGTCATACGCACAGGCCATCCGGCTGAGGAGACTGTCGGCCGAACACAAGCTGACACCGGAAGCAGTCGAGGCGATCATGATGGAGCAAAAGCCGAACCAGAAGGAGAGGATCATCTTAAGAGGCGAGCGCTTCAACAGGCTTTTCCCGCCTGACCTTCCGATGTCTAAAAGGGAGGACTATGTTGCGGCTGCCATGGAGCATTACGCGAGGTTCCGTGAGCGCCAGAGAACGAGGGATGACGCGAGGTAGAATGCAGTGAGCACTCATCCGCACATCTCCTCCCCTATAACCCCTCCTCTATAACTACCAGTTACAACCCGAAGAAGAGAAATACAACAATCGCAATATCGAGACAAAACATGAACGCTCAGAGCATTAACAGCCTGGGCGTTTTTCTTTTGCCCGAATTTGCGGGAAAGGAACCTTTATGACGAAAGACAAAGACAACAAACCAAACGACGACGTGATCATCTGCACGGATGAGGCAGGCATGCAGCTGTATCTCAGCGAGAAAGCCGCAAACAGACTGTCCTGGATCCTGACGGGAGTAATGATCCTGATCAGTATGCCAGTGATCATCCTCGCATTCATGATGATCTAATTCAGCGAAAGGAGAAACAAGACAATGACAGACAACAAGTATTTCAAGGCGTTCACTAGAGTGTTCGCCATGACGCTTGCACTCATCATGGTCCTAGGTGCCGTGATGACACAGACCGCATCTGCATTCAACGGAAAGGTGGGCAGCAAATACACAGTCCACTGGTATAAGGAACTGCACTACGGTCCAGGCGAAGGAGGCTACAGCAACGCAGCCAAGTGCGACCTCGGAGATGATCTCGGAAGCCGCTTTTCGATCTGCGTGCAGCCTAACAAATCATCCCCGGTATGGTCAGGAGATCAGACCAGAACTGTGCAGGTAGACAAGGTCGTTACTGATGCTACCGACACAGGCAAGTGGAATGCACTCAGGAACATCGTGTACTACTCACCATCGTATCCGGGCTTCAAAAAGAACATCGAAGGGATCAAACAGTTCTACTACGGAGATGAGGCAAAGGACTACGGCGTAGCTCATCTGGCTCTTGCCTATGTGTATGCAGGAAGACCTAACGACATGGCAACATGGGGAGGAACGCATGCTTCTGACTGCGGCGAAGTGTGGACGAGAGCGAAGGCACTTGCCAATGCTCTTTATGACACCAATGCAGACTTCGACGAGGCAGTCCCTGAAAGCTTCAAGATCTTCATCTGCTATATGGATGGAGTGCAGGACATGATTGTCGGATATCTGGAAGCTCCGGGATACCTCAACATGAAGAAAGTGTCAAACCGCACTTCCATCACGGAAGGCAACAACTGCTACTCACTTGAGGGTGCAGAGTATACGGTCTATGACAAGAACGTCAGCGTTGCCGGCCGCATGTACACCAACGCGAACGGCGAAAGCAATACGATCGAACTGATGGAAGGCACATACACCGTCAAGGAGACCTACGCTCCTCCGGGATACGCAAAGGATACCGAGACCTACACGGTAAAGATCGAGTCCGAGGAGACTACGACCTTTACTGCGAAAGATGAGCCGATCACTGATCTGGTCGAACTGCTCCTCACGAAGAATCCTGTGGGCTATCCGCACGATCATGGTGAAGGCGATGCCACTCTTCAGGGTGCGGTATATAAGTTCGAGTATTACGACTACCTTGCATCCAATGAGGTCGCCCTGAAGACCGTTAAGAAGGCTTCATCCAATTCCCCGCTCAGGACATGGCATTTCGTTGCCGATGCAAACGGGAAGATCAACGGACAGAATCCGACCTTCGCGGACGGCTTTACCAATGACGCTTTGTATAAGGACAAGGACGGCAAGACCTGCTATCCGCTTGGAACATATCTGATCCAGGAGGTCAAAGCACCTGAAGGATATCTTGTCAATGATGAGATCCTTGTAGTTGAGATCACTGAGGACGGAACTGATAATCTCCACGTCAAGACCTACAATGAGAAGATCAAGGGCGATGACACTATCAAGAGAGGCGGGGTCAAGCTTGCGAAGATCGACAATGACCTTGACGAGGCTTACGCCCAGGGCGATGCGACTCTTAAGGGAGCAGAATTCACCATATACAACCAGTCTGCTGAGACTGTCATGGTAAATGGAAAAGAGATCGGAGTAGGTGAAGCTGCTCTCGTTATAACAACGAATGCGGATGGTATCGCAACTTCCGGTGACCATGACCTGCCATATGGATCATATCTCGTAAAGGAAACGAAGCCTTCCAAGGGATATCTCCTGAATACTGAATGGTCCAGAGCTTTCAGGATCAGAGAAGACGGTGTCATCATTGACCTGACGGAGGACAAGGTAAGAGAAGAAGTCATCCGCGGTGGAGTGCAGATCATCAAGAGAGATAAGGAGCTCGTTAAGTCTGAAGCTCTCGGCGGGGCTCACCTTGACGGCATCGTCATGACCATCAAGAACGTATCCGGCAGGGATGTAGTCGTCAGAAGCGACCTCGACAACAAGACAGATACTGTCGACTGGAAGAAGCTCGAATCCAAGCAGGAACTCTTTGACAGCGGAGCGATCAAGAGAGTACCGACAGGCAAGGACGTAGGCAAGATCACAGTCCACTGGAACGAAGAGAAGAAAGCGTACACTGCCGAGACTCTCGCGGACGATCTGCCATACGGAACTTACACCATCCGCGAGTCGAAGACGAATGAATCCTACCAGCGCACGGATAAGACGGAGCACATGTTTGAGATCAGAGAAGACGGCGTAATGGTATCCTTCGACGATAACCAGAACGAAGCTGCTCTCACATTCGATAACTATGTGTACCGCTCCGATGTCCAGGGAACGAAGATCGCCGATTCGACCTCCGAGAGATTCAGCTATGTGCCGTTCAAGATCATCAGCGTGACTAATGGCGAGACTCACGTAGTCGTGACTGATGCGAACGGTTTCTTCTCCACCAAGGACAGAAGATCTGCAGGTGACATCGATGAAGATGAGGCAGCAGATACTGCAAGGAAGCAGAATCCGTTCGACGACCTGCTCGAGGCTGATGAGATCAAGACAGCTGATCTTATTGCCAGAAAGGATGACATCCTTCACGGCGTGTGGTTCGGTATAGGCGAGTTCGATGACAAGGCTGCCATGAGCAGCGCTTTCGGAGCGCTCCCATACGATTCATATATCCTTGAAGAGATGCCTTGTGAACACAACGAGGGATATATCCTTCAGAAGTTCTACTTCACGGTAGATCAGAAGTCCCAGAACGGATTTGTGGATCTGGAGACCATCACTGATGATGTCCCTGAGATCGGGACTACTGCATCGGTAGATGGAAAGAACACCGAGATCAGACCTGCAAAGGAGATTACACTCATCGATGAGATCGAATACAGGAACCTAAAGAAGGGCGAGACCTACACTGCAAAGGGCCGCCTGATGGACAAGGCCACAGGTGAGGTCTGCAAGGATGCTTCCGGCAAGGAAATTACTGCTGAACAGGAATTCATTGCAAGGACATCAAACGGCAAGGTCAAGGTCACATTCACCTTCGATGGCAGCATGCTTTATGGCAAGGATACGGTCGTGTTCGAGAAGGTCTTCGATTCAACAGGAGCAATCGCTGCAAAGCATGAGGACATCGAGGACGAAGGCCAGACGGTCACATGGGAACAAATGAAGCCGGCATACGAGATGTATAAGATCCGTACCACCAAGGCTCCGTCCAAAGGAGATAAATACGGATTCTTCGCGCAGGACGAAGTCGAGTATGAGGTTCATGTTGAGAATACCGGCAACATAGTTCTTACGATGGATGTAACGGATCAGTACACACAGAATGCAGAGTTCTTCACTGTTCCTAGGTTGAAGGATGTCAAGTTCGATGGTGAGGGAACCTGGAACAATAAGGGTAAGGATGAGTTCATCGCTAATATCACCCTTGAACCTGGTGAGAAGGCAGTCGTTACCTACACTGCGGTAGTCAATGACAATGCCAGGGAATACCTTGCAGCCAAGGCAAAGGATTCCGACTCGCTTGATGAGAAGGGCAATGACATCAACAGAGAGTATCAGAAGAACAAAACCGACGATAAGGACGGATACTGGAATACCGCTGAGTGCGACAATGTGACATATCCGAATCCGGACAATCCTGATGAGCCGGGAACTCTTGAGCCTAAGGATGACGTAGCCCAGACTCCGGTCCAGACACCTGAGATCGGCACTACTCTTACCGGTGACAAGAAGGCCAAGGAAGTTGATCCGTGCAAGGAGACAACTCTCACTGACGTAGTCGAGTACAAGGCTCTCGATCCTTCCAAGTGGTATATGATCGAGGGAACGCTCATGGTCAAGGATACCGGCGATCCGCTGGTTGAACACGGCCATGAAGTAACTGTCTGGAGCGAACCATTCCAGCCTAAGAAGCCTAACGGCAAGGTAAAAGTCACGTTCGTGATCGATACCAGGAACCTCAAGGGCAAGGAGCTCGTAGCATTCGAGACTGCTTACAGGATCAATGATTACGAGGAAGGTAAGGATCTTTCCGAGACAACTCTGACTCAGGTAGCAGAGCACAAGGATATCAATGATGAGGGACAAACTGTTCTCGTCAAGGACGGTCCGGAAGTTAGCCCAGCACCGAAGACAGGTGACAACACTCTGATCTGGGTATACGGAGTGCTCTTTGCCGGGGCGCTCGGCAGCATGCTCGCGCTTGTGATCAAGGAGTATGTGAAGAAGCGCAGACAGGCTAAAAAGGATGCCGAAATGTTCGTCTGATATCAGGACGGACCATACTGATGCATGAGGCGGAAGCTTAACAGCGACCGCCTCGCTTGTTTTGAAAAATAATGGAGGAAATACCGATGAATCATAAAGAGAAATCATTCAATACTGAAATAGCAAGGCTGTGCGGGACGAACGCAGCCATAGTCGCGACACAGCTCTGGGAGGCACAGGCCAATGCTGACGCGGCATTCTATATAGACGGGTATCCGTGGGTGAGAGCGTCATACAAAAGGATCACTGCTTATCTGCCGTTCCTGACGGTGCATATGGTGCGCACAGCGATGAGAAAGCTGAGAAAAGAAGGTATCGTCAAGGCCGGAGTATACAACAAAAGCAAATTCGATCACACATACAGCTATGCCTTTACAAGTTATGGCTGTGATCTGATGAGGCCATAGCATGGGATATCTGTGGGAATACCCGAAAGTACTATGCCCGGAAAACTGCAGGTACCGCAGTAAAAGCGCACCGTTCTGCGGTTACTGCCTTCCGAAAATAATGAAGGAGCTCGGGCTGAGAAAGGATAAGGAGGAAGTATATGGACAGAATGAAACTGAAGACAATGGACAAGCTGGCAGCGAAGGGCTTTGATACAGAAAAGAAAGTCATGTCTCTTGAGATGGAGATCGTCCATGAGAATGGGCTGGATGATGAAATAGGAGGGATCCTTGATCTAAAAAAAGCGATCAGACAACACAGACTATATGCGTATCTGTACAACGGCAAGGATCCGGTGCCGGCGAAGAAGGAGGTAAAGCCTGATGTCAGAAACGAATCTGAATACGACTGATAACTGCACCCGTGATGATCTGAGACAGATGGTGAATGAACTTGAAGATGGAGTGATACTCTCACTGGATCTTAAGGAGGTGATCAGCCTTGGGCAGGAAAATGGGGAATCCGAATGAGATCCAGGTGGTGAATATCCGTATGGTAAAGGAACCATCTTTATACAGCACGGAAAAGATTACAAGTCCCGAGGACGTGAAGAAGGTGATCGCGAAGGAGCTGGCAACTTATGACAGAGAGGTCTTCGCGGTGCTCAATCTTAAGACCAACGGACAGCCGATCAACCTGAATATATGCAGCGTGGGCACGCTCGATGCATCAGTAGTGAGTCCGAGAGAAGTATTCAAGTCGACGATCCTTTCGAATTCTGCCGCATTCGTGGCGATCCACAATCACCCCAGTGGAAGCCTGAACCCAAGTCAGGAAGATAAGGATGTTACGAAAAGGCTCCTGAGTTGTTCAGAACTGCTCGGAGTGAAA
>JBGULF010000039.1:0-48055 GCA_045115935.1 Anaerovoracaceae bacterium
GGATTCTTTGAGATGGTACTCGCACCTTTAGGATACAGGATGACCGGTATCGATCTGACGCCGGAAATGATCTCACAGGCAAAACAGCTCTGCGGCAGACACCGCGCTGCAGCAGCTGAATTCTATGTCATGGATGCTGAGCATCCGGATTGCCCTGATGGATATTTTGATGCCGTCATCTCACGAAATCTTACCTGGACGCTTCCGCACCCTGCAGAAGCTTACAAGGAGTGGCATCGTGTGCTGAAACAGGGAGGTGTACTCCTGAACTATGACGCTGAATACGCCAAGGGCTTTCACAAATATGATCAGGCAGAGAATCTTGCTCATGAGAAAGTAGAGGACTCACTGGTGGAAGAGTGTCATAACATATATCACATGCTGTCGGTAAGTGCACTGAACAGACCTGAATGGGATGTTAAGGTTCTTAATGAGATCGGATTCAGAAGTGTTGAGGCTGATATTTCGGCAGGAGACAGACTGTACAGCGTCAAAGATCAGTTCTACATGCCGGACAGGATGTTCTGCGTCAGAGCGGTCAAATAGCATCAATAACCGGGATATATTCCGCTGGATAATAGAAACATTAGTAATTGGAGGACACTGAAATGAAGAAAAAACTGGTCGTTTTATTTCTTGCTATCTGCATGGTCCTGAGTATGGCAGCATGCGGCAGCAAGGACAGTGGCTCAGCAGACGGTGGCTCAGGAGACAATATCCTGAGAACAGCTGCGTCTTTTGCTTATCCGAGCTTAGATGTACACAAAGAATATTACGGATGGTATACATCGATCTACGGACTGTCTGAAGCCCTGTTCAGATTCGATGAGAATGCAGTTGCTGTAGACTGTCTGGCAGAGGATGCGGTTGCTGACGGAACTACATGGACCATCACTCTGAAAGATGGTATTTGCTTCTCCAACGGGGATCCGCTCACACCGGACATGGTAATAAAGAATATCCAGAGACTCGCTGAGGTCAATGAGAGATTCAAGTATCTTGGAGATTTTGACTGGAAGGCTGACGGAGACAACAAGATCGTAGTAGACACCGGCAAGGATGTATACCCAATGCTTAAGAACGACCTTGCCAGCCCTGAGTGCGGAATGGTCGATCTTGATGCAACTACAGATTTTGACAAAGACCCGATCTGCACAGGACCTTTCGTGATCAAGGAGTTCAACCCTGAAGGCGATGTCACTGTTGCGCGCAATGACAACTACTGGGGCGGAGATGTCAAACTCGACGGAGCGATTTTCTACTACATGCAGGAAGACGATCCTAAGCTTCTCGCAATGCAGAGCGGCGAAATCGACTGCTACAACAGCGTTTCTTCCGGAGCTCTCGAGGTCTATGAGAAGGAGCCTGACAAATATGCTGTTGAGTCCGTACCGGGCACAAGGCTCCAGTACTACATTCTCAACGAGAACAGGCTTGATGATGCAGTAAGAGAAGCAATCAACCTGACTGTCGACAAGGATAAAATAGCGGATTATCTGAAAGGTACAGTAAGCCCTGCTCATTCACCGTTCCCGGACAGCACTGCATACAGCAAAGTGACTATCCCTGCTGTAGACACAGCCAAGGCTAAGAAGCTGCTCGAGGATGACGGATATACTCTCAACGCTGAAGGTATATACGAGAAAGATGGGAAGCCGCTCAAGATCAACATTGCATACTACGCTGCACGTTCACTCGACACTCTGGCAGTACTCATTCAGGAGCAACTTAAGGCAGTCGGTATCGATTCTTACCTGACAGTTGAGGAAGATCCTGACTCTACATACATTGCCACAGCGGACTTTGATCTTGCGCTTTACTGTATGATCTCGGATAAGTGCGGCGATCCTCAGTACTTCAT
Organism: Anaerovoracaceae bacterium; assembly: GCA_045115935.1. GTDB lineage: Bacteria > Bacillota > Clostridia > Peptostreptococcales > Anaerovoracaceae > Crickella. The sequence goes on from JBGULF010000039.1 coordinate 1,862, forward strand.
AGACTCCACTCTTGCGGACGGATCATACTACAATGTCGGCGGTTTCGAGAGTGCTGAGTGCGAAGCAATGATACAGCAGCTCAAGACTGAGGTCGACCCTGACAAGAGAGCGGACCTTGCCAACAAGATCGTACAGATCGCTATTGATGACAACGCGTTCGGATATGTCGGGCTGTTCAACCACACAACCGTAATGAAGCCGGGAGTCAGCGGATTCGCTGAGAAGATCCCATTCGATTTCTACGGAGTGGACGCTAATACAGTAAAATAAAAAAGATACAAGGCGGGCTTGCATAAGTGAGCATGAAGAAACAGATAGCTAAGAGAATAGCAGAACTGATCATCATACTGATCGTTCTCAGCTTCCTGACATTTCTACTTATGTATCTGGCACCAGGAGACCCTGCGGAGAAGAGACTTTCTTCGCAGGGCGTTGCCGTTACCAAGGAAGTGCTGCAGGCAGAGCAGGAAAGAATGGGACTGCTCCGCCCGTTTATGGTGCGCTATGGCGAATGGCTGGGAGGAATTCTGCATGGCGACTGGGGAGTATCTTTCAAGGATGATATGCCGGTTGCCCCTAAACTTGTTTCAGGGCTCAAAAACACGACAGTCCTCGCTCTTTCAAGCCTGATATTGGCTCTTATAGTCTCCATTCCGCTTGGAATAGCGTCCGCTGTAAAGAAAAACAGTATTCTCGATCATGTAATCAGGATATTGTCGTTCATAGGCAATGCGCTGCCTAACTTCCTTATATCAGTACTGCTGATGTACTTCCTTTGTATTGTGCTGAACCTCTTCCCTGTAGTAGCAAACGGCAGCATACAGGGGCTCTGCCTGCCGGCGCTGTCTCTGGCTATCCCGATGGCAGGGAGATTTACCCGTCAGATAAGGACGGAAGTGATGGAGCAGCTGGATCAGGAATATGTGACCGGCCTCAGGACGAGAGGTGTCAGAGAAAAGGATATCCTCATAAATAATGTGTTCCATAATGCATCGGGACATATATTCACGATAATAGCTCTTCAGATAGGTACGCTGATGGGCGGAAGCGTCGTTATAGAAACTATTTTCAGATGGCCGGGAATAGGCAAGTTGGTAATGGATTCGATCAACGCCAGAGACTACCCGACTATAATGGGCTTCGTGCTTATAATGGGCACGATTTATGTAGTGATCAACTTTATATCCGATGTGCTTTATCACGTGCTGGATCCGCGTGTGTAATATCAGGAGATCCAAGTGAAAAAGAGAAAAGCCAAACTCAGAAAACGCGTAATAATTGCTGCGGTATTCGCAGGGATACTTGTCCTGATAGCGGTATTCTCGGGCGTGCTGGCACCGAATGATCCGTATGCCACCAACTCGTCATTGATCAGGCAGGCGCCATCAGCTGCATATCTTTTCGGCACCGACAATCTCGGGCGCTGTGTTCTTTCGCGTGTGCTGGTTGGAGCAAGAACAACGATAGCGTCGACCTTCTTCCTTGTGGCGGTCTCTTTCCTGATCGGAATCATCATCGGCATGCTTTGCGGATTTTACGGAGGCATTGTTGATGACATACTCATGCGTGTAGCAGATCTCATGCTCGCGTTCCCGCAGATGGTGGTAGCGATTGCGGTTGCAGGTATTCTCGGCGGCGGACTCGGTGGTGCAATGATCGCGTTGGGGATCACCATGTGGACGTCTTTTGCACGCCTTGCAAGGAGCCATACACTGTCGATCAAGAATGAACCGTACATTACTGCAGCAAGGCTTCAGGGTAAAAGCGGGCTGCAGATAATGATGACGCATATTATGCCTAATATACTGGAACCTGTACTCATAAATGCGCTGACCCAGATCGGAACCACAATGATAGGCATTTCGGGGCTGTCGTTCCTCGGACTTGGCGTTGTAGCGCCGCAGGCCGAATGGGGGTCAATGATAAGCGAGGCCAGGGCATACATACAGATCGCTCCTTGGGCGGTGCTGTTCCCGGCGGCAGCGACAGTAATAACCATAGTTGTATTCAACTATCTCGGTGACGCGGTCATGGAGTACCGCAAGGCAGAATAGAGGTGCGGCTGTGAGTGATTATTTACTTAAGATAAACGACATAAGCGCATCATATGGTGATGAAGACATCGTAAAAAGTGTCAGTTTCAGCATGCTTCCGGGTGAAATAGTCTGCATCGTCGGAGAAAGCGGCAGCGGAAAATCTACGCTGATAAAGGCGATCCACGGTATGAGCGATCTGAAGATCACAGACGGAAATATCGTATTTGATGGCACGGATATCACTTCTTTGCCGGCTAAGGATCGCAGAAAATTAATGGGCTCCGGCATCGGCCTTATTCCTCAGAATCCGGGGGCATCATTCAATCCGATAAGAAAGCTGGATGTTCAGTTCAGAGAGTCTCTGGCGGCACATGATATGCCTTATGATGAGAACAGAATAGATGATATGCTCAGAATAATCGGCCTGCAGCACGGTAAATCTGTTCTCAAGAACAGGCCTTTCGAATTGTCGGGTGGAATGAATCAGAGAATAGCCATAGCTGCTGCCATGATGTTTGAACCGAGACTGCTGCTGTGCGATGAGGCTACCAGCGCTCTCGATGTAACAACTGCCGGAGCGGTAGTAGAGGAACTGCTCAAGATAAGGAAGACGAACGGCACATCCATATTACTGGTAACGCATCATCTCGGTATTGCCCGTAAGATGGCTGATAATATAGGGATCATGAAAGACGGTAGGCTGATTGAATATGGAAGTACGGATAAGATATTTGATTCGCCTGAAAATGAATATACGAAGAAACTGATACGTGATGTTCCGAGACTGAAGAAATGATAGTACTGTCAGGAAGAGATCTGAATAAGGAATATATAAGCCGTGATCGTAAGGTCAGGCCTCTTCAGCATGTGGATTTTGACCTCCATCAGGGCGAGATACTTGGTATAGTCGGCGAAAGCGGAAGCGGCAAAAGCACACTCCTCAAGGTAATAAGCGGCATAGAAAAACCTGACAGTGGAATGCTGTATCATTTAGATAAGGAATATACAGGAAGCAAGCCTGAGAAAACAGGTAAGTTTCTTCAGATGATATTTCAGGATGCGTATGGATCATTTGATCCGAAAATGAACATGGAAAAATCCCTGAAAGAGGGAACCGCTTCGGACAGAAACGAAATCGTACGCGTGATAGGTGAGGTAGGGTTGAGTGAAGATCTCCTCAACCGCAGACCACGTCATCTTTCCGGCGGACAATGCCAGAGAATGTCCATTGCGAGAGCTCTCCTCTCACACGCAGATGTGCTTCTCTGCGATGAGATAACGAGTGCGCTCGACGTCACGACGCAGGCACAGGTGATAAATCTGCTCATGGAAATAAGAGATGTGGAGAATGTCTCGATCATTCTCGTTTCACATGATCTTGCCCTTGTAAGCATGATCTGTGACCGGATCATGGTAATGAAGGATGGAGTTGTAGTAGAGGAAGGGAAAACAGAAGATGTGATCAACAAACCATCTGATGAATACACCCGCAAACTGCTGAACAGCATAATTGCTGTATAATGAAAATACAGAAACGTACAAAAGGGCCTTGAAACTTCGCTGTTTCAAGGCCTTTTCTGGTGGATGATCAGGGGCTCGAACCCTGGACACCCTGATTAAGAGTCAGGTGCTCTGCCAGCTGAGCTAATCATCCATATTCACTTCTTGCGCTTGCAAGGTGTTTTCGCAAGCCGCTTGATGATATTACCACCCAAGTCGCAACAAGTCAATACCCAAAATCCTAAATTTCTTATAATCCATACATAAAATAATCAAAACATTGAAATGTTAACAAATATATAGTAGTATTTCACTGAATAATTATGAATAGCCACCGATTTTGATGTGCAAAAATGTTAAAACTGCCATAAAAGGGCAATAGACTATACGGAGGAATAAAATGTTCTGTACAAATTGTGGAAGCAAGCTCGTGGATGGCGCTAAGTTCTGCAGCGAATGCGGAGCCAGGGTCGTCAGACCGGAAGAGCCGGTTTTCAGAACAAACCCGGATATTCAGTTCGAGGAGCCGAAGGTCGAAACAAAGACGATCAAAGCACCTGTGTATGATGACACTCCTGAAAGACCGGTAAAAGAAACAGTGTCTTTCGACTGGAGCAATGTGATCGAGGAACCGCGCAGGAAGGATGTCAGCGACATCAAGTCACCTTGGGGCACTACGGGCGGAATCGATGAGAAGGCAATCTACGCTGAAATGACTCCACCGACCGAAAAGAGCCGTACGATGAGCTTTATCGACGTTCTCAAGGCCGAGAAAGAAGAAAAGGAAAAGGAAGCAGCTGAAAAGGCGATTGAATACACACAAGTGCTTCACGTTGATGCTGATCTTACAGCATTTGATGAAGCGCCTAAGCTCCATTACGCTCCGCTTTACGAGGATGTCGATGAGCCGGTAAAAACTCCATTCGATATTCCTGAAGAAGAGCAGTATGAGCCTGAACTCACAGAAGAGCCTGAGGCTGAGGAACCTGAATTCGAGGATGAGCTGTTTAAGGAGCCTGAATTCGAAGAACCGGAAGCTGAAGAACCGCAGTTTGAGGAACCACAGTTTGAGGAGCCGCAGTTTGAAGAACCACAGAGAATGGTTGAAGCTGCTGAGGAGCCTGAACTGGAAGTTTCAAGAGAAACGATCGCCCAGTTTGATGAATATGTAAAGAGCTTCGAAAGAGAGGCCGGAATCATCAGCGAGCCTGAATTCGAAGAGCTGAAGATCGAGGAACCTGAGGTTGAAGAGCCTGAGGCTGAGGAACCTGTGGTCGAGGAGCCTGTATATGAAGCTCCTAAGTTTGAACTTCCGGATTTCCTGAAGAAGGTAGCCGGATTTGCTACGAGGAAAGAAGCTCCTGTAATCGAGGAGCCTGTAATAGAAGAACCGGCTGCAGAAGAGCCTGTGGAAGAAGTGCTCGAAGAGCCGGTATTTGAAGAGCCGGTGTTCGAAGAAGTTTTCGAACCTGAGGTAGAAGAGCCGGCTGCAGAAGAGCCTGAAGAAGAAACCTTCGAAGAGCCTAAATATGACGAAGGCGAATACGACGAGGAAGAATCTGAGGCGTCCGCTGAAGACCTGTATCTCGACTTTGACTTTGAGCCTACCGCTCCGTCAGGCCGTACGATGCGTTTCGATACAAGCGCATACGATGACCTGGATGACGATGACGACGATGAAGACGACGACGATGATGAGGACGAGGTCAGGGAAGAGGCAGTAGAGGAAGCATTCGAAGAGCCTGCTCCTGTTGAGGAGGAAGCTGAAGAGGAAGAACCGGCTGCAGAAGAAGAGGAAGAAGAAGGCATCGATGAGGAAGAGCTCTTCAGAGAGATGTCAGAGACACCTCTTGAAGTGCCGGGCATGACAATAGCTCCGCCGGCAGACAAGCAGGAGGAGATAGAAGCACTCAGAAAGAGACTTGCAGAGCTTACAGGTATCGATCTGTACGAAGTTGCTGATCTCAATGCTGCAATGAGCCTTGATGAACTCGAGGAGCCTGTTGCTGAGGAAGCTGAAGAGGAAAAAGCTGAAGAGCTTTTCGAAGAACCTTCTGACGATCTGTTCGAGGTAGAGATAACACCTGATATCGATGAGCTCTTTGACGGTCTGACACCTGCAAGTGCACCTGTAGAGGAAGCAGCTGAAGAAGTCGCAGAAGAAGCTGAGCCTGCAGTCGAAGAGCCGGCTGAAGAGGTCAAAGCTGAAGAGTTTGAATTTGAACCTGAGGTAACACCTGATATCGATGAGCTCTTTGACAGTCTGACACCTGCAAGCGCACCTGTAGAGGAAGCAGTTGAGGAAGTCGCAGAAGAGGCTGAGCCGGTTGTCGAAGAGGCAGTCGAGGAAGTCGTAGAAGAAGCTGAACCGGTTGTCGAAGAGGCAGTCGAGGAAGTTGCAGAATATGCTGAAGATTCAGTAGAAGATCTGTATCTGCAGGACTTTGAACCATTTGAGAGAGCACCTAGGGAATTCAAGGAAGAACCTGAAGAAGCAGTAGAAGAAGAAATCGAAGAGGTCGAAGAGGCCGCTGAGGAGCCTGCTCCGGTCGAGGAAGTGATCGAAGAGGTTGTTGAAGAGCCTGCTCCGGTCGAAGAAGTGATCGAAGAAGCCGCTGAAGAGCCTGCTCCGGTCGAAGAAGTGATCGAAGAAGCCGTTGAGGAGCCTGCTCCTGCTGAAGAAGCTGCTCCGTTCGAGGCTTCGATGGACGAATTCTTTGAAAAGGCAGTACCGGTTGAAGCACCGGCTGCTGAGGAAGTGGTTGAAGATATCTTTGAAGAAGCTGCTCCGGTACTTGAGGAGGTGCCAATGGATAAGGAAACTGATGCTCTTTCGCTGGAAGAGCTGGAAAGAGATTTGTTCGGCGATAACATGACTGAAGAGGTAGAAGCCGAAGAAACAAAGAAAATCGATAAATTCTATACACTCTATCGCAAGAACGAGGAGTTCCAGAGACTGCTCGACGAAGAGTATGAAAAACTGAAACACGGCGGCGGACTGACAGAAGAAGAGAAAGCTGCTGTTGATGCTGTTCCTAAGATGGCTGACGTTGAGGCTGCAAAGGCCTCTGCTGCTGCAGCTCCTGTTGCTGCTGCAGTCGGAGCTGTTGCTGCTGACGCGGTCCCTGTAGAGAACAAGAAAGCTTACAGACAGGTAGAGGACGAGACGATCTACATGTCAAAGGAAGAACTTGAGGCAAAGCTGAAGGCTGAGGCTGCTGCTATCGCTGCTGCCAACGCTGCCAATGCTCCGGCTGAAGTTCCTGAAGACAAAGCTGCAAACAAGAAAGAGGAAAAGAAGGCTAAGGCTAAGAAGAAGAAAGTCGAAGTCGAGTATGAAGACGTTGAATCCGGAAGCAAGTTCCTTACAATTCTTGCTGTGATCATCGCGCTTATCCTCATCGTTCTGCTCGCAGTGATCCTGATCCTCCAGATCGCACCGGACAGCGGTATTGCGGCATGGATCGATTCGCTTATCGAGAGCATCACATCAAGCGTGGGACTTGTAGATCCGTTAAACGGACAATTCCTGCTTTAACAGCAAGTAAAATCAAAAAATCACTTGCAGCGGCAGCCAGACGCTGTCGCTGCACTTATTTTCACCAGTGCATCATGCAGGGAGGAATTTAACATTGGCAGAATTTACTGATGGAAAAAGGCCAAAAAGGCAAAAAAAGAAAAAAGAGGTAAGTCCGGAATACCGCGAAAGGCGCAGCAAAGGACGTAAGGGCTTTTCACTGGCCATTATGATCATTGCGCTGATACTGGCGTTCCTGGTCATGACCGTCGGTTTCATTACCGACTGGATGTGGTTCAAGGACCTCGGTTATACAAGCGTATTCTGGAAGAGACTGCTGACACAGATCGAACTCGGATTCCCTGTGTTCGTTGTGGTCACTCTCCTCGCCAGATTCTATCTGAGGACCCTCAAGAACGGTTACTTCAAGAAGATAGAGTCGCATGAGATCCCGAATCTCAAGAGGATAAACTCCGCATCGTGGACGCTCTCGCTGTTATTCGGTATCGGAATCGGCCTGTACACATCCACGGGAACATGGCTTACGTTCCTCAAATCGAAGTACGCAACTGACTTCGGTCTGAAGGACCCGCTGTTTAACCTCGATATCGGATTCTACATTTTCAATCTGGACTGGCTCGACAAGGTAAACGAGATCATTCTCGTTGCGGTGATCGGCCTCGTAGTCGTTACGGTTGTTTACTATATGTTCCTGCTCTCGGTAAGAACGCCTGACATCTTTGACGACACCGAAGACGACATGCCTCCGGAACCTGAATTTGTTGAGGAGGAAGAGGACGAGCAGCCTAAGGTCATCTACCGCACGCCTATCGACCACTCCGTGATCGGCAGGATGGGCAGAGCGGGCAAGAAGGCCGTTGAGGCAGCGTTTGATCCTAACAGAAAGAAGAAGAGAGGTCACACTACCGACATCAACAACAGCAATGTCGAGAACCTGATGAACATCGCCAGCGGCAAGCTCATCATCCTCGGTGTCATATTCTACCTGATGCTCGCTGTTGACTTCTTCCTGAAGCAGTTTGACCTGCTTCATATACACACGGGTGCTGTTTACGGCGCAGGCTTTGTAGACGTTAACATAACCCTCTGGGTATACCGCATCATCATGGTGCTCTGCCTTATCGGAGCAGTGACGCTTGCGATCCATATCAAGAAGGGCGAGATCACAAAGCTGCTCAAGATGCCTGTTATCATGGTGCTTGTGTTCGCGCTGGGCGTCGGAGCCGGCAGAGTCGTGCAGTCACTCATCGTAAGCCCGGACGAAATAAACAAAGAGTCCAAATACCTTGAGAACAATATCGAATACACAAGACACGCTTACGGCATTGACAATGTCAGAGTCGCGAACTTCTCAGCTGATGATTCGCTCAACGCCGGAGTGATAAAGGAGAACGATGAGACGATCGGAAACATCCGTATCAATGACTACGGTCCGGTCGAAGATTTCTATAACCAGACACAGAGTATCCGTCAGTACTACAGATTCAATGATGTAGACATCGACAGATATAACATCGGAGACAGCATCACGCAGACGTATCTCTCCGCAAGAGAGATCGATGAGGAAAAGATCTCCAATACGTGGATCAACAAGCACCTCAAGTACACTCACGGCTACGGCGCTGCTGTATCGATGGTAGATACCGTAACACCTTCGGGCCAGCCTGACGTTATCGTAGGCAATATCCCGCCTGAAACCAACGTTAAGGAGCTCAATATCGAGAGACCGGAGATTTACTTCGGAGAGCTCTCGAAGGACTACGTCATCGTTAATACAAAGGAAGCTGAGTTCGACTATCCTGACGGAAGCGAGAACAAGTACACTGAGTACGAAGGCAGCACGGGAATCAAGCTGAACCTTCTTAACAGAGTCCTGTTCGCCATCAGGGAAGGTAATGTGAACATCCTCGTTTCGTCGAACATCACATCGAAGTCAAAGATCCTGTATGTCAGAGATGTTGTCCACAGAGTCGAGAAGATCATGCCTTACCTCGCATATGAGGAAGATCCGTACATGACCATAATCGACGGAAAACTCTATTGGATACTCGATGCATATACTACAAGCAGCAAGTATCCGTATTCGGAACCGTACAACACTGATCCGGAAGCGATCAATCCTACAAACTACATCAGGAACTCCATCAAGGTAGTTGTTGATGCGTACGACGGAACCACAAACTTCTATATCGTTGATGAAGAGGATCCGATCGCAAGGACATACCAGAAGATCTATCCGAAGCTGTTCAAGTCGTACAGCGAGATCTCCGATGAGCTGAAGACTCACCTGAGATACCCTAACGCGATGTTCAAGATCCAGGCGTATGTATACTCGAAGTACCACATGGACGAAGTCAAGGTCTTCTACCAGAAGGAGGACCTCTGGGATATCGCTCATCAGATCTACGGTACCGAAGATACAGAGATGGATCCGAGCTACTACGTATTCAACCTGCCTGACACTGAGGAAGGCGCTGAGTTCATCAACATGGTGCCGTTCACACCGAAGTCGAAGCAGAACATGACTGCGATCATGATGGGACGAAACGACGGCGACAACTACGGCCAGCTGATCGTATACACGATGCCGAAGAACAAGACCATCTACGGCCCGATGCAGATAGAGGCTCAGATCGACCAAAACACCGAGATCTCCAAGGAATTCTCGCTGTGGAAACAGTCCGGATCGTCATATAAGAGAGGAGACCTCTTCGTAATACCTATCGGCACATCGCTCCTGTATGTTGAGCCGGTATACCTCGAGGCTACCAATCAGGCTATCCCTGAAGTCAAGAGAGTAATCGTGGCATATCAGGACAAGATCGCATACGAGCCTACGCTCGGCGAGGCGCTGATCAGCCTGTTCGGCGGAAGCGCAGATGACAGCGGCAATAAGGCTGACAGCGTTGACGGAGGTTCGGATGACAGTGTCGAGGCACTGATCAAGAAAGCTCAGAACGCTTACGAAAAGGCGATAGAGTGCCAGAAGGAAGGCGACTGGGAAGGCTACGGAAAGTACATCAAGCAGCTTGAGAACTATCTGACCAAGCTCGCAAACGACAGCAATACAAAGGCAGAGGCTGCAGCACCTGCTGAAGAACCTGCTGCTCAGACAGAGGATGAGGCAGCATAAACCCATCCTTGCCAGAAAGGGTTATTAGAGATGATCAATTTTGATCTGAATAGAATGTTATTTACACTGACTCCGGACGAGCACGACGAAGAGACCGTCCGGAGTCGTCTCATGGCACATCCTGAAGTGAAGTTCGTTTCATTCACGGGAGTCGACATGGGCAACCACAGCACTGATGAGAAGATCCCTGTTGCTCTGTTCATTGACGACATGCAGAAGCTGCTTGAAAACGGAGTGCAGACCGACGGTTCGTCTGTAGCGCTTCCGACAATAGCCGATCTTTCAAATGCGAGAGTCGATATCGTACCTGACCCGGATGCAAACTGGTTCGTAGAGTATAACTACGCCAACAGGGACTACGAGACGGGTCTGCCGACAGGAACACTGAGGATCCCGTCATACCTCCGTCACAACGGAGACACGATGGTGGGATCGAGGATCTATCTCAAGGAGACTGTCGAAAAATTCCTCAGCGGTCTGCGCAAGGTCCTCGAGGACAATCCGTATGTGTTTGAACACATAGGCGGAGTTGACAGCATCGACGATATCGATGAGCTTCAGCTCACAAATGCTACAGAGCTGGAATTCTGGGTAAAGACGCCTGACGACAGGGCGGACAGAGACCAGCTCAGCATCGCACAGGAACTCAAGGAGCAGTACTGGCAGAGAGTTACTGGACCTGTAGGCACGGCGCTTGAAGAAGTGCTGGAGATACTCGACCATTACGGCTTCGGCGTGGAGATGGGCCACAAAGAGGTAGGCGGAGTAAAGGCCAAGATGGGCAACTCCGGAAACTTTGACCACATCATGGAACAGCTCGAGGTCGACTGGAAGTATTCGACACCGATGCAGGCAGCTGACAACGAAGCGCAGATAAAGCACATCATCAGGGATATTTTCCGAATGAACGGTCTCGAGGTCACGTTCCTCGCCAAGCCGATCCACGGAGTCGCAGGTTCCGGTGAGCATACGCACTTCGGTGTTGCAGCAAAGCTGAAGGACGGCAGAGTGGTCAACCTGTTTGAGCCGGAGAACAGAGAGACGGATTTCATGAGTCCGGTAGGATACGGAGCACTCATGGGAATACTCCGCAACTACGAGAAACTCTATCCGATCATCGCTCCGGAGCATGACTCCTTCCAGAGACTCAAGCCGGGCTATGAAGCGCCGGTATGTATCGTTACTTCGCTGGGTGTCGATCATAAGACTCCGTCGCGTAACAGAACGGTTCTGATCGGACTCGTAAGAGACCTGAAGAACCCGAGATCCACAAGATTCGAGCTCAGGTCGCCGAATCCGCATACGAACACTTACCTGATAATCGGTGCGGGCTACCTGACAATGCTAGATGGAATAAAGGCAGTGCTTGAAGCCGGAAAGACTCCTCATGAGCTGGAGGCTTCGATAAGCAAACGCTACGGCGATGAGGACTTCTACCTCGAAAGAGACCGTGAGTACAGGGCAGAGCGCAACATCTACACGGAGTTCACTCCTGAGGTGAGGGAGAAACTGTTCGGCAGGGCGCCTGCAAATGTGTGGGAGAGTTTCCTGAACTGGGGCGACGGCCACTTCGATCCTGAAACGGTCAGACTCATCACGGGCGGCGATGAAACCATGGCAATGACGCTCAGATCGTACCGCGAGCAGATGATATACAAGTGGACGATGGAATACCATGACAGATACATCGGCAACACGATGGAATTCCTGAGGAGCTGTGTTAAGCTGCACACTGACGACACGAACGAGTATGACGTGACGAACTGGAACAAGTGCGCGAAGCTCAAGTCTCTGATCGGCCATGAGGAAAAGGGCAGAGCCTCCCTGCTGATGCAGGCGAGGATCGCCATAGATGAAAATGACTTCGCCGGCCTCAGCAGGCTCGAGCTCGAGATCGAAGAAAAGCTCGAGGAGCTTCGCGGGGTATATGCGAAATACAGAAGAAATATTTTATAACGATAAGAGGAAAGACAATGCTGGATATCAAAAAGATAAGAGAAGATTTTGAAGGCATGAAGGCCGGCGTTGAAAGACGCGGCAAGGGTGACTTCGGATTTGATCAGATCAGGGAACTTGACGTAAAGAGAAGAGGACTGCTTGCTGAAGTTGAAGCACTCAAGAATAAGCAGAACGTGACTTCACGCGAAGTTCCTAAACTCAAGAAAGAAGGAAAGGATGTATCGGGTCTCTTCAAGGAGATGAAGCAGCTCTCGAACCGCATCAAGGAGCTCGACTCGGAGGTAGCCGATGTTGAAGCTGAACTCAGGAACGTACTGCTCGGCATCCCTAATGTTCCTAACAAGGACGTTCAGGAAGGACTTGACGACACTGACAACGTAGAGCTGCGCAGAGTTGGAGAACCGCGCGAGTTCGATTTCGAGGCAAAGGCTCACTGGGACATCGGTGAAGCGCTCGACATACTCGATTTTGAAAGAGCAGGCAAGCTCTCCGGAGCAAGGTTCACAGTGTACAAGGGCCTCGGCGCAAAGCTCGAGAGAGCAGTTATCAACTTCATGCTCGATCTTCACACAGAAGAGCAGGGATATACGGAGATACTGCCGCCGTTCATGGTCAACCGTGAGTCAATGACCGGCACCGGCCAGCTCCCTAAGTTCGAAGACGACATGTTCTATCTGCCGGCAAAGGACTTCTTCCTTATTCCTACAGCCGAAGTACCTGTTACCAACCTGAGGGCCAAAGAGATCATCCCTATGGAGGAGCTTCCGGTATACTACACTGCTTACACACCTTGCTTCCGTAAGGAGGCAGGCTCAGCCGGCAGAGATACAAGGGGACTCATCCGCCAGCACCAGTTCAACAAGGTAGAGATGGTCAAGTTCACTACACCTGAGACTTCATACGAGGAGCTCGAGAAGCTGACCAACGATGCTGAAGAAGTGCTGAAGAGACTCGGCATACCGTACAGAGTCGTAAGACTTTCGACGGGCGATCTCGGATTCAGCTCGGCAATGACATACGACATCGAAGTATGGATGCCAAGCTACGGCAGATACGTTGAGATATCAAGCTGTTCCGACTTCGAGGATTTCCAGGCAAGGCGCGCAAACATCCGCTTCAAGAGGGACAAGGATACAAAGCCTGAATTCGTCCACACTCTTAACGGATCCGGCCTCGCAGTAGGCCGTACCGTAGCGGCCATCCTCGAGAATTTCCAGCAGAAGGACGGCAGCGTGGTGATACCTGAAGCGCTCAGACCTTACATGGGCGGACGTGAAGTTATAAAGTAAAAGCAATCAAAATGGACCGGCTGACCGCCGGTCCTTTATTTTTTTTGTTATTAATAGCCGATGCCGACTTTGATGCAGCCCTCGTCGTCCACTCCGGTTATGGCTTCGCCGTCCTCGAGTATCGCTGAGATGTGGCTTATTACCTCCATCGACAGGATCTCGCCCGGACAGGCGATTGGCGTGCCCGGCGGATAGGTGATTATAGGGTCGTACAGGACGCGTCCGACGGCTTCATAAAGAGGAACATACTCGCCCTCGACCGGAACATTGGCGTAGTCGAGCACTATGTCTTCAAAGGATCGCGGCGTTCGGTCGATATGTGAGCCGACTCCGTAACCCGAGGCGATGTCCTGCAGGGCTGCGAGAAGGCGCTCATAATCGTTCCTTGTATTGCCTGCACCCGTCATGAGAAGCACGTACTCTCCGTGAACCATCTCGGATATTATGCCTCTGTACCTGAGTTCCTTTTCGAGGCGTTCGCCCGAGAGCCCAAGCTCTGACATGCTCAGGTTGATCTTAGTCGGATCAGGACCTTCCCTGTATCTGTAAAGTGCAAACACATCCTCGTCCTGTGCGCCGGAGCCTTTCGTGCCGCTGCCTTTGACTAAGGTCAGTCCGTTTATGCGTGAGGCTCCCTTGTAGAAACCGCGGAGGTCTTCCTTCCAGTCGCTTACGATCTCACGCCACCTTCTGCGCATTATCTTTTCATTTATGTCAAGGCTCGCCATAAGAAGGTATGACGGGCTTGTGGTCTGCACCATACGGAGAGCTTCGCTGACCGCATCGATATCGACCGAATCACCGCAGATGTTCAGTATTCCGCTCCCCGTAAAGCTGAGCAGGGTCTTGTGCGTGCTGTTGATAACGATATCTGCGCCGAGAGACTCTGCCGCGTGCTTCGGATGAGGCACATACAGGCCGTCTTCTCTTGCCTGACGCGCATCATAGTCAAAGAACTTCAGATGAGCACCATGCGCCTGATCTACTATGAGAATCATGCCGTGATCGTGAGCTACATCTGCAAGCATGGATATATCGCTGAGCATGCCGCAGTAGTTAGGACTTGTTATGAGCACAGCCGAAGCGTCAGGGTTCTCATCACAGGCCGCTTCGAGCTCGTAAGGGGAGATCCCTGCGGCAATGTTATAATCGGGATCTGTTTCGGGACGGATGTATACCGGGTTTATCCCTCCGAGCCTGAGCGCGCTGAATGCGGCGTGATGGGAATTGCGTCCCAGTATGAGTTTGCCGCCGACAGGAACGCTCGAGATGATTGCGGCTATAAGGCCCGCACTGGAGCCGTTCACGAGCAACTCCGTATGGCGTACGCCATACAGCTCTGCGTAATTGTCCATTACATTACGCAGAGCGCCGTGCGGGCTGAACAGCGAGTCCGCTCCCGGTATCTCGGTTATGTCATACGCGGCGGCATTCTTAAGAAGCTGTCCGTAACCTGCCTCGTCAAAAAGCGTGCTCCTGCCTTTGTGTCCCGGCATGTGGAACGAAATGTTACCCGCTTCTGCGTTCTTATTCAGAAAATCTGCAATTGTATACTCTTTCATACGCACATTATACTTGCCTTGCACGCCAAAATGAACAGCTTTGTATCGTTATGTTTTTGGCAATTATGCATTTTCAAATTAAATGTTATATAATACTAACGCTGTCAGACAGCGCCATTCTTTTGTTGCGCAAAAGAAGCGCGAAAATCGTTAAATGGCGCTGAAAAACAAGTTAAGCACTAGTTACCGTAGAAGTAGATATTTATGTGAAAGGAGTTTCTAAAGGGATGAGCCAAAGGAAACATTTGCCGAGCATCCATGTACCGCATCACAAAAATACGGCCGCATGCGAGACCGTAACGATGCCGATACCGGATGAAGTAAGCATCAGCATGTCCCAGAACATCGGCGCTCCTTGTCAGCCTCTCGTAGAGAAGGGTGATTATGTGAAGGTAGGACAGAGGATCGGAGACGTACAGGCCTTTGTCAGCGCACCTATCTTCTCGAGCGTCAGCGGAACCGTAAAGTCGATCGACAAGGTCCGCGGTTCAATGGGCGGCTTTGAAACTCACATAGTAATCGAGCCTGACAAGAAGCAGGAGGTCAGCGAAGAAGTTCAGATACCTGTCATCAACAGCTTTGAGGATTTCGTCAAAGCTGCAAGAGACAGCGGTATGGTAGGTCTGGGAGGAGCTTCCTTCCCGACTCACGTAAAGCTGAATCCTAAGAACCTCGATGAGTGTGAGTACCTGGTGGTCAACGCAGCAGAGTGCGAGCCGTTTATCACCACAGATAACAGAGAAATGGTAGAGAACGGCCAGGACGTTCTCGACGGTATGAAGCTTATCATGCAGTGGCTGAATCTCAAGAAGGGATTCATCGGCGTCGAGACAAACAAGCCTGATGCTATCGCTAACCTCAAGAGACTGATCGAACAGAACGAAATCGACGACATCGAGATCGTACCGCTTCCGTCCAGCTATCCAAAGGGAGCTGAGCGTGTACTCGTTTACGAAGTTACAGGCAAGACGATGAACGCGGGCGTACTCCCTGCACAGCTTGGAGTCATTCTCGACAACGTTTCGACTATCGGCGTAATGGCTGAGTACTTCAAGACCGGAATGCCTATAGTAAGAAGAAGAGTCACGGTCGACGGCGACGCTGTTGCTGAGCCTAAGAACGTATATGTTCCGATCGGAACAAGGATCGCAGACATAGTCGAATTCTGCGGCGGCTACAAGAAGGAGCCTCGCAAGATCATCATGGGCGGACCTATGATGGGAAGAGCTACAAAGTCTGACGAATCCCCGACAATGAAGAATACATCCGCTATCCTTTGCTTCAGCCAGGAACTGGCAGAGGTAAAAGAAGAAACAGCCTGCCTCAACTGCCAGCGCTGCCACACAGCCTGCCCGTTCGGCCTGATGCCAAGCATCTTTGCTGACGCTTACGAGGCAAAAGATGTAGACAAGCTCAACAGATTCAACGTTATGCAGTGCATGGAGTGCGGCAGCTGCTCGTACACATGTCCGGCAAGACGCCCGCTTGCTCTGACTAACAAGCTGGCGAAATTCATGGTAAAGGAGGCGTCGAAGTAATATGGCTAATAAGTTTCATACCAATTTGATCGTATCCTCCTCGCCGCATATCGTAACGGAATCGGATACAACAAGGCTGATGGGATCAGTGCTTCTTGCACTTGCTCCTGCATGGATCGCCAGCATTTACATCTTCGGCCTCAGAGCCCTGGTGCTGTCGGTCGTATGCGTAGCAGCCAGCGTACTCTTCGAGTACCTTTTCAACGTAATCACTCATAAAAAGCAGACGGTCGGAGATCTCTCCGCTGCTCTTACGGGACTGCTGATCGCGTTCAACGTACCTTCAAGCTTCCCGTTCTGGCAGGCAGTCATCGGATGCCTCTTCGCTATCGTAGTAGTCAAGGGACTCTTCGGCGGTATCGGAAAGAACTTCTCGAACCCTGCTATCACAGCACGTATCTTCCTGTTCATCTCGTTCTCGGCAAACATGTCAACATGGCCTCTGACGAGACTCGCAGAATCCACTGATGCAGTCACAGGTCCTACACCTCTCGCACTTTACGCAGAGGGAAGCAAGGATCAGATCCCTGATCTCCTGCACCTGTTCATCGGATTCCACGGCGGTTCGACCGGAGAAGTCTGTGCACTCGCACTGCTGATCGGCGGCATCTACCTGATCGCCCGCAAGGTCATCAGCCCGGTCATCCCATGTGCTTTCATCGGCACTGTGTTCGTATTCGGACTGATCGCAACAGGAAGCCCATACTGGGCACTCTTCCACGTGCTCTCCGGCGGCGTCATGCTCGGTGCTTTCTTCATGGCTACCGACTATGTAACATCGCCAAAGCTGCCTCTTGGCCAGCTTCTGTTCGGTATCGGCTGCGGAATCATCACGATGAGCATCAGGCTCTTCGGTGCATATCCTGAAGGTGTTTCCTTCTCGATCCTGCTGATGAACATCTGCACACCGCTGCTCAACAACCTGTCCTACAAGTTCTACCTGAAGGAGGGAGGTGCTAAGAATGGAAAATAAAAACAGCGCATTCAAGGAATTCATCTCGCCTATCCTCGTGCTTGTAGTGATATGCTTCGTTACAACATTCCTGCTGGCATTCACATACGGCGTAACGGCTCCTATCATTGCCGAGAATACAGCCAAGGCTGCCAGCGAGGCACGTATGGAACTCCTTCCAGACGCTGACAACTTCAGCCCATCGGATGCAAATCCATACATCCTCGAAGACGGAAAAGTATACGTAGAGGACTGCTATGTTGCTGACAACAAGGCCGGCATGGTAGTTACAGTAAAGACCAACTCCTACGGCGGAATGCTCACAGCCATGGTCGGAATCGACAAGGACGGAGCTATCACCGGAGTAAAGGTCACAGAACACGCAGACACACCGGGCGTAGGTACAAAGGCACATGATGCCGGACATCTTTCGCAGTACGTCGGACTTACCGAGCTTACAAGCGACCAGGTCAAGAGCGATACATCCGTTCAGCACGTGACCGGAGCATCCGTATCCTCGGGAGCTGTCCACAAAGCTGTATACTGCGCACTTGCTCAGTTTGACGCGATGGGAGGTGTTAAGTAATGGAAAAGAAAAGTAAGCTCTCGATACTGACCAACGGTATCATCAAGGAGAACCCTACACTGGTACTCCTCCTCGGAACTTGCCCGTTCCTCGCTACATCTTCATCACTGATCAACGCGCTCGGAATGGGACTTTCGGCAACAGCCGTACTGATCTGTTCCAACATCGTAATTTCGATGCTGCGTAAAGTAATTCCTGACAAAGTCAGGATCCCTTGCTACATCGTAGTAATCGCCGGTTTCGTAACACTGGTACAGTTCGTGCTCCAGGCTTACGCTCCGGAAATCAATAAGGCACTGGGAGTATTCATCCCTCTGATCGTAGTAAACTGCATCATCCTCGGCCGTGCTGAGGCGTTTGCGAACAAGAACTCCGTAGTCGACTCCGCACTTGACGGTATCGGCATGGGTATCGGCTTCACACTCGCTCTCGCAGCCATGGGAGCTATCAGAGAACTTCTGGGAACAGGCTGCCTCCTCGGCTTCACTATCATCCCTAACTTCTCGATTGGCTTCTTCAATCTCCCTCCGGGCGGATTCTTCGTATTCGGAGCACTGATCGCGATCATGCAGGCTGCTACAAAGGGTAAGGCTCTCAAGGCTAAGAGCTTCAGCTGCGGACTTTGCCCGATGTACAATTCGTGCAATACAGCAGAAGCTAATGAGGAAGTTGCAGCAGAAAAGGCAGCTAAGGCTGCTCAGGCAGTATAGGAAGGAGGACAGACATGATAGTAAACCTTATAGTAATCTTCATGGGAATAGTCCTCGTTAACAACTTCGTACTGTCCCAGTTCCTCGGAATCTGCTCGTTCCTCGGAGTATCAAACAAGATGAGCTCATCCGTCGGTATGGGCGGCGCGGTAGTCTTCGTAATGGTTATCGCCGAACTCGTTACCTGGCCGGTAATGCAGCTCCTCAACAAATTCGAGATCGGATATCTGCAGACTGTAGTATTCATTCTCGTAATCGCTGCACTCGTACAGTTCGTTGAGATGTTCATGAAGAAGTACCTGCCTGCTCTTCAGAAGGCGCTCGGTATCTTCCTCCCGCTCATCACAACAAACTGCGCTATTCTCGGTGCAACGATCAACGCAATAAGTTATGGTTATTCCTACGTTGAGTCCGTAGTGTATGCTTTCGGAGCAGGCGTCGGCTACATGGTAGCCATGGTCCTCTTCGCAGGCATCCGTGAGGAGAAGCTCAACAACATGGATGCTATCCCGACACCTTTCAAGGGCGTTGGAATCATCCTCGTTGCAGCTTCCATCATGGCACTTTCGTTCATGGGCTTCACCGGGATGTTCCAGTAAGGAGGTAGAAAGATGAGTGGAGTAATGACACCTGTACTGCTGGTTGCAGTCATCGGTCTCGTCTGTGCCGGACTTCTGGTTTTCGCATCAAAGGTATTCCATGTAGCGGTAGACGAGAGAGTAACCCAGGTCAGAGAGGTACTTCCTGGCGCTAACTGCGGCGGCTGCGGATTCGCAGGCTGCGACGACTATGCGTCAAACCTTGTAGCTGACGAATCACTGCCATGCACAAAGTGCTCTCCGGGCGGAGCTGCAGTTGCGGCACAGATCGCCGAGATCCTCGGAAGATCTGCCGGAGCTACAGAGCCTCAGGTAGCACAGGTAATGTGCAACGGCACTTGCGAAGCATCCCGCACAGTCCTCGAGTGGCAGGGCATGCAGTCCTGCAAGGGCGCAAAGGGATGGTTCACATCACCGAACGCATGCATGTACGGATGTATCGGACTTGGCGACTGCGTGAATGCATGCCAGTTCGACGCTATCGGCGTTGTCGACGGTGTTGCTAAGGTCAACAGAGAAAACTGCGTGGCTTGCGGCGCGTGCGCAGGCGTTTGCCCGCAGAAGATCATCAAGCTCGTACCAAAGAAGAACCAGGTACACGTTCTGTGCTCATCCACAGACAAGGGCGCTGTTGCACGCAAGAACTGCGACAATGCATGCATCGGATGCATGAAGTGCACCACAGTCTGCAACTTCGACGCCATCCATGTAGAGGATTTCCTCGCAAGGATCGATGCAGACAAGTGCAAGAGCTGCGGACTCTGTGCTGCGATCTGCCCGACAGGAGCTATCAACAGCTTCAAGAAGCTTCCTAAGAAGGAGCAGGCAGAAAAGGTAGCTGCAGCAAAGAAAGCAAAAGCTGCTGCCGCAAAGGCAAAGGCTGCAGAGGCAGCAAAGGCGTAAAAAGATACGTTGATTTAAGTCCCGGTCACATGACCGGGACTTTTTATGCCCGGATCTCCGGAAATCTTAATAATTCTAAAAAACAATGCAACAGTATCGGGAAAAAAATATACTTAATTAATAGAAGAAAGAATCAGCTGCTGCGATAGAGGTGAACTGAAATGAAAAGTTTTATCAGAAAATTCCTGTCTGTGATGATAATATGCTCCATGACTTTCGTATCACTTGGGATAGCGGCGTTCGCCGGACCGGTCAGTGCCGCGTCAAAGCCTGTGCTCAGCAAAAAGACTGTTACTGTAAAGAAGGGCAAAAGCACAACGATAAGGCTGAAGAACGCCGGGAAAAAGGTAGTCTGGAAGAGCAGCAACAAAAAAATCGTCAGGATCGTAAAGACAAAGGGCAAATACCGCAGTACCGTTACGATCAGAGGACTGAAGAAGGGCAAGGCTTATGTCACCGCAAAGCTGGGTAAGAAGTCGTACAGGTGCAAGGTTACTGTTACAAATAAAAAGCCGGGATCGCAGCCTGTACCCGGGCCGGAGGAAGAAATAGAGATACTGCCCCTGAGTGATTCTTCGGAAGACCTGACTGAACTTTATACGAGGAATCCTGCGGGAAACAGCAATGCAGATGAGGCGTTCTGCAGCGCGGTCACGGATTTCTCGATAGAACTGTTCAGGAAAGTTTCCGCAAAAGAGACTTCCGGAGGCAATAACGGCAGCGTTCTGGTATCGCCAGATTCCATTGAGACAGCGCTCGCAATGCTTGAGAACGGAGCGGCCGGAAACACGCTGAATGAGATGGGATCCGTGCTGGGAGGAGGCATGGACCGTGAGGCATTCTGCAGCTATCTCGCTGGAATGAACGACAGACTCGAACGTTCAGACAAGATCATCTTTCAGCAGTCGAATTCCATATGGGCCAGAAAAGGACTGATGGATGTAAGTGAAAGGTTTCTTCAGCAGAACAAAGACTATTTCGACTCGCAGTTCTATGTTGCGCCGTTCAGTACTGAGACGGTAAGCGACATAAATAACTGGGTATACAACAACACCCGCAACATGATACGCAATATCCTCGACAGGCTGACTGATGATGACAGGATGGTGCTGATAAACACAACTGCTTTCGAAGGGAAATGGGCAGTGCCGTTTGAATCCGTAACAGACGAAACATTTACTAACGCCGAAGGTGCGGCAGAGAATGCATCGATGCTTAAAGAGCTTGGGTCGTGCAATTACTTCAGTCTGAACGGTGCGAAGTGCTTTGAGCGCAGATATAAAGGCGGGGAGATATCGTTTGTTGGAATACTTCCTCCTGAGGGTACTACGGCGGATGCATTCGTCCGGGGCATGAGCGGCAGCGATTTCAGATCGGCGTGGAAAAAAAGGAAAATGGAACATGTGGATCTGACAATGCCTGAATTCAAGTACGATTACGGAACAGAACTCCAGGATGTTCTTAAGGACATGGGCATGGAGGAAGCATTCTCGGCAGCGGCTGATTTTTCCGCAATGGGAGAGCCTTCGGTCATGGTTGACAGAGTCATACACAAGACGCATATTGAACTTGATAGGAACGGCACAAAAGCAGCGGCAGCTACGGCTGTAGTCGCTAAGGAAAGCAGCGCATACATGGAATCGCCGATAGAGATCAGGATGGACAGACCGTTTGTCTATGCTCTGGTAGATAACGAAACGGGCATACCTCTGTTTATCGGCAGTGTTAAAACACTTAAATAAGAATATCTGAACATCAGATAAAGCCCGGACTTCAGATAAGGCCGGGCTTTTCTTTTGCCTCCGGAATACGTTCGAGGTCAGCAGACATTATCGGCGCCGGCAGGGATTATGCCGCCGTAACTGACACGGCAAAGCGTACCTGACCTGCAGATAAACAGATCGTCTGCCAGGATATCACTGTCTCTGACGACAGAGCGGTTCGCGGAACGCACAAGATCCGCCAGCTGACGGGGATCCTGATCATCGACCTTTATGAGTATCAGCTCATGAACGGATGACGGCAGCACGTAAAAGTCGCCGCCAAGCAGATCGTGGATGCGTTCGATCATGCCCGGGTAGAACAGGGCGCCGGCACCCCAGAAGAATCTGGAATTTGTAAGCACGTATCCCGGGCCCGAACCGGCCGGCATTTTTCCGGATTGTGCATCAAGAAGGTTTTCGCATTCTTCGGTGCCCTGCATAACAGAATCTCCCAGATCCTGGAGCACCGCAGGATACTTCTCCATAGTATTTAAAAGTGCCTTATCAAACAGTTCATCTCCGGTCATCTCGAAATCCTTCATCAGCGCATCCGTGATAACAGCGCCGTATTCGCCGTGCCCGATCTCCGCAATAAACACGAAGCCGCAGCCCATCTCACGGAAGGGGATCCCCTTCAGATATTCTCTGTTTCTGCCTTTATTAAGCATCCTTACCCGAAGGTTTTCAGTATCACCAAGCATGTTGAATGAATCACGCGCGAGCTGGCCTGCCATATCCATGCAGCGGACTGCTGAATCCACAGCCTGCTGAGAAAGATCCGCAATAGAAGTGCCGGCCTTATATGCCATATAAAAATCCTCAACATAGAAAGTGGGAGCGCAGTCCAGACCTTCCTTTTTAAAAAGCAGGCCGTTCAGTGTACCGCGCTGAGCCTTGTTTACTGCCCTCTCTTCTATCTCCATGTCTACCGAACCGGACTCGCATAAAGTACTGCGGCAAAGTGATACAAATTCCTCTTTGAAATCCATAAGATCCAACATTCAGTTCTCCTTTCCTTTTTATCCACCTGGCATTGTCTCTAAACTGCTTCTACTCATAAGACCTGCTTCTCTGATAATCGGGTTTTCTTAATGAGACTTACAGTATGCAGTGCCGGCTGGATGTGTTAATTTCAAGTTTTTATATTAAATTGTCATAATGAATGCTTTATGAATTGTTCTGCTTTGTGTCATTCCTTCATAATGTCGGTGAAATGTCATAATTTTCTGACTGGCAAAAGGACTTCATTTATGTCAATTTCATACGCAGTTGCAGAATTGACACATTTTTCTTCTCAGAATTGGAGTTGCTTTTATGACACTTTTTATGTAGTTGCAGAATTGACACAATTTTCTTCTTGGAATGGGATTTACTTTTATGACAATTCCGCTTATAACCACTACGTTGACACAAATTAATTATCTATGGCTATGAAGCTTCACGTTTGATGTACATTTGAACGATGCTTTTTACTGGTGTGTCATCAAATCCGCCGTTTGGAGAATCAAATGTGAAGAAAACATCTCTTTCCGGCAAATAATTGTTCAACCAGTACTTATACACTGTATCGTTGAATTTCGTTCTATATTTTGAAACGCTCATCATTCCCTGGTGCTCGAGGTAAAGGACTGTTTTATAGTCTCTCTCAGATAAAATCGTGAAATCCGGAAGCAGCAATCCGTCCTTATCGCCAATTTTGATTCTGAGGGGCAATTCATATACGAAAGTAACACCAAGTTCAAGAAGGTAGTTATAAATCAGAGCTTCTCCTTTAGACCTGACTAACGTATTGTCATGTGTTCTGTGGATCAGCTCCTCCGGCCTGTATGGGGGAAAAGATGCTTTATACTTTTCCATTTTTTCTTTCCAGGCAATTGCCGTATCTGAAGAAGACTTAACATGTGGTACGGATGCGTTTCTATACACTTTCGGGAGCCTGGCGTTGATATCATCATATGAAACGCCTTTGCTTTTATATAGAAATTGCTCAACATGATGAATCTCGCTGGTCAGATCCTTAATAGAACGTTCTAAAAAGTGAGCCTTTTTGATTTTGCAGACTTCGCTGTTTCCCTCTGATCCCAGGTATTTGTATGAATTTTGTCCCGGAATAAAGACAGAATAGTAATTTTTTGAATTATGTGTTCGTGTAAGTCTCAGCCTTTTGCTTTCGTAACCTGCAAGATTGCGGAACATGAGCTGTTCGCTTTTGCAGCGCATTTTGATATCTCTCAGGTAGGAGCTGAGCATACTGCGTGCTTTGTTGTCCATGATGTTTATTCCTTTTAGCATAGAGAATGAGAGTGCACACTGGTGAAAGGCAGGCTTTTGAAAAGCTGTGCTGTGGGCTCACATTAAGCCTTTGGGGCACTTGCTGTCAAAACACGGAAAAGAACAGGTCCCGGTCGCTGATTGCAGGGTGTACGGGCTTTTTTCGAACAGCTGCCGTGGGATTTATGTCGAAAATAGTGCGAATAATGCTGAAAAAAGGTCAGGCCTGACGTGCTTGAATACAGCGGAATATGCTTGTAAAATTGGAGAAGCAGGAAGGAGATCTGTTATATGATCGATGAATATATAAAGGCCCTTAAGGCCGGAGAAAAAGAATATAAGGCGAAGCTTTCGGCAGGCGAGTACCCGTATCTGCCGGCGCTTGATGATGTGTGTCCAGACAACGATACCATGCCTCAGAGGAGCATGGGACTTATAGAACTCCCGGTAGATCTGATCGCCGGAACGAAGACCCGGGCAAGACAGAATTCATTTGCACCGGATTTCATGCCGCTGCTCGATATAGACACGGAGTTTGCATCCAAGTGGAGCAATCTCTACCAGGCTCAGCTCAATGAGGGCTTCAACAGCCCTATCAAGGCTTATGAGTATCTGCACAAATTCTATGTGCAGGAGGGCAACAAGCGTGTGTCTGTCAGCAGGTTCCTTGAGATGCCGACTATTATGGCGGAAGTCATCAGGATAGTGCCGCCGGAGGATGTACTGAGCGGGAATCCTGCCTATGCGGAATTTCTGGATTTTTACAGGGTCGCCCCGATATACGATATAGTCTGTGAAGAGCCGGGATCTTATACTGAGATCGCTGAGCTTCTCGGCAGAAGCATCGGAAAGGATGCAGAGCCATGGCCTGACACCCTTGTAAGGGATCTTAAATCAGCATACTGGAGGTTCTGCAAAGGTATCCGAACCCTCCAGGGAAAGATGCCTCATATGGCACTCGGTGATGCATTTCTGGTGTACCTGCGTGTCTTCACCGGAGAGGCTCTGGCTGCACAGCCTGATAAAGAAGTGGAGAAGAATCTTAAGAGGATCCGTGAAGAGCTGACGATCACCCACAGCAAAGACAAGGTGTCTCTTGTGGAGTCGTCAGACCAGGCGGTAAATGCGGGCGGCCTGATAACTAAAGCTGAAAAGCTTGTGACCGGACCGGACTCGCTGCTGAGCAAGGTGATCCCTGCAGTCGCTTATTCAAGGAAGAATCCTCTGAAGGCAGCATTTATCTATGACAAATGGCCTGAAAAATCGAACTGGTTCTTCGACCATGAGGAAGGCCGCCGTTATCTTGAAAAAACATATGACGGGATCGTTAAAACGGAAATCTTTGTTATCGCCAAGGCGGATCCGGAATCCGGCAGAAAGAGCTATCCGTCCTTTGATGATGCAGTCGGAGAGGCGGTATCATGGGGCGCTGATGTCGTGTTCACGCCGTCTGTAAGGCAGGCGAACGATACTCTCCGCGCGGCGATCAAATATGAAAACGTAAAGTTCCTCAACTGCTCGATCAATCTGGCACATCAGTCAGTGCGTACGTATTATGCAAAACTGTACGAGGCGAAGTTCCTCGCGGGCATGGTGGCCGGAGCGGCAGCTGCGGCGGACGGTTCACACAGGATCGGCTATTGCTCGGGTATGCCTGTTTACGGCACCATCGCCTGCATCAATGCATTCGCCATTGGCGCTGCAATGATCGACCCGGAGGTGAAGATCCACCTCGACTGGTCCAGAAAGCAGGATGCCCACTGGTGGTGGGATATGGTCGATTCGGGACTCCACGTCCTTTCCGCATTTGACTCACCTCACAATACGGACGGAAGCAGCGCTTACGGGGTATGTACAGTCGAGAAATGCGAGCCGGGAGAGGGCAACGACCTGTCCGGCACATGCAAAATCACGAATCTTGCGGCACCGGTCTACAGATGGGGCAAACTGTACGAGATCATCGTCAGGACGATAATAGAAGGCACATACAGCTCCAGTGCCGTCGATAAAAAGGACCGCGCCACAAACTACTGGTGGGGAATGATCTCAGGAGCTGTAGACATCGAGCTGTCGGATAATATCTCGCCATATACAAAGAAGCTGGTGGAGGTGCTCCGCCACGACATAATCGGAGCAAACTTCAACCCGTTCGACGGTGAGCTGCACAGCCAGGAAGGTGTTGTAAGACGCGAGGGCGATGCACCTCTTACGAGCATGGACGTCATCACCATGGACTGGCTCAACGAGAATGTGATAGGAGAGATCCCTAAGATTGATGCCCTGGATGATGAAGCCAAGGCGACTGTAAAGTACAGCGGAGTGGAGAAATCGAAGACCGCAGTCAGGTAACTGCCGGAGCTTCATGATGACGGGATGAAAATACTGCTGATATCTGACACTGAAGAGAAGTTCCTGTGGGAGAACTGGACAAACGCGACTGCTGAAATGCTGGCAGACGTCGATTTTGTGCTGTCCGCAGGCGACCTGAACCATTTATATCTGGAGTTTATTGTGACGATGCTGAACGTGCCTCTCGTCTATGTGCGCGGCAATCACGATGGATATTACGACGAGAAGCCGCCGGAAGGCTGCGAAGATGCCGATGATAAGATCGTGGAAGTGACATGCGGGAGCGGCGATTCAAAGAGGAAGATCCGCATACTCGGCCTTGGAGGCTCGATGCGTTACAGGGACGACTCCGCGGATATGTATACCGAAGAGGAGATGCGCGGGCGCATCAGGAAGGCAGAGCGCCTGCTCAGAAAGCGCAGGCTGGCCGGATCGGTAATACGCCTGTTTGCAAAGAACGGAGCTGAAGAACCGGAGAATGATTTTGACATTCTCCTGACCCACGCGCCGTGCCGCGGCTACGGCGACATGGAAGACCTGCCTCACCGCGGTTTCGAATGCTTCAATGATTTCTTAAATAAATACAGCCCGCAGCTGCATTGCTACGGGCATGTCCATCATGAGTACGGCATGATCAAAAGACAGATCATGCATCCATCCGGTACGCTGCTCATAAACGGCAGCGGTCATCAGATCATCGATTTCGGGACGCCTTGATGGCTTTGTCCATCTTGCGCTCGGCGTCACGCTTGGCCTGGGCTTCGCGCTTGTCGTAGTTTTTCTTACCTCTGGCCAGCCCGAGCTCGATTTTGCACCTTCCGTTTTCATCAAGATAAACAGACAGCGGTATCAGGGTAAGACCCTGCTGCGTTTTAACGATGCCGTACAGTTTGTTTATCTCTTTTTTATGCATCAGAAGAGTACGGACTCTGAGCGGGTCTACATTGTAGCGGTTTCCCTGTTCGTAAGGAGCGATGTGCATGCCGGTCAGCACGAGTTCACCTTTGCTCGTGATCTTGGCATAGCTCTCCTTGATGCTGCAGGAGCCCTTGCGGATCGACTTGATCTCGGTCCCTGTCAGAACGATGCCCGCTTCATAGCGGTCCTCAATGATGTAATCGTGGAACGCTTTCTTGTTATTCGCAACTGTTTTACGTGTACGTTTAGCCAATGTTACTCTTTTCTGTTTCTAAAATCTCCGGATCTTGCTGAACGGGAAGAGCCTTATGACGACTTTTCCTTTTATGGCCTCCCTCGGGACGTCGCCTACCTCACTGCGCCTCGAGTCTACGCTGCCTGCGCGGTTGTCTCCCATGCAGAAGTACATGCCTTCGGGCACCGTATAGGTCTCACCTTCAGGCGGTATCTCGAAAGCAGGAGTATAGCCGTCCTTGAGGTAGTCCTCCTTATACTTCTCTCCGTTTATATAGAGCTGATCGTCACGGATCATTATGTCGTCGCCCGGCAGACCTATCACGCGCTTGATGAGCAGCTTGTCCCTGCCGGTGTCGCCGTTTACCAGATTGCTCTCGAAGATGATTATGTCGCCGCGCTCAGGCTCGTGCTTTTTATATGCCTGCCTGTACATTATCATATAGTCATTCTCGTGGAGAGTGTCTTCCATCGAAGTCTGCTTGACGATAGTAGGCCTGATGAAATAGAGTACTGCAGCTGCCAGAAGTATGGCGATGATGATATCCACAAGAAGGCTCCAGATAAAGCTTCCGGCTTTCTGACCTGCGCTCGGCTTTTCGGCATGCTCGTCGATGGCGGCGCCGTTCCAGAAATCCTCGCGGTCTTCTTCGTTCATTGCTGTTTTAAGATCACTTGTCTTATATCTGTCTGATCTCATTATCTTATCCTTTTAAAATCTCATTGAATCTTGCAGGGACAGGAGCCTCAAAAGACTTTCCGCCCAGATATCCCAGTATTTCCGATCCCGAAACCGAGTCTGAAAACCCGATCCTGCCTGCGTGCAGAAGCTGTGTCGAAAGGCCGAAGCGTTCGCGCACATACCTGTTGAGAGGAACTGCTCCGCGGTCTGCGTATTTGCTGTCACCGATCAGCGGGTGTCCGGTGCTTGCGAGGTGGGCTCTTATCTGGTGGGACCTTCCCGTGATGAGCTCGATTTCACATAATGTAGCCCGGAGACCATTGCCGAAGCTCAGCGTTTTTACCGGCCGGACTATGGTCTCGACTGTCTTGCCGCCGTCTCCGTCCAGTATCTGCACCTTGTTTGCAGCCTCATCCTTTACAAGCGAGCCGCCCAGATGCAGCTCTTCTCTGATCACTCCGCAGGCGATGGTCAGATAGAACTTACGCACCTCATCTTCTCTGATCATGCGGGCAAGCTCACGCATCGATGCAGCAGTCTTGCCGAACAGAACGATGCCGGTCGTGTTGCGGTCCAGCCTGTTCACGGGTGCCGGCACAAAGACCTTCTCGTTTCTCGGATCATAGGAACCGGACGCGATAAGGTAGTCCTTTACCTGATTGGCCAGGTGATCCTTCTTTTCGTGAGAGTCACCGTGTGTAAGCAGCCCGTAAGGCTTGTTAACTATCAGTATTTCGTCGTCTTCGTAAACGATCCTGAATGTGCGCTTCGCCTTCGCTGCCTTTGACACGCCAAACGAGCCCTTGCCGCGCGAGAGTTTCTCAAAAACCTCGTCGGACAGATAGAGCGTGAGGATCTCTCCTTCGTTGAGAATATATGACTCGTTCCTGCGCCTGGAATCGACTTTGACGTCTTTGCGGATGATCTTGTAGATCTCGCTCAGGGAAGCTCCGGGGAGATACTTTCTCAGGAACCTGTCGAGCCTGCGTCCGGCGTCATTCGCAGTGATAGGGATCTCTTTCATAACAGCACTTATTCTACCACGAGGAGGCCTCTTCCTCAACACAGATACATTGCAAATACGGAGAACTGCAAGTATACTTAATAAGGATAAAGCAAATGAATCTCAGTACGGAGATCATGGCATTGACGCCTCAGGGCGGAATAAAAAGGAGAGCGAAATGCTTAACGATTATAACCTCACAATGCTGACGGATTTCTATGAAATCACGATGGCAAACGGATATTTCAACTCTGATATCAGGGACGCAGAAGCATGCTTCGACGTGTTCTTCAGACGTGTACCTGACGGCGGCGGCTTCGCGATCATGGCAGGCCTTGAGCAGATCATCGCCTACATGAAGCGTCTCAGCTTCACCGAAGAGGATACCGACTATCTGAGAAGCAAGGGTTGCTTCAGCGAAGAGTTCCTCGACTTCCTCAGGGATTTCAAGTTTACATGTGATGTATGGGCAGTGCCTGAAGGCTACCCGATATTCCCGCATGAACCGATAATGATAGTCAAGGGACCGCTTATCCAGGCACAGTTCGTAGAGACTTTCATTCTTATGCAGATCAACCATCAGAGCCTGATCGCGACAAAGTCAAACCGTATCGTAAGGTCCGCACAGGGCAGACCTGTAATGGAGTTCGGTACAAGGCGTGCTCACGGAGCTGATGCTGCAGTTTACGGCGCAAGAGCTTCCTACATTGCAGGATGCGTCGGAACAGCCTGCACCATTGCTGACCGCAACCACCATGTTCCGGCTCTCGGCACAATGGCGCACAGCTGGGTACAGAGCTTCGACTCTGAATACGAAGCATTTTACAAATACACCGAGCTCTATCCGCAGAACGCGACTCTGCTGATCGATACATACAACGTGCTCAAGTCCGGACTTCCTAACGCCATCAAGGTGTTCAAGGAGCTCAAGCCTGAGAAGATGGGCGTGCGTATAGATTCGGGAGACATCACGTATCTGACGAAAGAGTGCCGCAAGGTCCTCGATGCAGAGGGTCTCACCGACTGCAAGATCGTCATCAGCAACTCGCTCGATGAGTACATCATCAGAGACGTTATTCTTGAAGGCGCAAAGATCGACTCCTTCGGCGTAGGCGAGAGACTCATCACGGCAAGATCGGAACCTGTATTCGGCGGCGTATACAAGCTGTCCGGAATCTGGAAAGACGGCACCATGGTGCCTAAGATGAAGATCTCCGAGAACGTCGAGAAGATCACAAATCCGGGATTCAAGAAAGTCGTCAGATTCTACGGAAATGATCACGGCAAGGCCATCGCAGACCTTATTATGCTGAGAGACGAGCCTATTCCTGACGGCAGACCGTTCGAGATATTCGACCCTAATGCAGTCTGGAAGCGCAAGGTGGTGTACGATTATACGGCAGTCGAGTTGCTTGTACCTATCTTTGAGAAGGGTGAACTGGTATATGAAGAGCCTGAGATCGACGAGATAAAGGCTACATGTACCGAGCAGGTAGACAAACTCTGGGGAGAATTCCTGAGATTTGAGAACCCGCAGACTTACTATGTCGACCTCAGCAAGCCTCTGTGGAATCTCAAGCATGATCTGCTCAACAAATACGGGTCAGCCAATCTTTAACTGACAGAATACGGAGCAGGCCTCTTTGTGTCAGGGAGGCCTGCTTATATTGTATAGATACGCTGGCACTGGTAAAAAAGCAGAAAGGATAGGGTATATGAAGAAGTACAAGGAAAATGTACGCAGACTCTGCGCTGTGCTTCTGGCTCTGATGATGTGCGTAACATTCATGCCTGCCGGCGTCTTCGCGGAAGGTGAGCCTGACGCGCAGGGCGGCGAAGAGATCGTTCTGGATCAGCCTCAGGAAACGGTGGATGAAGAGCCTGTACAGGGAACAGACACTGTCGATCCGGAGCAGCCTGAAGAAGATCCTCAGGCAGAGCCTGCTGAGGAGCAGAAAACAGAAACTCCGGAAGCGCCAATGGCAGATCCGCCGGCAACACCGGAGGACGATCCTTCAGAATGTAAGCATGAATCCCTTACAAAGTTCCCTAAAGTCAAGGCAACGTGTTCTTCAGAGGGGACTAAACTATATTATGAGTGCAATTCGTGCGGAAAGAAGTTCTTTGATCAGGCCGCTACAAAGGAAGTGGCTTCAGACAGCGATCTTGTTATTCCGATCGATCCTGAGGCCCATGACTGGGACGAGGGCGTAGTAACACGCAAGCCGACTTCGAAGCAGGATGGCGAAATGACCTACACCTGCAAGCTGTGCGGAGCTACAAAGACCAAGAGACTGCTTGACCCTTCAAAACTCGGAAAAAGCTTCAAGCTCAATGATATTAACGTTCAGTTCAAACAGGAAGTAGTAAAGAAGCCGGCAGCAAGCAACTTAAAGCCGGGCCGTGTCTGGATCACCGGACAGAAGAAGAGCATGAAGGTCAGCTGGGAAAATGCCGAGCACATGAACCCTGTTGAAGGCGTCATTATCCTTAAGGCAGTAGGTACAAACAAGGAGTCAAAGAAGACCTACAAGGAAATCAAAAGACTGAGCTTCGTTAAAAAAGGATCTTCAGGAGAACCTGTAAAGAGCCCTAAGACAACATATACTGACACTACGGCAAAAACAAAAGATACGGCCTATTCTTACAGGCTGGTCAGCTACTATGTAGTGGACGGATATACATATATCTCGCCTATCTCAGACTGGGCTGCCGGCAAAACAACTACCAGCAGACTCAAAAACGCTTATTCGGGCACTATGAGTGATACATCTGTAAAGATGCAGTCCAAGGGAAAAGTCAAACTCAAAGTCACAGTTTCAAGTCCGAAAACCAAGTATCTGCCATACAGCCGCCGCTGGTCCTCAAGTAACAAGACCGTTGCTACTGTATCAAAGGGCACTGTAACTGCAAAGGCGCCTGGAACCGCTACCATTCGCTGCAGACTGGCAAGCGGAAGAGTCATCACATCCAAGGTAACGGTCGTCGGAGCGATGACACCTAAGGCACCTACGCTGAAGCTCGACTATTCAACTAAAGAGAAGATCGTTCTTATCTGGAACGGTGTAAAGTACGCTACATCCTACAAAGTTTACAGATCGAAAGACGGACTTCACTGGGAGTCGACGCCAAGGACCACAACAAACACAACGATAACAGACTCAAATGTTGTGGCAGGCCACAGATACACATACTACGTAATTGCGGTCAATAAAAACAAGGGCGTGGACAAGGACGGAAATGACAAGACCTACACTGCTGAAAGTACGAATTCAAACGTGCTCAATCAGAAGGCAGTCGTCAAATTAAGACCGACAAAAGTCACCGGCTTCCCTTCAAAGAAGACTCTCAGCGCGGGAAGCACACTGAAGATCTCAGTCAAGGTAGCATTCCCGGAGAGCAGAAAAGCTTATCTCCAGATGAAATCCGGAAAGAAGTGGACGACCAAGAAGACGATCTCACTTCCAAAGGGTAAGGATACTGCAAAAGTCACTATTACTTTCCCGAACAGCTGGTGGGACGGAAAGACTTACTGGAGACTGGATATTCCAAAGAATCAGAATGCAGCAGCCTTTACGACCGATACGCTGACGATAACAGCGACAAGACGCTACCAGAATCCGAGTTATATGGTGCAGATCAAAAACAGCATAAGCAAACACGGATACAGACATTATGTATCACCTGTGCTTATAAACAGTGCAAGCACCAGAAATGACCATGTCAATGCCATGTTAAGAACCGCAAGGAAGTACATGGGCAACAGGTATGTACAGAGCAGATCGGGTGCTCCTGGCGGCGGCATAGATGAATCCGGACTTGTAATGCAGGCCTGCTACGGAGCGGGCGTCGACCTCTGGCCGATCAGTCCTTCGACCAGACCGTACAACTGTGTACCTAACATCATGAACTCGAAGCTTCAGCGCATCGCCATACCGGCAACTCCGCCTGAAGGTTCCAGCGACTATTACGGTGTATACGCAGGAGACCTTATCTTCTTTGCGGCGACCTCGAAAGGCACACCTATCCATGTAGCCATTTATACCGGCCTTGGTGGCCTGATCCATGCGGATCCGGTAATGGGTGTTGTCAACACATCGACTATAAGGAAGCTCGTAGATCCGAATGGCAAATATAAATATCACATTGTCGGCGTTAGAAGAGTATTCCACTTCTAATATGTGATGACGGGAAAGAAAAAGGTGCGTAATGAAAATTAGACGAAAAATATTTGCAGTACTGATAACTGCAGCACTTATACTGACGCTTATGCCCGCCATGGCTTTTGCGGAGGGGGAAGAAGGCGTTGAACCTGTAGATGCCTGGTTCTCGGGCATACTCTGGGCTGATGTAGGTGATACTGATGTACAGGGAATGTATCTTACCAAGGACGGAGCCAGTGGGATCGACGTCAGATACACTGATGATATAACCGTAAATCCTGTTACTTTTGACTATGTAGAGTATGAGTATACAGACGAATACGGAGACACCGTGCTCAAAACGGGATTTATTCGCGAAGGCGCGGATCCGACAAAAGATGAGTCATATGCTTTCGCATTCATCGATTATGAGAACCTGGCACCGATCACAGCCGGCGCGAATGAGATCCCAATAATCATAAGCGTCCCTTATACAGATCCGGATACAGGAGACCTTGTATACAAGGAATTTAATACGACATATCACATGTGGGTGAGTGTTGAGAGACCGTTAAGTGTAGATTTCATTCCTGCACCGGGATTCACGCTCAAAGGCGCAGTAGGATATAATTTCCTGAACGAAGAAGACTTTTACGGTGAGGGAAACAAATTCAGAGTATCGATTGAAGAACCTGTTGATCCTGAAACATTCCCTGATGATCCGAGACCTATGGTGATCACTGTCGATTACACCTATGTCAAGACTGAAGACGGAGTAGAAGGCTTCTTTGACAACGCTAATCCTGAATATGAAAGATTCGATATGACGAACGGCGTGGAGTGCTACCTCAATAAGGGCATGAACAGAGGCGTCGAGATGACATACTATGCTTATGTCAAAGGTGAGGAGGAACCTATAGAACTTCCGCTGGTAGTTGATATCGATGCGGACAAATACGGTCTGTATGCAGATGATTCATACATTGCCACTTATACGGGAAAGAACATCACAAGATCTGCTCTGAAATTCAGGCTGTACAATACCAATGGCAGACTTATATCGTCTAAGGAGTATACATACACAACACCTAAGGTCAAGTCGATGGGCTGGCATTATATGAAGGTCAGGATCAAAGACGAATACAAGGATAAATATAATGAGGATACGGTTCTTGTAAGATATGGTATCGGTCCTAGAATTCCAAAGATGTCGGGCCTCGTTTCAGGTAAAGGCAAAGCGACTGTAAAATGGAAAAATATGACCTCAAGCCAGCTTAAGAAGATTGACGGATTCTATGTCATGGTATCTACAGACAAAGAGTTCCTGAACAACACAAAGAGGTTCAGGATAAGCAAAAAGGAGTTCAAATCCGGCAAGAGCGTGATCAAGAACCTCAAAAAGATCAAGGGATACAATGGATACTATGTAAAGGCATACTCCTATAAGGTCGTCAAGCAGAACGGACAAAAAATAAAGATGCCGTCAGCTGAAAGTCCTGTAATGTTTGTAAAGGTGAAGTAATACCGTTCTGATCAGCAGAAAGTATAGATATGAAACACGTGAAGATCTACGGCACTATCGGGCCTGCATGCAGGGACAAAGAAATACTGAAGCGGATGTTTCAGGAGGGAATGGACGGTGTCAGACTCAATCTTTCCCATACTTCGCTTGAAGAAGCTTCGCCCCTGATAGAAAGCTTCCACAGCGCTGCACGCGAATGCGGACTCAACGCTGAGCTGCTGATAGACATGCAGGGACCCGAGCTGCGGATCGGAGATATGAATGCTCCTTTCAGCCTGATCACAGGAGATCTGATCGGGATCGAAGACATCCCGT
The DNA here is from genome assembly GCA_045115935.1 of Anaerovoracaceae bacterium. GTDB lineage: Bacteria > Bacillota > Clostridia > Peptostreptococcales > Anaerovoracaceae > Crickella. The sequence continues at coordinate 37,367 of JBGULF010000039.1, forward strand.
TTCCTGAGGATGTAAAAGCTGTTTTGCGGGACGGGGATCCGGGGCAGGAGATCCTTCTGGATGACGGAAAGATACTGCTCAGGACCGAGTTCCCGTCACAGCCGCACGGCATAAATCTGAGGGTCGTACGGGGAGGTCTTCTGGAGAGCAGAAAAAGCGTGGCGCTGCCCGGATGCACGTTCCATACTCCGGCAATGACGGAGAACGACAGGACTCAGATAAAAAGAGCTAAAGAGTACGGAGTGACTGCAGTCATGCAGCCCTTCGTCCGCAGCAGGGAAGATCTGATCGAGGTGCGCGATGCGCTCGGGCACTCAGGCTGTAATGACATACGTTTGCTGGCAAAGATCGAAAACCGGGACGGGATAGACCGGCTCAAAGAGCTCATACCGCATTGTGATGAGATAGTTATTGCCAGGGGAGATCTCGGAAATGCCATGGAGCTGTGGGAACTGCCGGCAGCACAGAAACACATTTCATCCATGTGCCGCAAAGCAGGCAGGGACTTCATGGTCGTGACCCAGATGCTGGACTCAATGATACACAGACAAGTCCCGACCAGGGCAGAAGTAAGCGACATTTTCAATGCTGTTCTGGACGGAGCTTCATCGGTAATGGTTACAGGCGAGACGGCTTCCGGAGAATATCCGGTCCTTGCCATGCGCTACCTGTGCAGAACGGTGCAGGAGGCCGAATCGTTCAGGTAACTTAAGTTAAGGCAGTATTGGAAGAAAGAGAGGTAATCAGCATGCTTCACGAGGTTTGTTTTGATTCGTACAACAAGAGAGACAAAGTATACGGCTGGGTATATGTACCTGCAGCACCGCCGGCAGGAGTAATCCAGCTGGTGCATGGATTCGGAGAACACTCGCGCAGATACCTGCACATGATAGTTGCTTTCATGGATGCGGGCTTTATCGTAGCTGCCGATGACCATGTCGGACACGGCAAGACTGCCATGGAGAACGACTGCTGGGGCGACTGGGGAGACAAAGGTCCTCATACTATGATGGAGGATGAGTATACGTTTACCAAACTGGTAAAAGAGATGTATCCTGATCTGCCTTACTTCATGTTCGGACACAGCATGGGATCATTCATCGCACGTGACTACATTGCCAATTATGGCGATGAGCTTGACGGAGTAACGCTGTGCGGTACTTCCGGAGAATTCCCGGGACTTGACAACAGCATCGAATATATCAAAAAGCTCGTTGATGCAGGCAAGGGCACGGAGGCGGACCCTGATGTCGGAGCTGTCATGATGGGCTGGATGTTTGCCCGCTGCGATGAGGGCGTAACGCTCGGAAACGAGTGGATCTGCCATGACGAATTTGTGCAGAAAGACCACGCTGCGGATCCGTTCGACGCATTCACAAAGCCTACGAGCAACAGATCGTTCCTCGATTTCTGCAGGATGATCGAAGTCATCACCGGACCTGAATGGGCAGCAAAGGTACCGAAAGAACTGCCGATATACAATATCGCAGGCGATCAGGACCCTGTAGGACAGTACGGTGCAGGAGTATATCAGGTATCCAACTGGCTGACGGATGCAGGCTGTGATGTAGAGACGATGCTGTATTCAGGCTACCGCCATGAGATACACAACTATGATGACCTGAAGGATATCGTAGAGGACGGAATAATCGAGTTCTTCTACAGCTGCATAATTGATCCTGAAGACCTCGATTTCATCGACTGAACCGGCAGTATATTGACACGGAGTAAATAACAATTATAATAAGGGAGCGGCAGATGAGTCTGCCGCTCTTCATCACTTGTGGGGGTGTAAAGGTTTCGACAGGTGTGTGGAACAAAGATAAGCGAGCCGTGGCGGTGATCCACGTAAAAAGTACCCGTTCAAAAGAAACGCTAAAACAAACAACAATTTCGCACTGGCTGCATAGTTCAGCCCCGCGCGTCGGCCCCGTGTCACCTGCAGCACGGGAATCCGGCGTCATTCATGCAGGGACCTCTTGCGTGATCTCCCGGTAGCGTAAGAGTATCCACGGGATAGCGAAGCCCCGAGTTTGCCGCGTTGGCGAAGGGTGAGCGAATCAAAAGCAATCGGCTGCGCTCGGAGAAAGTTTTTCGGAAATGCTCTTGGACGTGGGTTCGACTCCCACCATCTCCACCACTTCCTAAGCTTGAAATTTCAACGGTTTCAAGCTTTTTTCTTTGCAAAAAACCTACCTACATGGACCTTTTTGGACATATGTCCAAGTCCGCACCGAACCCAAAACGCTTGATAAATCTAAGCACAATAGAAATTCGATTCTGGTGGTGGCAAAAAGAGGCTCAATTATTTCATGGAATTTACTGAGCATCACAAAAACCGCAAATCTACCTACTCAGACCTGCCAAAACCACGCTCAAACCTACATTTGAGTCCGCAAATGAGTCCGCACTTTTTTTGAGAAAATGGCAAAAAATGCCGGCATACTTGACAGAGTCGTACCGTTCATACTCGGATCGGGACCGGCTTTTTTCATTAAAAAACGCATAATTGTTGCATCCCGGACTTTCATATACACTGAAATCAAAAGAGAACAAGGAGGTGTGCCATGTTCAAGCCTAAGTATAGATTCACCTATGATGAGATCAGGATCATCGTGATGGCTCTTGTCGAACTCAAGAATCAACTCATATCCGAAGGAAGATATACCGATGCAGTAGACGAGTTGCTGATCAGATTCGTTGACTGATTGGTCATTTTCATCATGCTCTTACATACCCTGCTCAATACCGGGCAGGGTCTTATTATGTAAAAATCCGGCAGAACGGTAGAAAGGAAACAAAATGGTAAGAGCAACAACACTGAAGAAGAACGCTAAAGCAAGAGCAGCAAGAATGAACAGCGATCAGGGTGATGGGATCGTGGCAACGATAATCCTGCCGCCTGGTCATGAGCATGTTCTCGAGGAACTCAAGAAAGTCATGGCAGGTTCCATCATGTTAGACAGAAGACCTGAGACAGAAAGACCACTGAAGAAGGAGAAGGCTGTGAATCCATTCAACCTAGCATTTATTGCCAATTCCGTAGCAGAAGCCTTTATAGACTGCGTTTATGAGGGTGATCTCGAGGATGCTCAGGCTATGTGGTATCTGGAGCTGATGCGAGGGATGCATGAATCCAATGAGAATTCAGCGGCATTCAACATCCTCAATGCTGTGCTTCACTATGCAGAATCACCTGCAGCACCGACTATGAATGACCTATATCAGCAGCTGCATAAGGACGGACTGGTAAAAAAGTTCTTTGAGGCGTTCTTTGATCACGATGATATCGATGACTACTTTCTGGAACTCACTATCCATAGGTCGAGTCCAGACGAAACAGACAAGCTGCTGAACTGATGGAGGTGCGAATGAATAAATGCAAGACAATAGCTATATGCAACCAGAAGGGCGGTGTCGGTAAAACGACGACCACTCTGAACCTCGGGGTCGGCCTTGCGAGGGAGGGAAAGAGAGTGCTCTTAGTCGATGCAGATCCGCAAAGCGACCTCACCAATTCATTAGGAATAGCGTCTGACGATCTTGAAAAGTCGCTTGGCAGGCTCATGTATCTGGCTACAGAGAACTACAAGCCCATAGTCAGTGAGACGGTGATCCATCATAAGGAAGGCATAGATCTCATTCCTTCCAATCTGGATCTGTCATCGATGGAGACGAGACTCGTAAATGCCATGAGTCGTGAGAAGGTGCTGGATAATCTGCTGAGGGATGTGAAACCGGACTACGACTATATCCTGATAGATTGCATGCCGTCACTCGGTATGCTGACCATCAATGCGCTGACAGCCGCTGATGGTGTGATCATTCCCGTCCAGGCACAGTACCTGCCGGCAAAGGGAATGACGCAGCTGCTCAGGAGCATAGATATGGTAAGAAGCCACACGAATGAGAACCTTAAGATAGATGGGATCGTGATGACTCTTGTCGACAGCAGGACGAATCTTGCGAAGGATGTGATCAATGCCATACGGACGAACTACGGAATGCATATCCGGATATTCGATACCCAGATTCCTGTAGGAGTCAAGGCAGCTGAGGCAAGCAAGACAGGAATGAGCATCTTCACTTATGATGGTGAAAGCAAGCCGGCCAAAGCATATGAGGCGTTAACAAAGGAGGTGATCGCGGATGCCGAACGAACGAGAAAACGGGATAAAGCTGCCATCGCTCGATGAACTGTTTTCAAGCCAGCAGGAGAGAGACGAGGCAAAGCTGAAACATATCTACGAGATCCCGATCAATCGGATCGATCCGTTCCCGGATCACCCATTCAAGGTTAGAGATGACGATGACATGATGAATCTTATCGAAAGCATCAGGGCACAGGGCGTTCTGACTCCATGTATGGTGAGAAAGAAAAAGGATGGAAGGTACGAGCTGATCTCAGGGCACAGAAGAAAGCGTGCCTGCGAGCTGCTCGGGATGGATACCCTCAGATGTGAGGTATTCGATCTGTCAAAGGAGCAGGCAACCATCCTGATGGCAGAATCAAACTTTCAGAGATCCACGATACTGCCATCCGAGAAAGCCTTTGCCTACAAGATGAGACTCGATGCGATGAAGCTGCTGGTATCCAGAATGGTAGAGAACCAGAAGAAAGGAAGAAACTTCGGAGGGGAACCGGTAGAGCCTCAACTTGAGAAAGCAAGAGAGCACCTAGTCAACTCATATGGAGTCTCTGAGGAGTATGCCGGGAATCTCGGGAATGCTGCATCAAGGAAACATGACCACGCGGACCCACTGGGTCCGCGAGTAAGATCTAATATAATGCTTTCAAAAGAAACTGGAGAAAGCACTACACAAATCAAGCGCTATATCCGCCTTACCGAGCTCATTCCTGAATTGCTTGATCTGGTCGACGAAGGCAAGATCGGTCTTAGACCTGCAGTAGAGCTTTCATATCTTGACCACAGACAACACGATGTATATGACATGATAGAACAGGAGCAGGCAACTCCTACGCATGAACAGACGAGACGCATGCGGAGGATGTACGAAGAGGGCAAGCTTACTCGTGAAGCCATAGAAGCGATCATGATGGAGCCAAAGAGCAATCAGCAGGAGAGGATCGTCCTGAGGACAGAGAGGATCAAGCCGCTCTTTCCTCCAGGCCTGCCTGCAGCAAGACGTGAGGATTATATTGCTGCTGCTCTGGAATTCTACGGAAGGCATCGGCAGAAGCAAAGGGAGAGAGATGATGCGAGATAGCATGAGGAGCAAGTTTTTCCGTCTCCTCCCCTGAAACCCCACCTCTCGAACTACCAGTTACTGCCCGAAGAAGAGAATATAGAGTATATAGTCTTATATAAATAATAATATTTCGGCACCGAAACAACTTGACAAAGAGATAAGTGAAGAGTATATTAATTTCGGTACCAAAATAAAATATTGATCGAGATTCGCGGATGAAGCAGATCCGCAGGAAGGAGATTTCATGGATAAGACTATAAACGAGAGATTATTTGAGCAGCTCATGAGAGCTCCTCATGCCATCAGGAAGGCAGCGATAGAATCGAACTTTGAAGAGATGCCTGTAGGACCTCACGGTCATGGCGCGATGCATGGCCGCGGACATGACGGATGCCACAGACACGAGCACGAACATGGCCCGGAAGGCTGTCACAGACATGGTGAAGGCGAAGGACACGGCTGCCATCGCCACGAAGAAGGACACGATCCGATGCACGGCCCTGGTCATGGACCCGGTCACTGCAGAAGACAGAATCAGGCATTCGGCAGAGAAAGAGTTCTGGAAGTGATCAGCAGATATGAGGGCGGAGTCAGACAGAAGACCCTGACAGAAGAACTCAGGATCAACCCGTCATCCGTATCCGAGATGATATCTAAACTTGAGAACGACGGATACGTGAAGAGAGCGGTAGATCCGGCTGACAAGAGAGCAACGCTCATATCCCTGACAGAACTCGGTAAAGCAAGGACTGCAGAGCTCTCTGACGAGAGGAATGAGAGGCTGGATAAGGCCTTCGGAGCACTGACTGATGACGAAAAGGAACAACTCATTGCACTGCTCGAGAAGCTGACAGAAGCCAAATAAAACCACAATAAAATAATTATAACAATCGCAATAACATGACACATTAGGCGTTCAAGTCTTTATGACCTGAGCGCCTTTTTTCATGTCTCGATTTTGCGGGAAAGGAAAGCTTATGACGAAAGACAAAGACCCAAAACCAAATGACGAGGTGATCATGGTCACTGATGAGGCAGGCATGCAGCTGTATCTCAGTGAGAAGGCTGCAAACAGACTGTCCTGGATCCTGACAGGCATCATGATCCTGATCAGCATGCCGGTGATCATACTCGCTTTCATGATGATCTAACTCAGAGAAAGGAGAAACAAGACAATGACAGACAACAAGTATTTCAAGGCGTTCACCAGAGTGTTCGCCATGACGCTTGCGCTCATCATGGTACTCGGCGCCGTGATGACACAGACCGCAGCTGCATTCAGCGGTAAGGTGGGCAGCAAATATACGGTCCACTGGTACAAAGAGCTGCATTACGGTCCGGGTGAAGGAGGCTACAGCAACGCAGCCAAGTGCGACCTCGGAGATGATCTCGGAAGCCGCTTTTCAATCTGCGTGCAGCCGAATAAGTCATCCCCGGTATGGTCAGGAGACCAGACAAGGACGGTGCAGGTAGACAAGGTAGTCACAGACGCTACCGATACAGGCAAGTGGAACGCACTCAGAAATATCGTGTACTACTCGCCATCGTATCCGGGCTTCAAAAAGAACATCGAAGGCATCAAGCAGTTCTACTACGGTGATGAGGCTAAGGACTACGGCGTAGCACATCTGGCTCTTGCCTATGTATATGCCGGAAGACCTAACGACATGGCGACTTGGGGCGGAACTCATGCATCGGACTGCGGCGAAGTATGGACGAGAGCGAAGGCACTTGCCAATGCGCTCTATGACACCAACGCAGACTTCGACGAGGCAGTTCCTGAAAGCTTCAAGATCTTCATCTGCTATATGGATGGAGTTCAGGACATGATCGTCGGATATCTGGAGGCTCCGGGATACCTCAACATGAAAAAGATATCCAACAGAACTTCCATCACCGATGGCAATAACTGCTACTCACTTGAGGGAGTTGAATATACTGCCTATGACAAGAACGGCAGCATTGCAGGACGCATGTATACAGATGCCAATGGTGAGAGCAATACGATCGAATTGATGGAAGGCACATACACAGTCAAAGAAACTTATGCACCTCCGGGATATGCAAAGGATACTGAAACCTACACAGTAAAGATCGAGTCCGAAAAGACAACGACCTTCACGGCCAAGGATGAGCCGATCACTGATCTGGTCGAACTGCTCCTCACCAAGAATCCTGTGGGATATCCGCATGATCATGGCGAAGGAGATGCCACTCTGAAAGGAGCTGTATATAAATTCGAGTATTACGACTACCTGTATCAGGAGCCTCTTCTGAAAGGCGCGAAGAAAGGTGTCTCCGGCTCGCCGCTCAGGACTTGGTATTTTGTAACTGATGCCAACGGAAAGATCGACGGCCAGAATCCGACCTTCGCGGACGGCTTCACAAGTGATGCCCTGTATAAGGACAAGGACGGCAAAGTCTGTTATCCCCTGGGGACATATCTGATCCAGGAGGTCAAAGCACCTGAAGGCTATCTTGTCAATGATGAGATCCTTGAGGTCACTATTGAAGAAGACGGTACAGACAACCTTCATGTTAAGACCTACAACGAGAAGATCGAAGGTGATGACACGATCATCAGAGGCGGTGTCAAACTTGCGAAGATCGACAATGACCTGGATGAGGCTTACGCTCAGGGCGATGCCACTCTGAAGGGTGCTGAGTTCACCATCTACAACCAGTCTGCTGAGACTGTCATGGTAAACGGCAAGGAGATCGGTAAAGGCGAAGCTGCACTTGTCATCACTACGAATGCAGACGGTATCGCGGCTTCCGGTGATCATGATCTGCCTTACGGATCCTACCTCGTGAAGGAGACTAAGCCTTCCAAGGGATATCTTCTCAATACTGAATGGGCCAGAGCTTTCAGGATCAGAGAGGACGGGGTCATCATCGATCTTACGGAAGATAAGGTCAGAGAGGAAGTCATCCGCGGCGGAGTCCAGATCATTAAGAGAGATAAGGAACTCGTTAAGTCCGAGGCACTCGGCGGTGCGCATCTTGACGGCATCGTAATGACCATCAAGAACGTATCCGGCAGGGATGTCGTAGTCAGAAGTGACCTCGACAACAAGACAGATACTGTCGATTGGAAGAAGCTCGAATCCAAGCAGGATCTCTTTGACAGCGGAGCGATCAAGAGAATACCGACCGGCAAGGACGTAGGCAAGATCACAGTCCACTGGAACGAGGAGAAGAAAGCGTACACAGCCGAGACTCTTGCGGACGATCTTCCTTACGGCACTTACACCATCCGCGAGTCGAAGACGAATGAATCTTACCAGCGTACAGATAAGACGGAGCACATGTTTGAGATCAGAGAGGACGGAGTAATGGTATCGTTTGACGATAACCAGAACGAAGCCGCTCTCACATTCGATGACTATGTGTACCGTAGTGATGTACAGGGAACCAAGATCGCCGACTCGACATCCGAAAGATTCAGCTATGTTCCTTTCAAGATCATCAGCGTGACTAATGGCGAGACTCACGTAGTCGTGACTGATGCGAACGGATTCTTCTCCACCAAGGACAGAAGATCCGCGGGTGACATCGATGAGGATGAGGATGCTGACTCAGCAAGAAAGCAGAACCCGTTCGACGATCTGCTTGAGGTTAAGGAAATCAAGACGGCTGACCTTATTGCCAGAAAGGATGACATCCTTCACGGCGTATGGTTCGGTACAGGTGAGTTCGGAGACAAGGCTGACATGAACAGCAAGTTCGGAGCACTCCCATACGATTCATATATCCTTGAGGAGATGCCATGCGAGCACAATGAAGGATATATCCTTCAGAAGTTCTACTTCACGGTAGATCAGAAATCTCAGAACGGATTCGTTGACCTTGAGACCATCACGGATGATGTTCCGGAGATCGGAACTACTGCGTCGGTCAATGGCCAGAATACAGAGATCCGTCCTGACAAGCAGATCACACTCGTCGATGAGATCGAGTATAAGAATCTCAAGAAGGGCGAGACCTATACTGCCAAGGGACGTCTTATGGACAAGGCTACCGGCGAGGTCTGCAAGGACGCTGCAGGTAATGAGATCACTGCCGAGCAGGAATTCGTAGCCCGTACCAGTAACGGCAAGGTCAAGGTCACATTCACCTTCGACGGCAGCATGCTTTATGGCAAGGACACTGTCGTATTCGAGAAGGTTTTCGATTCTACAGGCGCGATCGCTGCCAAGCATGAGGATATCGATGATGAAGGACAGACTATCACATGGGAACACATGAAGCCTGCATACGAGATGTATAAGATCCGTACTACAAAGGCACCTTCAAATGGCGACAAGTATGGCTTCTTCGCACAGGATGAAGTGGAGTACGAAGTCCATGTCGAGAATACCGGAAACATCGTTCTTACGATGGATGTTACGGATCAGTTCACACAGAACGCTGAGTACTTCACTATTCCTAAGCTTAAGGATGTTAAGTTCGACGGTGAAGGAACTTGGAACAACAAGGGCAAGGATGAGTTCACTGCGAACATCACTCTTGAACCTGGTGAAAAGGCGGTAGTCACTTACACTGCTGTTGTGAATGACAATGCGAAGGAATACCTTGCAGCCAATGCGAAGGACTCCGACTCTCTGGATGACAAGGGTCACGATACCAACCGCGAGTACCAGAAGAACAAGACTGACGATAAGGACGGATACTGGAATACCGCTGAGTGCGACAATGTGACCTATCCGAATCCGGATAATCCTGATGAGCCGGGAACTCTTGAGCCAAAGGATGACGTCGCCCAGACTCCGGTCCAGACACCTGAGATCGGAACTACTCTTACGGGCAACAAGAAGGCCAAGGAAGTAGATCCGTGCAAGGAGACTACTCTGACTGACGTAATTGAGTACAAGGCTCTGGATCCTTCCAAGTGGTATATGATCGAGGGTACGCTCATGGTCAAGGATACAGGTGATCCGCTTGTTGAACACGGCCATGAAGTAACAGTCTGGAGCGAGCCTTTCCAGCCTAAGAAGCCTAATGGCAAGGTAAAGGTCACCTTCGTGATCGATACCAGGAACCTCAAGGGCAAGGAACTCGTAGCATTCGAGACTGCTTACAGGATCAACGACTACAAGGAAGGCGATGACCTTTCGAAGTATACGGTGACTCAGGTAGCGGAGCATAAGGACATCAATGACGAGGGACAAACTGTTCTCGTCAAGGACGGTCCTGAAGTGAGTCCGCCGCCTAAGACAGGTGACAACACCATGATCTGGCTGTACGGTGTACTCTTTACCGGAGCATTCGGCAGCATGCTCGCACTTGTTATCAAGGAGTATGTCAGGAAGCGCAGACAGGCTAAGGAAGACGCGGAGATGTTCGTCTGATAACCGGACGGACGATACTGATGCATGAGGCGGAAGCTTAAACAGCGACCGCCTCGTTTGTTTTGGAAAATAACGGAGGAAATACCGATGAATCATAAAGAGAAAAAGTTTAATACGGAAATAGCAA
>JBGULF010000040.1:0-36907 GCA_045115935.1 Anaerovoracaceae bacterium
AGTCAACAAGACCGACTATCCGCAGATCATCGGACCGTCATACGAGCTCTTCCGTAAGTGGAACTACGAGATGGACGGCGGCGCAGATCCTAGAGTCATGAAGACCTTCAAGAAGGTCAATGATATCATGATGAAGGCTTACGAGAGACGCGAAGAAGCATGGCGCAACAAGATGCGTTACAGAGGTATCGTATGGTCCTGCCCTGCTCACTACTACGCAAACTTCTCCAACTGGCTTGCTAACTGCTGGGGAATTGACATCCTCGTTGAGATGGAGTCCCTGAACTTCACAAAGGTTCTCGAGACAGAGGACAAGGAAGAAGCTCTCATGGACCTCGCAAGACTCTACGAGCGCATGGTAATGAGAAGACACACAAACGGCGGTTACCAGAACGTTGTTGACGAGATGTGGAGACAGGTCGAAGACTGGAGAGCTGAGATCATCATCATGTACCAGAACGTTGCCTGCAAGAACATGGCTACACTCCAGGGTATCCTCGACGATACATGCAGAGACAGAAATCATCACATGATCTGGATCGAGCATGATCTGATGGACCCTAGAACAGTATCCAGAAAGACCATGAGAGACAAGGTCAACGAGTACATGAGAACAGTCATGCACGCAGAGCCGGTAGACCCTACACTCTGCGACTTCGACGACGAACTGGGTATGTAAGGTCTCGTCTTCCTGATGATCCCGCGTCCGGCTCTCGCCTCACTGCGGCTATACGCAGCGGTACTAAGCTCTGACTTCGCCTTTGGCTCGTCAATCGCTAAGTGCCGGCTACCGCAGAGCCACGTGCTCATCAGCAAGACTCGCCTGATTTAAAAAATACATATAGCATATGGAAACCTAATAGTGTAAAATAGTTTACGCTATGAAGCACTTCAAATAACGGAAGTTTATAAAGGAGAAAAGAAATGAAATATTATGGCGGCTGTGATGTAGGTTCAACTTATACCAAGGCAGTTATTCTTGACGAGGCTGGCAAGATCGTTGCCGACACAACTATCAAGAGCAAGATCAATTCCGAAGCATCTGCAAGACTGGCAATGGACGAAGTACTCGGCAAAGTAGGCCTCAAGTCCTCCAAGGACCTCGCTTACCTCATCGGTACAGGATATGGACGTAACAAGGTTCCATTCGCTGACGAGAACATCTCCGAGATCTCCTGCCATGCTATGGGCGTACACGTAACAGATCCTAGCGTAAAGGCTATCATCGATATCGGCGGACAGGACGTTAAGGGTATCGCAGTTGACACAGACGGTACAGTAAAGAACTTCGCTATGAACGATAAGTGCGCTGCAGGAACAGGCAGATTCTACGAAGCTATGGCAAGATCGTTCGAGATGACTCTTCCTGAGTTCTCGAAGCTGTCCCTGACTGCAAAGAACGTAATTCCTATTACTGCACAGTGCACAGTATTCGCTGAGTCCGAGGTAATCACTCTCGTTGGAGAGAACAAGCCAATGGACGAGATCGCTGCAGGAATCCAGATGGCTGTTGCTAAGAGATGCTTCGTAATGGCTAAGAAGGCCGGCGCTACAGACTCCATCACACTCACAGGCGGATGCGCTAAGAACGATGGTCTCAAGGACGCTATCGAGCACGTACTCAAGCTCAAGGTCATCAACCTCAAGACAGACCCACAGCTGATGGGAGCACTCGGTGCTGCTGAATTCGCTCGTCAGAAGGGACAGGCTAAGTAATCCGAAAGGAGCACTAAAATGAAGAAAAGAAAGAAATGCCTTGTATGCAGAGCACTGAAGCTCGTCACAACGATCCTCGGTCTCGCAACAGGAACACTCTTCGTGGTCTATTTCCTCAACCTCGACCAGAAGCTCCTTGCCTGGGCTTATGCGAGAGTAAATGAGATCTTCGACCGCAAGCCGGTTGATATCAAATTCTAACCACGCTTATGTCAATGCCCCTGTGAAAGCGCAGGGGCATTACAATAAGATGATCAAAGGCTCACAGAGAGGGTAAAAATGGAACTTTATAACTCTATTATCGAAAAAGTCGACGGGCTGCTCGGAAACGCACAGCCTAAGCGTTATGAATACAATCCGGCAAGATGCTGGGAAGACGTAGGCGGGAACCAGCTCGTAATGATGAAGGAATCCGCTTATGAGCTCGGCGGAGACAGCAAGCCTGCCGTAAACTACGCGTGCGTTACTTCGACGGACGGATTCGCCGACAAGGACGAGATCCTGGTCTACGGCAAGGACCTCAACCAGATCAGCGGCAGCGTGTCCTTCGCGAGAATAGTGATCGTTAAGGTCAACATCCTCGACGGCGAAGGCGAAGAGGACACAGAGCCTCTCTTCAGAGCGATCCAGGACATCGACTTCGTAAAGTATCACGTCTATCCGAAGGGATACATGATAAGGTCTTCATCGGACAGCTACAGGGAGCAGGTCAGAGTTTCGAAGGAAGCGGTCCGCAAGGGCATCACCTTCGAGCAGGTCGGAAACTCCTACATTTCGCAGTATAAGAAGAATCCGAATATCGTGTCGGTAAAGGTGATCTTCGTCACTACTGACGATGCGGATTACGCGGGAATGAGAGCTGATGCCAAGAAGACAAGAGACATCACGATGACTCTGTCGAAGATCCTCGAAGGCATGTCGACTGACTGCCACAGCTGCAGTCTCAGAGAGATCTGCGACGAAGTAGAGGGCCTCAAGGAACTCCACTTCGGCAAGGAGAAGAAGGAATTCAAGGGCTAAAAACTCATGAAATCAGGGGCGCGCAAGCGCCCTTTTTTCTTTTATTGCCGCTTCATGGTGCATATGAACTGACTGTAATGATAAAATAACTATGTATATATTGCTCTGAAAACGGAGAATGCATATGGATACGTTACACGCTCAATTGTTATGGCAGGTCATGGATAAGCTCCGCGATGCAAATCAGCTCGAGGAAGCTCTTTCACGCTGCCTGGATCTGTTCTGCGACAGCACCGGAAGCACAAAGGGATCGATATGGATGCTCGATGAGCAGAGCGGCAGAACGATAGCCACCAACGTGCACGGCACCGAAGACGCCACCGGCGAAAGCGCGGGACAGGGAGAAGGTCTTGCAGGCCGGGTCGTCGAGTCCGGAATGACTGAGATGCACGAGGCTTCAGAAGTGCTGAACATGAAACTTGCCGGCGCGGACAGCCCTGCGCTGAGCGGCATAAACATGATGTGCGTTCCGATAAAGACGCCGAAGCATACCATCGGATGCCTGCTTCTCACGGGCAAGGAGACAAAGTACACGCAGGCTGAAAGGACAATGTGCGAGCAGTGCTGTGCCATCCTTGCTCTCGACATTGAGGACAAGGGATTCACGTTCAGGCCTTTCGAGGACCGGGAACCTATAGTCAGCGTGCGCGGGATAACGAAGGAATTCATGAGCGGCGAAGAGCTTAGACAGATCCTTAAGGGTGTCGACCTCGACGTGTACCCCGGCGAGCTGGTCGTCGTACTGGGCGAGTCCGGCTGCGGCAAGAGCACGCTTCTCAACATAATCGGCGGCATGGACAGGATGACAGAGGGCAAGGTCCTGGTAGAAGGAAAAGACATGTCGAATCCGACCGAAGATGAGCTTACCGATTACCGCAGAAAATACGTAGGATTCATATTCCAGGCGTATAACCTCATGCCTAACCTTTCGGCTTACGAAAACATAGAGTTCATCGCAGAGATAAGCGACAAGGCCATGGATTCGATGGAGGCGCTGAAGCTGGTAGGCCTCGAGGCAAAGGCGAACAGCATGCCTTCCGCCCTTTCCGGAGGACAGATGCAGAGAATATCCATAGCAAGAGCCCTCGTGAAAAGCCCTAAGATCATACTCGCTGACGAGCCTACAGCGGCTCTTGACTACGACACTTCGATCAAGGTGCTGAGCGTCATAGAAAAGATATCAAAGGAAAACAACACTACCATACTCATGGTCACTCATAACCCTGAGATCGCCAAGATGGCCAACAGAGTCGTAAGGCTCAGGGACGGAAAGATCTCAAGCATAAGGGTCAACCTGAACCCGCTCAAGGCGACAGACCTCGTCTGGTAAGGCAAGCCTGCTTTTCATAACAATATATAAATGAAGAAAACGCAGAGAAAAGAAGCATTCAGGAATATACGCAAGCGCATAGTGTCATATCTTTCGATATGCCTTGTTATCATGCTCGGGCTGGGCGGCGTGTTTACGACCCGCTACATGGATGCGGGCTTGGTGAAACAGGCGTCAGATTATTATGATGCGCACAGGTTCAAGGTCTTTGATCTCGCGTCTTCTTACGGCATAAGCGAAGCAAACCTCGAAAAGATCAGGGCTGCCGACAAGGTGATCGATGCAGAGGGCGTGATACAGGCTGACGGATCGGTCTCCTTCGGAAATAATAAAAGGAATGTGACCATCATTTCGCTTACCGAAAAAGTCAGCGTTCCGGATGTTGCAGAGGGAAAGCTCCCGACGGGTACGGACGAATGCATGATCGGTGAAGATTTTGCAGAGGTAGAAGGACTTAAGGTTGGAGACAGACTGCGAATCTCGCTCACCGGTCTTTCAAGTCTCAAGGATAAAACCGGCGACGTGGATATCGGGATAAAAGATCCTGATTCAGAGGAAAGCGATGCAGATGATGCGGAGGACGAAGAACAGGATGCTGCAGATGAGAAAGTGTCGATGCTTCTCTCAAAGGAATTTACTGTGACCGGACTCATGCATCATCCGGACTATCTCAGGCGCAAGTCGGTCAATACTGTTTCGCTGCCGCTTTCCGCCTTCAATACCGAGGCGACCGAGGATCTGTATACCCGGGCTTTTGTCATTACCGAGCAGCCTGAGAACATGAACATGTTCAGCGAGAAATACTTCGACAGCACGGAAGGAACACGGCTGTCTCTTGAAGAACTGGCTGACGAGCTCGAAGAGGACAGGACGAATGAAGTAAAGGCGAAGGCTCATGCATATATTGACGAAGAATGGGCAAAGGCCGAGGCAAGGCTCGCCGATGCGCAGGATGATATAGACGCGGGAAAGGCTGACCTCAACGCGGAGCTTGCCGCAGGCAGAAAGCAGCTCAGTGACGCACAGAACAAGCTGGACCGCGAAACCGCTAAGTATGAAAAACTATTTAGTGACGGTGAGAAGGAACTGAGCGAAAAAGAAAAGGAGCTCAATAAAGGAAAGAAGCTGCTTGCTGAAAATAAAAAGGAACTTGATGCTGCCAGATCAAAGATCAGGAAGGGCCGGAAAGAGCTGCGTGAAAAAGAAAAACAGCTTGAAGAAGGAAAAGAATATTTCGAGATCGGAACAGCAATGATCGACCTGATAAAGGAGAAGCTCGGCGGCGATGAAAACATCGATCATATCAAGGAGACAGCAACAGAGATCAGGCGGAAGACTGAAGAAATAGACAAGCTGATCAAGGAAGGGGCTGAAGAACCGCAAATAGAAGAAAAAGTAAAGGATCTCGGAGAGTATATTGTCGAACATAAAGATGAGATCAAAAAAGTGTTCGACCTTGCGGCGGACCCGGAGACCGGGGCGGCTCTTGCATCGATGGAAGAGTATGTTGATGCGGATCTTACGAAGGTGAGAAAGGCGTTCAATCTCATCAATGATTACGGTTATGACAACTTCATCGATGACGCAGCGGCGATGAAGGACACCGGCGATGTGGAGTACTATAACAAAATGAGAGAGACGCTGGTAACGACCGCTGATGCCATGATCGAGCTGGTCGACGCATTGCGGGACCTGGAGGAGACTCTCGCGGAAAAAGAGAAAGAGATAAGTGATGCCGAAGAAAAGCTGGCAGAAGCCGGAGAAGAGCTGAAAGGCTATGAGAAAGATCTTAAGAAGGGCGAAAAAGAGTACGCCAAATATGAAAACCGAATAAAGAAAGCCGAGAATCTCCTTAATGAGAAGAAAAAGGAGCTGCGTGACGGAAAGACGAAGTTCGCTGCCGAAAAGGCAAAAGGCGAAAGAAAGATACAGGACGGCTGGAACAAGTACTACGATCAGAAGCTCAGATATGAAGAGAAGCTGGAGGAAGCCATTGCGCTCCTTGCAGAGAACCGGGAGATGGCAGAGGAAAAGCTGGCAGAAGCCAGAGACGAAGCGGACAGCATAGAACGCTGCGACTGGATAGTACTGGACCGCAAGAGCAACGCAGGTTATGTCGACATAAAGGCCAACATAGATGCGATGTCCGTAATGGGAGTGCTGTTCGGCATACTCTTTACTATCATAACGGCGATAGTCTGTTTCTCCACTCTTGTGATAATAATCGGTGAGCAGAAGACCATGGTAGGCACGGTCAAGGCCTTCGGCTTCCACAAGAGCGAGATACTGGGCAAATACCTCGTATTCGGCGTCTCGGCCGCGGTCATGGGCAGCATACTCGCAATTGCAGGCTCGCTCCTCATGTCCGGCTTCGTGCAGAAGAAGTACGCGCAGTCCGGCATGTATCCTATAGGTGTCGCAAAGAGCATCATTACGCCTGTGCCTACCGTGCTCTTCTCCCTGCTCGTCCTTGCAGTCACTATAGCTGCGACGGTGTTCGCGTGCAGCGACATACTCAGAAGCCCGGCTTCAATGCTCATGAAGGGAGCCGTGCTTAAAAAGGAGAAGAAGAAAAAAGAGAAGAAGACGGCATCAAAGGGCGGCACGCTGTACTCCAGGCTGATAATCCGCAACATGGTGCAGGACAAGGCTCGCGTCATGGTCACCATAGCGATCATAGCATTCAGCTGCATGCTGATCGGTCTTGGAATATCCATGAAATTCGCGTTCGACGGCATGATGAGCAGACAGGCGTCTGATGTAAACAGATTCGATATCCGTATGGATATGAATGATGACGTTACAGAAGAGGATGAAGCGGCTCTGGCAGAAGTGCTTGAAAAGAACGGTACATCCTACATGCCTGCAACCGTGGAACAGACCCTGTACAGATGGGACAACAGGCTCGACGGCGTCACCCTGATATGCGCTGATCCGGCGAAGATAAGCGAGTTTTACGGCGTCATTGATCAGAAGACGGGCGAAGACATCGCTTTGCCTGAAAGCGGCATCCTGATACAGAAGAGGATGCATGAGAGCTATGACATGAATGCCGGAGATACCCTTCCGGTTCTCGATTCATTACTCAGTGAGCACGAGGCAGAGATCGCAGGCACATTCGTAAACTATATCGGAAGAACGGTAGTGGCCTCGCCTCAGGCTTACAGGTCGATCTTCGGAGAGGACAGCGAGACCAACAGCTACTTTGTAAAGCTGAACGGAGCTGACGCGGAGAAGGTGCAGGAGGAACTGATGGCGGTGAGCGACGACATATCGTTCGTGCTGAAGGATTCCTACAAGGCGAAGTACGAGTCCGCAGCCAAGCTGTATAATATAATAGTGATCTTTACTACAGCCATAGCGATACTGATATCGTTCATGATACTGACCAATCTGGCCAATATCTATCTGACCAGAAAGAAGACCGAGCTCACCATAATGAGGGTGAACGGTTTCAAAATAAAAGAGGCCAAGGGCTACCTTTCGAGAGAGTCGATCATAACGACTGCGACCGGACTGGTACTGGGCGTGCTTGTCGGCGCAGTGCTGACTCCATTTGCGATCAAATACCTGCAGCAGCCGGATCTTGAGTTCGTCAAGTCATTCCAGCCGATCGCCTGGGCAGCGGCTGTCGGCCTTGAGGCGCTGTTCTCGATAATCATCAATACCATGGTATACAGAAAGGTGAAAGACCTCAATCTGAGGGATATTGCGTAGATGAGTAAGGAAACCGGCAAGACAGAAAAAGAAAAGCTGAAAGACGCCGCGAGACGCCGCAGATTCTGGGACGCGGTGCAGCTTGTATTGGGCGGATGGCTAAAGAGCAAGTTCAACTTCTCCTTCGATGAAAGCTTCGAGCCGGCGGACATAGAAGGCCCGCTGCTGGTGGCTATCAATCACGCCTGTGCGTACGATCCCCTCTTTGTAGGAGCGGCGTTCAGAAACAAGCCGCTCACCTTTATAGCGAGCGAGCACATTCTCAGAAGCAAGTGGGGACCTTTCCTCGATAAGCATATTTCGTTCATTCCTCATCAGAAGGGAGCGAGAGGAAGCCGTACGGCGCTTGTCGCGATGAAGAGGATGAAGAAGGGCGAGTCCATCTTCCTTGCAGTTGAGGGCGAGCAGACGTGGAACGGCCGGCCGCTTCCGGTGATGCCTTATACGGGCAAGCTGGTCAGGGGCAGCGGCGCCACTCTGGTGACCTACAGGCTGGAGGGTGCTTATCTTTCGGCGCCGCGCTGGGCGCTGAGCACCCGCAGGGGAAAAGTATACGGCCGGCCGGCAGGAGTATACGCGCCGGAGGTCCTTAAGGAAATGAGCGATGAAGAGGTGGAGCAGCTGATAGCAAAGGACCTCGGCTTCGACACCTGGGAATGGCAGAAAACAAGGCCTGAAGGACCGGTCAGATATAAATGTAAAAAAGGCGGCAATGCGGAGGGCCTGGAACGTTCGGTCTTCACCTGCCCTGCCTGCGGTGCATACGGAGCTCTGAGAACACAGGGCGACAGCATAAGCTGCATCTGCGGCTTTAAGATACGACTGGATGATACGGGCTTTCTTGATCCGCCGGAGCCGTTTGAGACGGTAGCGGACTGGGAGGAATTCGACAGGGCGAAGCTCGCGGAGCGTCTGGCGGAGATGGAACGCGCGGCCGGTGAAGACACGGTCTTCACCGACGACGAAGTCGTGCTTCATCGCATCGAGGACGGTCACAGCGATGAAGAGGCCGCGCGCGGCAAACTCACATTGAGTTTTGCCGGCGATAAGTTTACACTCAATATTGGGGACTATTCGTTCGGTCTTAAGGAAATATCCAGCATGACAATGGTGCTCGCGGGCCGTATCGTCTTCAGCGACAGGACCGGCTATTACGAGCTTTTATCTGATAAAAAGAACAGGACGAACCTGAGAAAATACGTTATTGCAAGAGAACTATTGGTTAAGGAGTAAGAATTGGATTATTCAGCAGCTAATCATGCACTATGGAACGTGATCATACAGATGGGATATATCGCGGCAGTGATACTTATCGCGATCAGCCTGAGGCAGACCGTCAAGCCTATACGCAAGACCATGCTTCCTGTAGCGGTACTCGGAGGATTCATCCTCCTGCTTGCTAAAGAGGTCGGGATCGTAAACCTCGACGAAAACTTCCTCTCTGCCCTCACCTATCACGGCATCGCGCTCGGCTTCATAGCGATGAGCCTGCGTACGCCGGTGCAGAGAGAAGCCGGAGACGAAAGCAAGGTCGGCTTCCGTTCAGGCGCGGTCATAGTCAGTACATACATGATACAGGGCGTAACGGGTCTCATCATCACGATAGGCCTCGCGCTCACGGTAATGCCTGACATGTTCAGAGCTGCGGGACTCCTGCTCCCGATGGGCTTCGGACAGGGCCCGGGCCAGGCAAACAACATCGGCGCCAGCTACCAGGCTCTCGGCTTCGAAGGCGGACACAGTTTCGGCCTCTCGATCGCTGCCGCCGGCTATATCGTGGCATGCCTCGTCGGAGTCATAATCCTAAACGTGCTCCGCAGATCCGGAGAGCTCAAACTGTCTGAAGTGAACAGCAGGACCGTGCTCCGCGACGACCACCTCGGAGATGCCGGGAGCAATGATGTTGCAGAGTCCATCGACAAGCTCAGCGTTCAGCTCGCGATGATAGTCATCGTTTACTTGGCGACTTATGTTGTTACCGCAGGTATCACAGGCGGCATCGCAAAACTCAGCGAAGGCCTCGCCGGCACTGTAAACACCCTGCTCTGGGGATTCAACTTCATCATCGGCTCTGCCCTTGCCATCCTTCTCAGGGTAATACTCGAGAAGCTCCGCAAGAAAGGCACTATCAAGAGACGCTATCAGGACAACTACCTGCTCAACCGTCTGTCCGGCGCATTTTTCGATATCATGATCGTCGCCGGCATCGGCTGCATCGACATAGAGGATATCCGCGGACTCGTGCTGCCGTTCGTGCTGCTCGTAGTTGCCGGAACCATCGTCACATGGTTCCACCTGCGCTGGGTCTGCAAGGCGGTCTATGGCGATTATTACTACGAAGGCCTCATCTCGATGTACGGCATGCTAACCGGAACCATCAGCTCGGGCGTTCTGCTCCTGCGTGAGATCGATCCGCAGCTCGAGACCCCTGCCGCAAACAATCTGGTAGTGGGATCCAGCTTCGGCATCCTTCTCGGAGCGCCGGTCCTGGTTCTTGTGGGACTGGCTGCCAAGAGCCCTACGATGTGCTTTGTGACTCTCGGACTTGCGGTCGCGTACCTGCTGATCCTTGACTTGCTGATCTTCAAGGTCGGCCGTAAGGCAAAGAGATAAAAGCATAAAAAATAAACAGGGATTGCCGCACTGTTATCAATTGTGTGGCAGTCCCTGTTTTTTATATCCGGACTATTCCTTAATTCTGTTCGTCGCAGTCTTCTGTAAGCGCAAGAAACTTCTCGATATTCTCCGCAAGACCAATGATCCACAGGTCGTCACCTTCTTCTATCAGAGTATCTGCATGAGGCATCATGAATGTCTTACCGAGTGACTGCAGGCCAATAACCATACACCTCGTATATTCGGTAATTCCTGAATACTTGAGAGGCTTGTTGCAGTAAGGCGCATCTGCCTTTACCTTTACCACGCGGCATATCAGAGGAACCTGGGCTTCTGTATTGCCAAATCCCATAAAATCCTTCAGATTGCCCATGGTATACTTTTGCCCGATGTACTGACCATCGCGGAATCTGACGATCGCCTTTTCAACACCAACTGCAAAAACTCTGTCGCCATTAAAGATCTTTGTCTTACCGCTAGGCAGGAATATTATTTCTGTCCCGTGTTCTATCTTGATTATGAAGATGTTCTGGCTTTTGCCCCAGCCGAGTTCCATAAGAGTTTTTCCAGAGTAATCAGCCTCTTTTGGTATGACGAATGACAGATATCTGTAATCATCCTCAAAATACTCCGTAAAATCCGGCAGGACAGTATCTCCCTGAGCCATCATTGTCGCGAACAGGAAGGAGGCTCTTTTTAGCTTGGAATACTGTTTTCTCTGACGATAATCGAGGATGAACAAGATGAGTCCGATGAACATCCAGCCGGCAAACATTGCTGTCGCAAAGCCTCCCATAAATACCGGCTGACCGGGAATCAGCAACAACGCAAGCAATGCTGTCATGCTTATTCCGGCAAACCACGCCATCTTTTCTCCTCCCGGGATCATATAAGGACGATCCAGCCCCGGCTCCTGTTGCCGAAGCTTGATCAGACTGTATGCTGTGATCATCCAGCTAGTGACATATCCGGCTGCGGAGAAAGTCGTAAGAGACCCGATAAGCCCGCTTCCAAGAAAAGGACCGGCTATCGAGGCAACAAGACATACTTTGAGGGCATTGACAGGAGTCTTATAAACAGGATGCTGCTCTGCAAGTACATCCGGAACGATACTGACTCTGGCCATAGCCATGAGTATCTGCGATGACGCCATCATAAAACCGTTCCATGTCGTAATGAGCCCGCTTATTGCACCAATGAGTATAAAGAGATATAAGCCCTTTCCCACAGGGCCTCCGTATACATCGCGAAACAGCAGTGCTGCAGCGGGACTGTCAAAGCCAATAAACTCTTTCCAAGGCATAGCGCCACCTAAGGTGAAAAGTAACAGTGAATAAAACAGGCACGATAGCACGACTGTAAGCACTACTGTTTTGCCTACTGATCTGACATCTCCGCCGGCACTTTCTATGCCTTGCGGAATTGTTTCGAATCCGGCAAGAAAGAATGGCGCAGAGGCCAGTATGACCATTGCTCCGCCTATGAATGACTTGTGATTTCCTCTGCCTGTGTTTTCGTATATCGGCTGAAAATTGGACGGGTCGAATTTTACCAATGCAAATATCATGGCCAGGATACCCGCGCCGACAAGTATAAAGCACAGGACCCTCTGAATAGTTGCCGATGAGGTAACACCTTTCCGGTTGATCAGGAACAGGACAATGGAGATCGCAAGTCCTATCAGTATATGTCCCATATAAATGTCTGCTCCTGCCAGAGTGTAAAGTGGAGAGCCTGCTTTAACCTGAGGAATGAGGATGCTGAGTATATCTACAACGTAGATCGCTTCCCATGGAATGATAGTTATGAAGGCGCCAAAAGCCGCCCACCCGGACACAAAAGCGATGTTGTCTCCGAATGCACGGAAAGCGTATGCCATTCCTCCACCGGAGACAGGCAGCATTGCGCACAGCTCACAATAGCAAAGCGCGATCGGTATCATTATCACCAAAGCAATAATATATCCGACGGCCGCCGGGAGAGGTCCGCCGCTCCCGGCCATCCAGCTGTTGATAGACACAGCCCAGCCAACACCTACGATAGCTCCGAACCCTATGCAGAAAAAATCTATCGCGGACACACCCCGTTTTTCCTTCATTATCTTCCTTGTCCTTCCCGTCATGATAATCAGGATTTTGCGTTATACAATAACAAGTGCCGCGAAGGGACAACTTGTTCCTTCATTACGGCACCTTGCCTAAGCGCAGTTTTAGCACATCATCTAAAGCAAGTCAATTGGTTGTATCCTTGTTATTCAATTAACCATTAATGATGCCACTGCAATTTTTTTGTATACGCATGGGGATTATTCCAATCACACGGAGCTTGCCGGAGGACCTGAATGGATCAAAAACTCGCTAAACAATAAGAAAATTGGAGCGTCTTATATCTTTGATCTCTTCGTTTGTGAGCTTCAACTCATGAAGCAGAGATGAAGGGTCTTTTATAGGAACAGAAGCAGCGATCACTTTAACCGCGACATTCTGATAATAATATGTAAGGGCAAGCATAAGACCTATACGGTGAGGCTGCCTTCGTGTGAATGAAGGAACTCTGACGGTCATTTTGTCGAATGGAGGCATTGTATTTGTGTATAGAAAAACCGTGCCGGTGTCGCTGTAGTCCATCTTGCCTGTATATATAAATGTGGCTTTTTCGATTTCATCAGGCGAGTTGATGTCCATATACAAGGCGGTGTGAGAGCGTGAACTGCCCCTGTTATCTATGAGTGCTGTTCGAACGCGGTTCTGCCCCCCGTTATACCAGTAAATGTAGAGAAGCTCCTCATAGAACTTACCATAGCGTTCAGTATTCACTTCATCGGAACTGGTAGAGGTCATCGGGAGCATAACGCCGGGATCGATGTTGAAGCACTTACAGATGTCGATGAGTGCATCTATGCTTATCGCCACCTCTCCGGATTCATATTTCGAAACTGTAGCGATGCTCTTGCCGATGCGGTCTGCAAGCTCGCTGAGAGTCATGTTTCGTGTCTTTCTGAAAGAGCGGATCTTGTATCCGATTTCCTGATAAAGAGTATTATTGCCCATGGTGATCTCCTTTTAGTCTGTTTTGATTCTATCACAGCGCAGTACATTCTCATTCAAAAAACTTTCATATAATGAAAAAAATACATGAAATATAGAATTCAAAACCACTTGAAAGCGTTCAGACAAGTTAAATTTATCAAACAATTTCACGATTTGAAAAAATAAAGATGTTTTTTTGAGTAATATGAAAACTCCCTTGGTTTGTAACACTTCTTTTGTTCACATAAAATGTACATATAGAAAAACAATCCTTTCTATGTGACGTTAAACCAGGTGTTGATCTGCAAAAAAGAGGTGTTGATATGGAAAAAACTCAAGGATCAAAACTCAGAAAGAACATATGGCGGCTCATCATAATCACCATAGCCGGTTCTTTAATTTACGGTCTTCCTTATTTCAGATCGTATGTATATGACGCATATCTGGAGACATACAATCTGACAAATACTCAGATGGGTACATTCGGCTCGATATTCGGCGTAATGGGTGCTTGCTCGTATTTGTTCGGCGGAGTCGTCGCAGACTATGTGAAACCAAGAAAACTGATGGCAATATCGCTTGTTGTTTCAGGATTGGCGGGCTTCCTGCATATGGGACACCCAAACTATGCAATGCTGGTAGTCATCTATCTTGTATGGGGATTCACTACCCTTTTCGCTTTCTGGCCTTCTCTTCTGAAGTGCCTCCGTGGAATGGCCAATCCTGACGAACAGAGCAAAGCATACGGCTTTATGGATGGCGGACGCGGAATAGTCAACGCAATACACGCTTCGCTTCTCGTTGTCATATTTAACGCTGTAGGAAAGGGAGTAAACAACCACGCCGGAATCAACGGTATCATCGTGTTCTATTCAACGCTGGTCATCCTACTCGGCTTGCTTGTTTGGTTCTTCCTAAAGGACGAAGACGTTGACGAGGATCAGCCTGCAGCAGCTGAAGAAAGCAAGTTCAAAATTTCGGATGTCGGCGAAGTCCTGAAGCTCCCTGTAGTATGGATGCTCTCAGTAGTGCTGTTCTGCACATACAACACAAACATGCTCTACTGGTACTTCACTCCATACGCAACAGCGACCATGGGAATGGCTGCTTCAGCAGCGGCGATGATCACCGTACTTGCACAGTATGTAAGACCTGTTGCATGCTTCACCGGCGGAATCGCTGCAGACAAGATCGGAAGAGCAAACCTCATGTATATAACATTTGGCATGATGCTGGCAATGACCCTGATCCTGACATTCTCCAAGGGCCTTAGCCCGACAGCGTTCATTATTGTATCGATCGTGACCTACTTCGGAATGTATGCTCCATACAGTCTGGTATTCTCCATGCTCGAGGAGAGCGGAGTGCCGGCTAAGATCGGTGGAACAGTAATCGGAGTGATCTGCACACTCGGATATCTGCCTGAAGTAATTTGCCCGCTGATTGCAGGAAAATGGCTTGATAAATACGGGGATGCCGGATATCGCAGGCTGTTCATATATCTTTCGATAATGATGGTTCTCGGAATGATCATGCTGACCGTGTACAAGAATTACATTAAAAAGAATGTAAAAGCAGCACCTGCAGCAGAGGAAGCAGAGTAAAGAACTAGTTTCAGGGAGGGAGAACAAATGCTTATTCTTAAGAATGCGCGCTTGATACCCGAATTGACTGAAGACTGGTCTTCTGAGTCAGGAGACATCGTTATCGAGGACGGTGTGATCCGTGAAATTAAGGCCGCGGGAACAGCAGAAGGCGGAGAAGTATATGACATGGCAGGCAAGACTGTCATGCCGGGAATGATAGAGGCTCATCTCCACCTGGATCTCTCAGGAATGAATACCTTTGAAGAAAACGTGCAGCCTGACGCATATAGAACTATGCGGGCAGTAAGGCTCGCGCAGGACAATCTGCGTATGGGCTATACCACGGTCCGGGATGTCGGTGACAGGAACAATATAATCATAAGTGTCGCAAAAGCTTTTGATGAAGGTCTGGTATGCGGGCCTACAGTACTCCCAAGCGGCAAGATCATTTCGCCTACAGAGGCCGGCAATGAGTTCTTTGGAGATATGTATCTCGAGGCAGACTCGCCTGACGAGTTCCGGAAGGCTGTACGCAAACAGTATCAGGCCGGAGCAGCATGGATCAAGATCATGGGCACAGGAGCCGTGATGAATCCCGGTGCGGAACCGGGAGCGGCAATAATCCGTGAAGAGGAACTCAAGGCCGCGTGTGATATGGCCGCGTTTGTGAACCGGCCTGTCTCAGTTCACTGCCATGGCAGTGAGGGCATAAAAATGTGCATACGCTGCGGCGTCAGGACCATTGAGCATTCAAGCATCATGGATGATGAATGCATACGTATGTATACCGGGACCGACCAAAGCTTTATGATACCAACGCTATCCGCTCCGTTCTCGTTCGTTGAGTTTCCGCATCTGGTGCCATCCTTCATGACGGAGAAAGCGAAGAAGGTCGTAGACCTTCTGACAGAAGGCATGATCGCGGCCAGAGAAGCCGGGATCAAGATGGGCTGGGGTACAGATGCAGGAGTATACGAAGGAAGTCATGGCAACGGGATATATGAGCACAGGCTGCGCGTGCACAAGATAGGGTTTACCCCGCTCGAGTGCCTGATCCAGGCAACAAAGAACAATTCCGAGATTCTCTGCATAGATGATAAGGTCGGAACGGTCGCCGCCGGCAAGCAGGCAGACCTGATAGTCATCGATGGCAGGCCGGATGAGGATATCGAGGATATAACAAAAGTAGATGCAGTATTCAAAAAGGGCATGCTCGTCAGAGTGTGAGACAGAGATAACCATTTTATTTAATCGAGCGGTCTGACCGCAGGAGGAGAAAACATGGCTAAAGCAGAATTTAATCCGAAAACCCCGCTCAAGAGAGAGGACTTTCCATATGAATGGGATGTAATCGAAAACGTCTGGATTCCAATGTCTGACGGATGCAGATGCTCTGCAAGAATATGGCGTCCTAAGACTGACAAACCTCTGCCGACTATTTTCGAAACACAGCCATATCGTAAGAGAGATGGTATGAGGGGCCGTGATGAGCCTATGTACGGATACTTTGCCGGTAACGGCTACAATGTTGTGCGCGTAGACATGAGAGGCGCCGGAGAGTCCGATCAGTGCTTCTATGATGAATATCTTAAGCAGGAGCAGGATGATGCCATAGATGCCATTTACTGGATTTCAAAGCAGGAATGGTCTGACGGAACTGTAGGAATGATGGGTAAATCCTGGAGCGGATTCAACTCGCTGCAGGTTGCCGCCAGAAGGCCGGAACCGCTGAAGGCTATTATCTGTGTAGGATTTGTAGATGACAGATATACTCAGGATATCCACTACAAGGGCGGCTGCCTTCTGAATGACAATTTCTGGTGGGGCAACATCATGCTTGCATACATGTGCCGCGCTATCGACAAGGAGATCAAGCCTGACACATGGTTCGAGGAGTCCGTCAAGAGGCTTGAAGAGATGCCTCTGTGGCCGGAAAACTGGCTGAAGCACCAGACAAGAGATGATTACTGGAAGCACGGCTCGGTAAGCGTTAATTATGACGATATCCAAATCCCTGTATTCGCAATCGACGGATGGGCTGACTCTTATACAAACAGTGTTCCGACACTTATGCAGGGCCTCAAGGTCCCTCGCAAAGCATGGATCGGACCATGGGCACACGTATTTGCTCATGATGGAGCACCGAAGCCGGCGGTAGACTTCCTCGGTGAAGCAACAAAATGGTGGGATCACTGGCTGAAAGGCATCGACAACGACTGCCTTGACTGCCCGCAGACTACTGTATGGCTTGAAGACAGCATGCTGCCAGAGTGTGTGCATCTCGTCAGCGACGGTCGTTGGGTTGGCGTTGATGACTGGAGCAAGATCGAGGACGAAGTACTCTCGATGACCTATGGTCATCTTCAGAAAGAAGCAAATACCAAGGAAGAAGTCGTTGACCTCTGCACTCTTCCAAACCATGGACTGCTTGCAAACGAGTGGATGGGTGCAGGCGTCCCGGGAGAGAGCCCGGCAGATATGAGAGTGGACGACGGCATGGCAATGATCTTCGATTCCGATGTTCTTGAAGAAGAAGTCGAGATAGTCGGATATCCTACATTTACTGTAGAGTTCACCTGCGATAAGCCGAACGCATTCCTGTATGCACAGCTTGCCGACATTCACCCTGATGGGGCTGCTACGAGAGTATCTTACGGCCTTATGAATCTTACACACCTCGAAGGACATGAGAAGGTTGTTTATCTCGAGCCTGGCAAGAAGTATAAGGCAACAGTACAGCTCGATGTATGCGGACATAACTTCCCAAAGGGACACCGCATCAGAGTTTCGATCGCGAACTCGTTCTGGCCTATGATCTGGCCGTCGCCTGAGCTCGCAACACTCAAGCTTGATCTCTCAACAGCAAAATTCACTCTGCCGCTCTTCAAGGGCGAAGACACGGAAGGCCCTAGCCAGAAGGCGGTTTCAGCGCCTCTCACTCCGATGACGACGCTGTCCGAGGGAATCGTAGAGAGAAAGATCGAGTACGACCTGGTCAATGATTCCTGGACATCTATCACAAATGGTGTTGGAGGAGTATTTGGAGAAGGTATCTATCGCTTCGATGATATCGGGACCGTTGTTGAGCACAATCTCAAGAGAGAGCTTACTATGTCCAACAAGGATCCTCTGAGTGCAAAATACCGCATCATTCAGAAGATGAGAAACGGCAGAGAAGGATGGATGACAGACTGCGATATCGATGTTACGCAGACTGCAGATAAAGAAAACTTCTACATTACCGGTTTCATGGACGCTTCTATCAACGGAGAGCATGTGTTCCACAAGGAATACGATGTGAAAGTTCCAAGAAATGGTCTGTAGAAAGAACTCATATAATACTTCCAACCGGCCGGAGAACACCCGGCCGGTTTGGGTCATGGAAGGAGCGGTAAATGGGAAAGAAAAAAATAGGATTTTGGGAATTGGTGCTGATGAATGTATCCGCATTGTACGGCATCCGGTGGATCGCAAGATCGGTATCGGACTCATATTTGGGTCTCGGCGCTATGCCTATGTGGATAATTCTGATGTTCATCTTCTTCGTTCCGCAGGCTCTGATGTGCGCGGAAATGGCGTCATCATATCCTACTGATGGAGGGCTGAATGACTGGGTAAAAATCGCGTTCGGAACAAAATACGCGTTTTTGGTCAGCTGGATGCACTGGACGGCATTACTGTTCTGGTTTGCTTCGTTCCTGACATTCCTCTCGATAAATGTTACGTATATGATAGGCCGGCCGGATCTTGCTGAAAATAAATGGCTTGTGCTTGCAATGTCCATAATAGTAATATGGCTGCTTTCGATTGCCAGCATGAGGGGAATGAAATTCGGAAAGTATTTTACCAGTGTCGGTTCGCTCGGGTCGACAGTTCCAACGGTAGTGCTCATAGTATTCGCAATACTTGCGATAGCAATTCTTAAGAAAGCACCAAGTGCTTCGACTTACACGATCGCTGCCATGACGCCTAAGCTAAACATGAACTCTCTTGTGGCAATATCCAGTATCATGTTCGCGTATACAGGCGCGCAACTGACTGCGAACTTCATATCTGAAATGGATAATCCGCAGAAGAACTATCCGAGAGCAATAATTTATGCGGCGATCATTATCTGCGTTCTTTATTCAGTGGGTTCTGTATGCATGACCATGCTGCTTCCTACATCCGAAATCTATGCAGCTACGGGCACCCTTGATGCAATCGGAAAAGCCTGCACTCTGCTTGGTATCCCGCAATGGTTTGTTCAAATCATTGCCTTCGGTATCGCACTGTCCGTACTTGGAGCGTTGGTGCTCTACATCGCTCAGCCGACTAAGATGCTCTTCGGCTTTGCGGAGCCTGGCGTTTTCTCCGAGAAGTTCAGCAGAACCAATAAGAATGGAATCCCTGAAAGAGCGATCATTTTCCAGGCCGCTCTCATCAGCGTGATTTTGGCTATGGTGCAGATATTCCCGTTTGTAGACACCATATACAATGTACTGGTAACTATGACAGCTTTGACAACGCTCTTCCCTTACCTTTTCCTCTTCCTCGCGTACAGCAAGATCAAGAAGGAAAAGGTAGACCGTGAGGATCTCTTCCTCATGACAAAGAACAAGAGCTTCGGAGTAAAGCTTGGATACACTGTGTTTGCACTCTGTGTCTTCGCTATCATCTGCTCGGCACTGCCTATTATGGGCAACACCCGTGACAACATAATATATGAAGTGGAAATGATAGGAGGAGCCATAGTTATTATCGTATCGGGACTGATCATGTGGAAGCGGTCCGGGCTGGAGAACAAGGTTACTCCAATCAAGGATATAGAACAGGGAAAATTCAAAAAGGACTGATTCGTGCAGCCTTTGAAGAAAGAACAGAATCATAGACTGATAGGACCAAAAGGATCCTTTATAATGGTGATGGTCCTGTTCGGTACTATTGGCACTATCTCCCGTTTCGTTTCTGTGCCGACAGCTTATATGTGCTGTGCCAGGTCTTTTATAGGTGCTGCGGTACTGCTGCTGTTCCTGTGGAAACTATACGGGAGGATGCCTGATATACAGGCGCTCATGGACAATCTCGGCTTGGTAATCTTTGCGGGGATCATGAACGGCCTTAACTGGCTGCTCATATTTGAGGGCTTCCGGCGCACTACTGTGGCTATAGCCAGCATATGCTATTACACTGAACCGATCTTCCTGCTTATAAGCGCACCGCTTTTTTTCGGAGAAAAGATCACGCCCCGCAAGGTGATCTGCATAGCGGTATGTTTTGCCGGAATGGTGCTGGTATCGGACCCTTTATCCGGTACAGTTGATGCGGCAGGACTAAAAGGAA
Source organism: Anaerovoracaceae bacterium (assembly GCA_045115935.1). GTDB lineage: Bacteria > Bacillota > Clostridia > Peptostreptococcales > Anaerovoracaceae > Crickella. The sequence goes on from JBGULF010000040.1 coordinate 20,337, forward strand.
TAGCGTTTTCTGTCATGGCGGCAATTGCATATACAGCCAATGTGATTGCTACCAAGAAAATGCGCAATATATCTTCCGTGGATGTAACTGTCTGGGAACTCCTGATAGCAGGCATTGTTCTACTTATATATATATTGTTTTCATCAGGTGCCGGCCCGGTCAGCTGGAGCATAAAGGATATGTCTCTGATAGCGCTGCTGGGAGTAGTACATACCGGCTTCGGTTATGCCGTATACTATTCCTCGGTACGTAAAATCAGGGCAGATACAGCCTCCGTGCTAGGATACATCGATCCTGTCACGTCTGGAATGTTATCAATAGTATTGCTGGGAGAAGCAATGGCACCATCCACTGCAGCCGGAGCAGTTCTGATCCTTGCGGCAAGTTTTATAGGGCCTTCGAAAAGAGAGAGCATAAGATGTAAGACTTTTTGCAAAACACAAAAACTGTAAAAACCCTTGCAATCACTTGTTTTGGGTGATATACTACACGAGCTGTCGCCTGTAGCGGCGGCTCGAAACGTTTCAAAATATTATAGAAAGAGGTACCAACATGAAGGAAGGAATCCATCCTGGTTATAAGGAATGTAAAGTTACTTGCGCATGTGGAAATACATTCATGACTCTCTCCGATAAGGCAGAGATGAGAGTAGACATCTGCTCGGAATGCCACCCATTCTTTACAGGCCAGCAGAAGTTTGCTAACAGAGGCGGCCGTGTTGAGAAGTTCAAGAACAAGTACGGTCTCAAGTAATAACAGGACACAGAGCCGGAGCATTGCTCCGGCTTTTTTCTTTGCTTTTTTTAGAGATCCGAGCCGTTTATGGCCGCGCGTGCTGCGAAAAAATAACACATTGTGCAGACGCTATGGTAAAATATGTGTGTATGGAATTTGCTAAACAAAACCTTTTCAGCAAGTAATAAGGAACAGGAGGAATAGTATGAAGACCACTTATACTAAAAGGATCTTAGCCTTGCTGCTCAGTCTGGTCGTGATGCTGTCGATGTGCCTGGCAGGTACAGTTTCTGCATTTGCGGCTTCCGGAGGAGCAACAAAGTATGCAGTAGAGACAACCGGCAGTGCAGAAGTCGGAGCAAAAGCTGCGCCTCTTATGAACAGAGCGCTCAGCGGGGCAAGCACAAACGCTCAGATTCCTGAGTATACAACAGTCAATGCAGAGAATCTGAATGTAAGTTCGGGAACTGTCTACAATTCGCCGGCAGCAGGATCATCAAAAGACTTTTCATATAAGATCAATATGCCTAAAGCGGGCACACTGATACTTAAATATATCGCTATAAACAGCAGCGGAGCTGTAAGCGGAAGCTTTTATGACAGCCTGACCGGATCAGGAGTAATGTCCCTGAGAACCTCGACAGCAGATGACGGAACCAAGGTCAAGGAGTATGCAGTAAGCCAGGCCGGTACATATACTGTCAGATTCAGCCTGTACTCGCCATCAGGCTCAACGAACATTTACTTTGTACCGCTCTACGTTCCGTATACAGTCAGCTCGTTCAAAGCTCCATCAGGTTCTTTCAGCAAGTATCATTATGTAGCGGGACACGGAAATACTACGACGACATCGACATTCAAGATCTCAGTACCTACCAAGGGAAAGCTCAAACTGGATCTGGAAGGCGAAGACGGATATTCTGTATATATGAAGACCAGCGGATTCGGTGACTATGAATACGTATCTAGCAGCAACATCCGCAGAACGATCGGAGTCAAGAAGGGAACATATACTTTCAAAGTGAAGTCAAATGCACCTGTGATCGCTTACAGGGCAAGATTCTATAAGGTTTCTGAGAGCAAGTACGGCCTGAAGAAGAGTACTGCTGCCAGCATGAAGAAAAAGGTTTACAAGAAGGGCCTTATAGTCGCTAATGACAAGAAATACCACTATTACAAATTCTATAATCCAAAGCTGCAGAAGGTGTCCATCGTTATTAATACCGCGATAAACGGCGGCGGCAATAATGGCGGCATCAAGGTCACCCTGTATGACAGGAAGGGAACAATAGGAACCAAGACCATTTATCCGGAGACCGCAACGACCACAATCAAGCTCTATACCTTAGGCAAGAACAACAGGCTTGTAAAGGGTACTTACAAGATCAAGGTCCAGAGCTACAAGAGCGGAAACGGCTACTTCTCAGTCAAGTGGAAATAGACCGTGCCACTTAAACGCATCCGGTAAAAATCTTCAGAACCAGCAAGGGCTGCATCCTGCTTTGCAGGGCGCAGTCCTTTTCGTTTGTCCCTGATAAGCTGATGATCACAGAAGTAGATGTATTAATTAAGTATTTTTGATATAATAAATTGGTTTAGATGAAAAAGGAGAAAATTATGACCGACAGAACTGGACGCAGAATACTTGAAGGACGATAGCGGATCACGATCATCATCCGTTATATGTTTTGCGTACAGAAAAGAGGAATTTACATGTTTGACAAATTAGACTTTATTACAGAAAAATATAATGAGCTCGCCGAGAAGGTGGCTGATCCTGCTGTCATAGCCGACCAGAAGACATGGCAGAAATATATGAAAGAGATGGCCGAGATCGAGCCGATCGTAAGAGCTTACGAGAGCTACCGCAAGATGCAGAGCGATCTGGCTGACGCCAGGGAACTCATCGATCTTGAGGACGACGAAGAGATGCGCGAGATGGCCAAGGAAGAGGCCAAGGAGCTCGAGGAGAAAATGGAAAAGGCCCAGGAGGAGCTGAAGATCCTGCTCCTGCCTAAGGACCCTAACGATGACAAGAACGTAATCCTTGAGATCAGAGCCGGCACGGGCGGAGAAGAAGCTGCCCTCTTCGGCAACGACCTCCTGAGAATGTATCTCAGATACGCTGAGCGCCGTCACTGGAAGGCAGAGATCATCGAGATCAGCGATACGGGTATCGGCGGCATCAAGGAAGCCGTTGTAATGATCAAGGGACGCGGCGCTTACTCGAGACTCAAGTTCGAGTCGGGCGTACACAGAGTACAGAGAGTTCCTGAGACAGAATCATCGGGCCGTATCCACACTTCGGCAGCCACAGTTGCAGTGCTTCCGGAAGTCGACGACGTCGAGGTAGAGATCAACCCTAACGACGTAAAGGTCGATGTTTACAGAGCATCCGGAAACGGCGGCCAGTGCGTAAACACTACCGACTCCGCAGTCCGCATGACGCACCTGCCTACAGGTATCGTCGTAACATGCCAGGACGAGAAGTCGCAGATCCAGAACAGAGAGAAGGCCATGAGAGTACTCAAGGCCAGACTTTACGATAAGATGGTGCAGGAGCAGAACGACAAGATCTCGGCAGACAGAAGAAGCCAGGTCGGTTCGGGCGACCGCTCCGAGCGTATCCGCACATACAACTTCCCTCAGGGACGCATGACGGATCACCGCATCAACCTTACACTTTACAAGCTCGACCAGTTCCTCGACGGAGATATCGACGAGGCAGTCGACGGACTTATTACGGCAGATCAGGCTGCCAAGATGAAGGATTTCGGTTAAGTGGAAACATTAAGATTATCAACAAGAGAAAGCGACCTTAAGCGTGCCGGAGAGATCATCAGATCCGGCGGGCTTGTTGCTTTTCCGACAGAGACGGTCTACGGGCTCGGAGCTAATGCTCTCGATGCAGAGGCCGTCGCTTCTGTATACAGAGCGAAAGGCCGCCCTTCCGACAATCCGATGATAGTCCACATAGCCAATGCCACGGACCTTTACGAGCTCATCGACGGCGGCATCAGAGGCCTGAGCGATGAAGCGTCGAAGCTCATGATCAATCTGTGGCCGGGACCGCTGACCCTCATATTCAGGAAGGCGGACATCGTGCCTGATGTGACCACCGGAGGGCTGGACACTGTTGCCATCCGTATGCCGTCGAATCCGACAGCCAGGCGACTGATAAAACTTACGGGCAGACCGATCGCTGCTCCGAGCGCGAACCTCTCGGGCAGGCCAAGTCCTACCACCGCAGATGATGTGCTTGAGGACATGGACGGGCGCATCGATGCAGTCATCATGGGCGAGCAGTGCGACGTGGGCATCGAGTCGACCGTAGTGGATCTGACCGGGGACAAGCCGTACATCCTGAGACCGGGAGCGGTAACCAAAGAGAAGCTTGAAAGCGTACTCAAGAGAGCCGTGCTGTATGACAGCTCTCTGCTCGAAAAACCTGCAGCTGTTGCGGATCCTGAGGACGGAGTCGCCGACACGGGATTCAAGCCTAAGTCGCCGGGGATGAAGTACATACACTATTCGCCGAAAGCGACGGTGAGGCTCATAGATGGAGACGATAACGAGTTCCGCGACAAGGCACTGAAGCTCGGGCTCGAGGCCAGGGAGAGAAACGAGAAAGTAGCCGTACTGGACTACGGAAATGACCCGGGAAAGGCCGCGCACAAGCTCTTCGCGGAGCTCCGCGAGCTCGACAGACAGGGCTATGACCTCGTGCTCATCCGTACGCTCGAGGAAAGAGGCTTCGGCTTCAGCGTCATGAACCGCATGCTGAAAAGCGCCGGTTACGACGTAGTCAAATAAGTTAATCAAGGGAAAACGGGACAGTTTTCTAAACACATTTATAAAAATCGCAATTAAATTACACATTCAGGAGGTAAGCAATGGGTAAAGTAATGATTTTCGATCACCCTCTTATTCAGCACAAGGTTTCACTGATGAGAGACAAGAACACAGCGAGCAAGGAATTCAGGGATCTGGCACGTGAGGTCGCTATGCTTATGACATACGAGATCACCAGAGATCTCCCTACAAAAGAGGTAGAGATCGAGACTCCGATCTGCCCTGCAAGAGTTCCTATCCTGGCAGGCAAGAAGCTTGCCATCGTGCCTATCCTCAGAGCAGGACTCGGCTTCGTTGACGGAATGCTGGAGATAATCCCGAGCGCAAGAGTCGGACACGTTGGTCTTTACAGAGACCCTGAGACACACGAGCCTGTAGAGTACTACTGCAAGCTTCCTGAAGACATCGACCAGAGAAAGATCATCATCGTAGATCCGATGCTTGCTACAGGCGGAAGTGCTATCGCTGCCGTTGACTTCGTAAAGGCAAAAGGCGCAAAGGATATCGCTCTGATGTTCCTCATTGCTGCTCCTGAAGGAATCGAGGCACTCACATCGAAGCATCCTGATGTAGATATCTTTATCGCTGCAAAGGATGACCACCTGAATGAGAACGCTTACATCGTACCTGGACTGGGCGACGCGGGCGACAGAATCTTCGGAACAAAGTAAAGGAGACAATCATGAAGATCGTAGTTGGAAGTGACCACGCAGCATATGAGCTGAAGGAAGCAATCAAGGAAAAGCTCATCGGTGAAGGCCATGAGGTGATCGATGTCGGCTGTGGCTCACCTGAGTCAGTAGACTATCCGAAGTACGGACACGCGGTAGGACGCACTGTGGCGTCCGGCGAGGCCGAGCGCGGCATCGCCGTGTGCGGCTCGGGAATCGGCATCAGCATCGCATGCAACAAAGTGCCCGGCATCAGAGCCGCACTCTGCACATCCGTAGAGATGGCAGAGATGTGCAGACGCCACAACAACGCAAACGTTGTATGCATGGGCGCACGCATGATCAGCCAGGAGCTCGCCTTCGACATCATCGATACATGGATGACCACAGACTTCGAGGCAGGCAAGCACTTACGCAGAATAAACGAGATCGAAGACATCTGGTTCTAAAGGGACCTCGTTCTTCGGCAAATGACAAAAGACTGCTGGCCGTTTGAGCCAACAGTTTTTTGATAGGAGGCAAACTAATGAAAAAACCACTTATCGCAGTTACCCTCGGAGATCCCGCGGGCATCGGTCCGGAGATCGCAGTGAAGACTGTCGCAGATCCGGAAGTATTCGAAAAGGCAAACTGCATAGTTATCGGTGACGCCGGAGTCGTCAGACAGACCATAAAAACAGTGGGAACGGATATGAAGGTCAACTGTGTCTCTGACCCGGCTGACGGGGACTACTCCGAAGGTGTGCTCAACCTGATCGATCTCGACAACATAAACATGGATGAGTTCGAATACGGCAAGGTAAGCGCGATGTGCGGCAGGGCTGCATACGAATATATCGAGAAAGGCATTCAGCTCACTCTGGACGGCAAGGCAGATGCGATCTCGACAGCGCCAATAAATAAGGAAGCCATACGCGCCGCCGGAGTCGATTTCATCGGACACACCGAGATCTTCGCGGCGCTTACAGATACCAATGACCCGCTGACGATGTTCGAGACAAACGGCATGAGGATATTCTTCCTTACAAGACACGTGTCGCTGCGCAATATGGTCGACATGATCACAAAGGAGCGCATCATCGACTATGTTGAAAGATGCACGGAAGCTCTCGCAAGGCTCGGAGTCACGGAAGGCACAATGGCCGTAGCAGGACTCAATCCTCACTCGGGTGAGCACGGGCTTTTCGGCTGGGAGGAAGTCAACGAGATAGCTCCTGCTGTAGAAGAACTCAAGGCAAGAGGATATAATGTGGAAGGTCCTGTCTCTGCCGACTCGGTGTTCCATCTGGCGGCGACCGGAAGGTACAACTCCGTCCTGTCGCTGTATCACGATCAGGGTCACATCGCAGCAAAGACGCTGGACTTTGACCGCACCATAGCGATCACAAACAGCATGCCTATCCTGCGCACTTCAGTAGACCACGGAACGGCATTCGACATCGCGGGCAAAGGCATCGCAAGCGCGGTCAGCATGATAGAATCAGTAAAACTCGCGGCAAAATACGCGCCGTATTTCACCAGATAACAGATTTAAAGGGACGTTTGGCTAAACCATGCTACTGATTTTCAGCAAAGTTCTCGTAGTTTTCATTTATATCGGAGTCGGCTTTATCGCCAACAGGCTTAAGGTGCTTCCGGGGGAATCCGTGAAGCACTTTATCAGTCTTATCATGGGGATAACCGTGCCGTGCCTTATGATAAGTTCCATAACAAGTCAGGACATCAATGGCAGCATGTACAGAAACACGATCCTCGTGCTGGCCCTGAGTGCCCTGATATATATTGTTACTGCAGCCGTAACGACGTTCATATCCGACAGGATGTTTCCGCGGAAGGATCAGCAGGACAGGAATGTTCTGGCCTCTGCGATGACCGGCTGCAATTCGGGGTTCATGGGTCTTCCGATAGCAAGCGCGGTGTTCGGGGAACTGGTTTTCTACTATCTGGCCATACAGACAATTATTAATAATACGTATCTGTTTGTTCTGAGCCTTCCACAGCTGCATCACAGGGAAGGCAAAAAGTCATCGAGGAGCTTGTGCGGGATGCTGAGACCTCTGGTAAATCCCACTTCCGCTGCTACAGTCATCGCTGTCGCAATGCTCTTTGCCGGCCTCCATCTGCCGGAATACTTAATGGACATAGTTGGACCTCTTGGAGATACAACTATACCTCTGTCTATGATACTGGTTGGAGTTCAGCTTGGAGGAACAGACTTTAAGAGACTGCTGTCAGATAAGGACCTTCTTATTACAGCAGCGATAAAACTGGTAATGATGCCGTTGCTGGCGCTGCTGATACTCACACCTATGCCGGTCGACCCGGTAGTCAAGCTCACCGTACTGCTCGGGATGTGCTTCCCTTCAGCGGTGATAGGCGTGGCTGTAGCTGCCCAGGAAAACAAAAACTATCAGCTCATGGCTGAAGCAGTTGCGGTCAGCACCCTGCTGTCTGTCATCACATTACCGGTATGGATCATGATAATCAGCTACCTGTACCTTTAGCAAAAGAGGCTGAAGGCGTGTATTCTTAATGGTTTGACAGAGTAAGACAGGAGTGGTATATTTTTTACGTCTGCGCAGCACTTCTGCACAGCGGAAATCAAGAAAGATATCTACATAAGGAGAAATAAGATGAGTTCACTTATCCCTGATAATGTAAGCAAGCACACAAACGTATACGATGTTCTCGTAGAGAGAGGACTTGTTGCACAGTGCACGAATCCGGAGAAGTTCAGAGAATTGCTCGGAAAAGAGAAGATCAAATTCTACATCGGATTCGACCCGACAGCAGACTGCCTGCACATCGGACACTTCATTCCGATGATCACCATGATGTACATGCAGAAGTACGGTCATACACCGGTATTCCTGCTGGGCGGCGGTACAGGCGAGATCGGCGATCCGTCGGGAAAGGCTGACATGCGTCAGGTAATGACCATCGATACGATCGATGAGAACTGCAGACAGTTCAAGAAGCTCTTCGACAAGTACATCGACTTTGACGATGAGTGGAAGTACGAGGGCAACGAAGGCGTATACCATCCGGGGCATCAGAACAGAGAGCCTATCCCTGGCAAGGCTGTCAGCGTAAACAATGCCGAGTGGATCAGACCTTGCAAGTTCACAGAGTTTGCAAGATATATCGGTTCGCAGTTCAACGTAAACACCATGCTGCGTGCTGACTGCTTCAAGACCCGTATGGAAAGGGATACAGGACTCACATTCTTCGAGTTCTCATACATGCTCCTTCAGAGCTATGATTTCTACGTAATGCACAGAGATTTCGGCCTGATGGCACAGCTGGGCGGAAACGACCAGTGGTCCAACATCATCGGCGGCGTTGACCTCACAAGAAAGCTGTGCGGCGACGAAGTATTCGGACTGACAGTATCGCTGCTCCTCAAGAGCGACGGACAGAAGATGGGTAAGACTGTAGGCGGAGCTCTTTGGCTCGACGAGAGAAAGACTCCGGTTTACGACTTCTTCCAGTACTGGAGAAACGTTGACGATGCAGACGTCAACACATGTCTCCGCATGCTGACCTTCCTTCCTATGGAAGAGGTCAACAGACTCTCGGCTCTCGAGGGTGCTGAGATCAACAAGGCAAAGGAGATCCTCGCATACGAAGTTACCAAGCTGGTACACGGAGAAGAGAAGGCTCAGAAGGCTCTCGAAGCAAGCCGCGCAGTATTCGCAGGCGGCGGAGTTTCCGATGACATGCCTACGAAGGCATTCGATGCTTCCCTCTTTGCAGGCGATGGAATGGGACTCGCAGCACTCCTGAAGGAAGCAGGACTCGAGCCATCGACATCTGAAGCTTACAGAACCATCCAGGGCGGCGGCGCAAGAGTCAACGGCGAGCAGATCAAGGACAAGAAATACGCGGTCACAGAAGCAGACTTCAAGGACGGCGAGCTCATCCTCCAGAAGGGCAAAAAGAAATTCATGAAGATCACACTCGGATAATCCGGGGGATAGCATAAGGGAGCAGGCGCGTGCCTGCTCCCTTTTTATGGTCTGTTTTCAGCTTATGTCTGATTGCCCCGGATCCCTAAAGAGAATCAGCGATTTTTTTAAAATCGATTACACATTTTCCGCCGGAAATGCGGACAGGGATCTCATCTTCAAAGCTGTAAGTGACAGGAAGCTTATCTTCTTCGAAGAAGAATACAAGAACCTTTTCTTTTGCAGGATCTACGATCCAGTACTCCCTTACGCCTGCCATTTCGTAGTAACGTGTCTTGACCAGGAAATCTTTCCGTCTGGTAGACGGAGACAGTATTTCCGCTATCAGCTCCGGAGCACCGTCATAGTAATCTTCAAGATCTTTGGACTTATCGCAAGTGATCAGAATGTCCGGCTGCTCCATGTGCCTGTCATCATCAAACAGTCTGACATCGCGCGGAGCAACAGTAACAATGCAATCTGCGCCACACTCCTTTGTGCATCTGTCGAATTCCATAGCCAGTTGAAGCAGTATCCTCTGATGCTTTAGTTTTGGTGCTGTCATGTCATAGATCACACCGTCTATCAGCTCGACTCTGATTTCATCAGGAAGTGCACGGATATCCTGCACCGTGTAATGACCCTGCTTTGGCCAGCGGGAGTTGGTATCCGCCTGGAACTGCCTTTCATATTCGACCGAATACTCTGCCGCTTCTTCCTGCACGATATAGGTCGCCAGCTCATAGTTATATTCTGAAAGGGCTTTTGTCAGCGCAAGCAGGGTATCATATCTTGGATGCTTTGTGGCACCGCAGAACACTTTCTGTACTGTGCTAAGCGGCACACCGCTCTTCTCTGCGATCATTTCGTTAGTGTAACCAAGTTTTTCCTTACGCTCTTTTAACTGTCTGATGCTCATCATAAGTGCTCACCACCTTTTATCTCATAGCCAGATTATGCAATCAAATGGCAATGTTTTCAAGGGCAAAAATCCGCATAAATTGCCAAATAACAGCCAAACACTCCGAAATATACTATGCAGCTTGTTGTTTGTTGTACAATTAAAACGGTACCTGACACGCATAGGAGTGAGCGAAGTATGAAGTATACAGAATTAATAATAACGGCAAAACGCGATGAGGCGGAGCCGGTCCAGGCTGCGCTTTTGGAGGCGGGCTTTGATTCCATGCAGATCGACGATCCGATGGACGCGGTCGACATCGCAGAGCATCGCGAGCTGTACAAGTACGATTATATAAACGAAGAGATCGCGCGTGCAGCCGAGGAAGCAGAGGCCGGAGCTGACGCGATAACTATCACGCTCTACTTTGAGGATGATGAAGAGGGGCAGCAGAAGCTGGACGAGGCGAAAGCTTTGCTCGATTCTCTGAAGGCGGATCCGGGAACGGACGTAGCTTATGAGACAGCGGCTACAGGCGACGACAGCGAGTGGCTCTACAAATGGCAGGAGCACTTCAGACCGACGAAGGTCGGCGAGCGCATAATCGTAAAGCCGGGCTGGGAGGACTACGAGGCGGCTGATGGCGAGCTCGTTATCGAGATGGATCCGGGCATGGCGTTCGGCAGCGGCCTTCATGAGACGACGTCGATGTGCATAAAAGCCCTCGAAAAGGATCTCGGAGACGGTTCTGAAAGAGCATACGATCCGTCGCGCTATCCTATAAAGGTCCTCGACGTCGGCACCGGCACGGGTATACTCGCGATGGCGGCGGTCCTGCTCGGCGCGGATGAGGCCCTCGGCATCGACATAGACGATGAGGCGGTACGCGTTGCGAATGAGAACATCGCAAAGAACGGACTTGGGGGAAGGATCAGCATAATGCGCGGCAATCTGATGGAAGGCATCGACTATGAGCCGGATATCATCGTCGCGAACCTCATGGCCGATCTGGTGGTGATGCTCTCCCCTGCCGCGGCGGCTCAGCTCAGGCCGGGCGGGCTGTACATCACATCCGGAATACTAGATATAAAGGAAGAAGTCGTAAAAAAAGCCATAGAGGATGCGGGCTTTGATATAATAGAAGTGCTAGCAGACGGAGAATGGCGGGCAATAGCCGCCGCAAGGAGGTAATAAAATAATGAAGATAAGTTCGAAACCGGGACCGCTCCTTGCGCCTGTTCCGTCGGTAATGGTCAGCTGCGGAAGCATGGAGGAACCAAACATCATAACTATCGCCTGGACGGGCATAATCAATTCGGATCCTCCTATGACATACATCTCCGTGCAGCCAAAGCGCTACTCTCACGATATCATCGAAAAGAGCGGTGAGTTCGTGATCAACCTGGTTCCGTCGAAACTTGCAAAGGCGATGGACTTCTGCGGAGTGCGCTCGGGCCGCGATGTTGACAAATTCAGCTCGCAGGGTCTGACTGCCGAAAAGGCGGATACGGTATCAGCGCCGCTTATCGCAGAGTCACCGGTAAACATAGAGTGCAAGGTAAAAGATATAGTGAGAATGCCTACGCATGACATGTTCATGGCAGAGATAACAGCCGTTCACATAGATGAAAAGTATGTGGACGAAAAAGGCGCCTATGACTTCGGCGCCATGGATCTTGTGGCATTCAGCCACGGAAAGTATTATAAGCTTTCGCCTGAGGAGTTCGGCACCTTCGGGTACAGCGTGATGAAGCCAAAAACACTGAAGCGCAGGAACGCTGAAAAGGCAAGGCGCAAAAGAAGAAAACAATAGATGGAGGGTATGTTATGGTCAAGGAAGTATGCATGGAAAAGATGCTCAGCGATGCGACTGAGAATTTCACAACTGGTTTCATGTGCTCGGAGTCGGTGCTTGAGGTGCTCAACAGGCACTATGAACTGGGCATTGGCGAAGAAGCGATCGCTCTTTCAACAGGATTCCCTTACGGATTCGGCGACGGCGGCAACGTCTGCGGAGCTGTAGCAGGAGCTACGATGTGCCTCGGTAAGGTGTTCGGCAGAACGGTCAAGGGCGACCCGGCATTCAGAAAGTGCATCGACCTCGTAAGAGAACTCAACGACGATGTTGCAAAGGAATACGTAAGCAGCATCTGCCCTGAGCTGATCGCAGACTACTCATTTACGGACCCTGAGCGCAAGACTTACTGCACCGGAATAGTCCACACCTGCATCAGATCGTTCGCTAAGATAATGGAGCGCGAGTGCGACGTAGCGGTGAAGTAACGGGCCTGAAAACCATTGAAAACATCGCAAAAAGTGTTTACAATTTAAACACGAATATGACTATATTTCTTGTGTTTGCCGGACGGCAAGGAGGATATAAACCATGGATATGGAAACCATTATGAAGATGATGCTTACGAGCGGAGCTCTTGAGCAGGTAAGCGGAATGCTCGGCGTTGACGATAAGAGTGCAGAGACTGCAATCAAGTATGTTATGCCATTGCTTCTTCAGGGAATGCAGAGCCAGATGAAGAGCGATGATACAAAGTACGGATTCCTCCAGGCGCTGAATGACCACAGCAAACAGGATACACAAGATCTCAAGAAGGCTGTTAAGGATGCCGACGTAGTTGACGGCGCAAAGATCGTAAAACACCTTCTCGGAGCACAGGAAGAGGAAGTTGCTGCAAAGGCCAAGAAGAAGAGCGGACTTGACACCAAGACCATCCTCAAGATCATGGCTATCCTCGCACCAATCCTGATGTCCAAGATGGGTCAGACAGCAAAGAAGGAGACAGCAAAGAGCAGCTCCGGCGATATGATGAAAGTAGTTGGCGGACTCCTTGACGGAGTTGACGCTAAGGACGTTGTTAACATCCTCGGAATGCTGATGAAGTAATACAGGATCATTACACTGATCTGAATGAAGGCCGACACACGGAGTGCCGGCCTTTGTATCATGCAGACAGTTGAGATAGAAAGTGATTGTTGGTAAAATTTGGATATGGATCAGGACAGAAGAGATGCCGCCGCATGGGCGAAGGAATGGAGCATAAGGCAAAGGAACCGCAGGCTGCTTATAGTGCTGGCAGCTGTTCTTTTGTGTGTTGTGACCGGTTTCGTGATCAAGTTTGTAGTAGTGCAGGTTGAGAGGACCACCTTCAGCTCCGTTGAGGAGATGCGCAAGGAGATGCAGGGCAGATATGCCATTGAGCGCGATTATGAAGACATAATCATTGAAGGCGATAACATCACCCTCACCTATCTGGCTTACTCGCACTATGACAGAGACTATGCTGAAAGATACGGCTACAATTATGATGACGAGGACTCGATATACGAGGACAAAATCATTGAATGGGACTACAGACACGGCGTCATGAGGACCGACTGGATGGGTGAAATAATAGTCGATAAAAACGGCAACATCAGACGCAGCGATTCTGTTTACGGGACTTTCTACAGGACCGACAAGCCTCGTCCTGAGCCTATCGATCCGTCTACCCTGAGCACTCCTGAAGGCGACATAAACGCAGACATCTCCGAAGAGGAGGAAGAAGTCTATGAAGAGATCCAGGAGGATCTCGAGTCGACGGAGGACGCCGCTGAAAATGCGGGACTAGAGAGTGAAAGCGGTGAAAACGATGAGCAGACTTAAAGTCATCAGAACCGACTGTACGGATCCTTACGTAAACCTTGCGGCAGAAGAGTATCTTACGATGAATGCAGAAGACGGCGTAATGACGCTGTTCCTCTGGCAGAACGCGCACACGGTGGTCATCGGCAAAAACCAGAACCCGTGGCGCGAGTGCAATGTTGAAGCGATAAAGCGCGACGGCATTTATCTCGCACGCAGGATGTCGGGCGGAGGCGCGGTCTATCACGACCTGGGCAACCTCAACTTCACGTTCATCGCAAAGGACGGCCTGTTCGACATAGCAAGGCAGACCGACGTGATACTCCTCGCGTGCAGGCTGCTCGGGATCAACGCAGTAAAGACCGGAAGAAACGACCTCACGGTCGCCGGCAAAAAGTTCTCAGGCCACGCGTACTTTTCGTCGGGAGGCTTCAACTACCATCACGGGACCATCATGATGGACGTGAAGGGAGACGACCTGTCGAAATACCTGAACGTATCGGCAGCCAAGCTGAAGTCGAAAGGCGTGGAGTCCGTAAGGTCGAGAGTTACGAATCTCAGAGAGCACGTGGACGGAGCTCTGGGAGAGGCAGACACAAAAGAACTCATACTCGCCATGCAGGATGCCATGGTCAGGGCGGCGTCGAGAGAGTACGGCTGCGAGGCTGAGACGGAGGACCTTCCGGAGATCCCGCAGACACTGCTTGATAAATACGCGTCCGAGGAGTGGCGGCTCGGCACCAGGATACCGTTCACAAAAGAGATAGAGCACAGATTCGAATGGGGCGGAGTTGAGATCCAGCTCGAGATGAAGGGCGAGTACATCAGAAACTGCCGCATTTATTCGGACGCGCTCGAGACAGAGGTGTTCGATACGATCGAAGATCTCATCAAAGACTGCAGATACGATGCCGGAGACATTCAGGGCCTGAGCGCCCGGCTGCCCGAAGGCACATCTGCAACAGCACATGAGATATTGGGGCTTATGGCTAAGTCAATTTAATAAATTAAATATAACTACAGAAAGGAATTTCGAAATGAGCGAATTCAATTATGATCTCCTTATCATCGGAGCAGGCCCGGGCGGCTATGAGGCTGCTTTCTATGCTGCGGAACTCGGAATGAAAGTTGCGATCGCAGAGAAGGACCGCATTGGCGGAACATGCCTCAACAGAGGATGCATCCCTACAAAGGCTCTCATGCATTCGTCGGACGTCTACAGAGATGCAGCGCACGGAGCTGAAGTCGGTGTTGAATGCGACGGCCTGCGTGCTAACCGTGCAAGGATCGGAGAGCGCAAGGATGAGGTGCTCGACACACTCAGAAACGGTATTGCCGGACTCATCAAGAAGAAGAAAATCGACCTGCTCGAGGGCGAGGCAAAGGTAGTTGCTCCGCATCGCGTTGTTATAAACGGCGAGGAGTACACCGCTGAAAACATCATGGTAGCTACAGGCTCGAAACCATTCATGCCTCCTATCCCTGGCTACGATCTGCCGGGAGTCGTTGACAGCACAGAGCTGCTCGACATGGGCGCAGAAGAGATCCCTGAATTCGTCATCATCGGCGGCGGAGTCATTGGAATCGAGTTCGCTACTATCTATGCTGACCTCGGCGATCACGTTACAGTCATCGAGGGAATGGACAGACTTCTCCCTATCATCGACAAGGAGATCGGCCGCAGCATCAAGATGACCCTCGAGAAGAAGGGCGTTGACGTACACGTTGCATCCCCTGTCCAGAAGATCGAGAAGGACGGCGACAAGCTGATAGTCACTCTCAAGAACAAGAAGGGCGAAGAGATCCAGGTCAAGGCAGACAAGGTTCTGATGTGCGTAGGCAGAAGACCTAACACAGCGGGTGTGTTCAGTGACGAGCTGCTCGCAGAGTATCCTGACCTCCAGGACGGCAAGGGCTTCATCAAGGTAGACGAGAACTACGAGACTCCTGTAAAGGGCGTATACGCGATCGGCGACTGCATCGGCGGGATCCAGCTGGCTCACACAGCATCGGCAGAAGGCCGCAACGCAGTAGCAATGATCAACGGCTGCCAGGCTACGATCAACATGGGAACAGTTCCAAGCTGCATCTACACAGATCCTGAGATCGCAGTAGTCGGACTGACTGCTGACGAGGCAAAGGCAGAAGGCATCGAAGTCATCACAAAGAAGTACCCGATGTCCGCAAACGGCAAGACCATCATCGCCGGACTCGACAGAGGATTCGTAAAGCTGGTTGCAAGAGCTGACGACCACAAGATCATCGGCGCTCACCTGCTCTGCGGAAGAGCTTCCGACCTTATCGGCGAGCTGGCAGTAGCGATCGGCCGCGGCATGATGCTCGAAGAAGTAGCAAACATCATCCATCCGCATCCATCGTTCGCAGAAGCTATCATGGAGGCAGCAAGACTGTAAAACACGAACAGCTTATATTTGCGCAAGACTTTGTCAGCGCCCATCCTCACGTGCTCACGTACGCCAAGTACGTTCCGCGCGCTCGGATGGGCGCTTTCGCGTCCTGCATCAAATCTAAGCTGTTCGGTAATAAAAAGAGTGCTGTCGCAACTCCTTTTTTATTGCGCGAAACAAGTTTACATTACGCAATATGCGCTTTCACTGCGTAAACCGCGCTTTTACATTGCGCAATATGCGCTTTGCAGTGTACCCCAAAAAGTAGAGTGTAAATAGAAATGTGTTACACTATACAAAATGGAGGTACATCATGTCTGCTAAAGATTATACCTACAGCTTCCGCCTGCAAGTTGTGCAGGAAGCTCTCAAGCCTGAAAACCGTAACAGCATCAGCTATATAGCAGAAAAGTATGG
>JBGULF010000041.1:0-9263 GCA_045115935.1 Anaerovoracaceae bacterium
TATGACTCCAGCTACTTACTACAATGCCTGGATAGATAAACCAGCGGTTTCTATGATTTAGACTCTACCAAATGGGGTACACCTCAGGCTGCTGGATTTGCTGATCAAAGGCGGCAAAACAGGCGGTGAATGCTTTACGGAACAGTAAAATCCCACGAAAAGCTCCGATCTGGTGCGGATTACTTGAAATATTTACCGAATAAATAACGAAATAGCTGTATAAAAATGAAAAACGGCCGGAAAAAACCTGGCGGAGCCTGTACTTGTGACGGAAAAAAGATATATTTTGGCTAAATCTATCAACAAATTGACGGAAATGAAGAAATTATAATAAATTCAACCAAAGGATAAGGGCAGATTCGGGAAAATGGAGTTGTGGTCGGGGTGAAGTTTAGGAAAAAGGATCAGCCGACGAGGTTGGTTTTAGGAAAAGACGGCCCCAAACGAGATTGGTTTTAGAAAAAGAAGGCAGCGGACGAGGTAAGATTTAGAAAAGGGAGGCAATAGTCAAATGCGGCATAAAAAAAACGGACCATCGGCCGGAGCCGGGTCCATTTTTGATTTGCTGAATTCAGAGTTTTGCTACCCGCGGGTTCGTTCATGAGATCTTATTTAAACATCTCGTGAAGCTCGTGTCTTTTTAACTTTCCTGTGACTGTGCGAGGAAGTGCCTCGGTCGTCATGATGATGTCGCTGATCTGGCATGAATGCGGGATGCTCTTGTTGAATCTGTCGACTTCCCTGACCAGCTTTTTCTTTATATCCGCTGCAATGGCTGAATTTTTCGGGGACGTTCCCACAACCAGCACGGCTTCTCCGTCCTTCAGGATGACGCCCAGGTCAGGCAGTCCGCTCACCTGTTCAAGAGCTTCCTCATATTCAGGACAGAAGATCTTGTCTCCGTCGGAAAGTACCAGCACATCGTTCTTGCGGCCTCTCAGATGGAGCCTTCCCTTTTCGTCAAACCAGCCGATGTCACCGGTGAAGAAGCGTCCGTCCTCAAACATAGGCTCTCTGCCCAGATAGCCCAGCATCATGCAAGGTGTCGCAACGGAGATCTCGCCGTCACTTTCGATGCGGATGTCTGCGCCAGGGCACGGATACATTGCGTCGGGCTCGTCGAGGTCCTGCGTGATCGCGATGCCGCTGGAAGTTTCTGTAAGGCCATACCCGAGATAGACCTGTATACCCTTCTCTCTAAGAGCGTCAACTACATGCTGAGGGCATGGCGCTCCTCCGATGAGAACTGTTTTGAGGCCTGGGTTCAGAGCATCTTTCTGGAGCATGTCGGCGATCTGCGAAGGAACAGCAGGGATGATGGTAGGCTTGAAGAACATAGCGTCTCCGGTGAAGCGGAGCACGTCTCTGCCGAGCGCTACCGTTGCGCCGTAAGCAAGTCCCCACAGCATGGAGCACACAAATCCGTATGCGTGTGACAGGGACAGGTTGGAAAGTATCAGGTCGCCCTTGCCGCATGCGAGCATGCACTGGCCGCTCCATGCGCTGGTGCACAGCGATTTGGATGTGAGTCTTACGATCTTGGAGCTGCTCGTGGTGCCTGATGTAAAGAAGAGGAGCTCTCCTTCTCCGTCGATGCCCCTGGCCTTTATGCGGCCGAATTCGTCGCGCTGCGTTTCGCGGACGCGTCTGGCCGTTTCGGCAACCTGATAAGCAAACTCGTTAAAGCCCTCCGGAACACGCGGATCAGCGATTATTACATCGCAGCCGGCGATCACGTGGGCGAAGATGTCTACAAGAGAGTCTACGGTCTGCTCGTATCTGACGACTTCTACAGTGCTGCATTCTGCCCTCACATGGAAGGACTCCGAGATGATCATTTCGGCGAAATCACTGTAGGAGACCTCGTAGGTCGTGCCATCCATGTCCCCGCAGCGTATCGCAATGCCGTCACGTGTCAGAAAGTCGTTTACAAGCTCTTCAAAGGATGAAAACTTTCTGTATATGCTCTGCATAATTGGGCTCCCTTTTATATCACTCGTTTTGAAATAGGCTTGTTATGATTATAAAACAATCGCGCAGGTGCCTCTATAAAAAAATGCTGTAAATGGCTGAATTACAGCATTTTGTGCAAATTGTTAACTCGTCTCTGAAGGGAAAATAAAACGCCGGGGAATGATCCCCGGCGTTTGTTTCAGCGTGCCTCTGAGTATTACGCTCTGGCTCTTGCCATTGCTTCTTCGTAATCCTTTGTTCCGGCCCATACATCGTTTGAATATGGGTTCTTGCCCATTGCGATGGAGCGCTTGATGATCACTGCGATGCAGATGACGTTAGCAGCGATCGAGAGCATTGCGACAACACCCTGTGCTGTCGGGTTAGCTGTGATGCCCATGTCAGCGATGATCTGTCCTGCCTGTGCAGTCTTGCCTGCGCCTGCATTGTACAGTGTGATCGCCTTTTCATAAAGATCCATTGTAGTGATACCGAGCTCTGTAGCTCCGCCGTAAACTGACGGAAGAGCAGCAGCGAATCTGCTGGAGAGCTGGAATGCAGGAACCACCTGTGCCCACATACACCAGATCGCAAGTGTGTTTGCGCGGTTCTGGATCCATGCGCCCTTGTTCCACAGAGCATTCGCGAATGTAGGAGCGAGCAGAAGTGCAACGCCGCAGTACCACGAATGTGTAGGCAGGTTGAGGTAAGTGTACTCGAAGTTCCAGATGTCGTAAGCAACGATGAACCAGATGGTCATGTCAGGCCAGAGCATGTCGGACATGTTCTTGTCCTTCGATGTGAGCAGGTGAACGCATCCTGTCATGCAGAAGATGTTGATCATTCCTGCAAGAGCGTTGAGAAGGTTCCACCATCCGCCGTAGATGAATACGCCCTCGTTCGATGCCCACCATGCGCCGCTGAAGTCGCCTGTGATGGAGAATGCAGCGAGTGCGGACTCCATGTCGGAAACGTTTGCGATCATGATGTTGGCAGCTACGATGAACCAAGGCCACCATTTGAACCATGCTTTCTTGCCAAGTCCCCATTCGTACTTGATCATCATGAAACCTACGCAGCCGATGTCAGCAGCATAGAGCTTGAAGTAGTGGAACCAGCCGTCCATGAATGCGACTGTAGGGTTCTCCGGTCCGCCGAACATTCCAACGTGAGCGAGGATGAAGTAGACCGTGAGTATAGCCGGTATGATCACGAAGATGATCATACCGCCGGTCTTGGTCCTTCTGCCGACCTCGTTCATGAGGATCAGTCCGCAGAATACCAGCACCCAGCCAATGATCTGCATCATTGCGTGATTGCTGTAAAGCTGAAATAACATATTAAAAACCTCCTGATAATTCTGATTATCTACTACTTAAAAGCGGAAACTAAACCATATTTGTCGGTTTCCGCGCAGATTATAAGTGATTGTTTACCAAATATCAAGCCTAATATTGAGTATTATAAAAACCCTTTATATAATGATTCCGGTAATGTAAAAGAGAGGTATTCTCTTCGGGAGGGAGCAATGAAGTTTTACAAAGATCACTATGATGTCGTGATCATCGGAGGCGCGCTCGCCGGGCTCTCCGCCGCCCTGCAGTTACAGCAGAAAGGCATAAACGACATCCTTATCCTGGAGAAGCACAATCTCCCGGGCGGCCTGGCCACGAGCTATGTCCGCAACGGCATCGAGATAGAGGCTACACTCCATGAAATGATGAGCATAGGTTCCAAAGAGGACAGGCTCAAGGTCGGCACGTTCTTTGACGAGTGCGGAGTCGACATCGACTGGCTCAAGGTGCCTGAAGCGTACAGATTCGTCGAGCCGGCCAGGGGCATCGACATCACGCTGCATGCAGGCTTCGAGAGAATGGCGAACGAGATCGACGCGCAGTATCCCGGCTGGGGCCCTAAGGTGCTCGAGCTCATGAACCTGTGCAACACCGTTTATGATTCGATGAACATCCTCTCGGTCACACCGATGAGCAAGCCTGCGATGCTGATGAAGCATCCTGAGTTCGTAAAGACCGCGGGCTACACGGCGACCGAAGTCATCGACACGTTCGGATTCCCGCAGGATATCGTGGACATCCTGACGCCGTACTGGATCTACGTCGGTAACCCTATGAGCACCCTGCCTTTCACCATCTACGCGTTCCTTATGGCGGATTACTTCCGCGGCGGCAGCTATGTGCCTAAGAAGTATTCGCACGAGATGAGCATGAAGCTCCAGGCCAAGGCTGAAGAGAACGGCGCACAGATAGAGTTCTGCCAGGAAGTCGAGAAGATCCTGGTGAAGGACGGCAAGGTAACGGGAGTGCGCACAAGGCGCGGCGATGAGATCAGCTGCGATTACGTCATCTCGGCTGCATACCCGAACAAGGTGTACACACAGATGATAGAACCGCTGTCGGAGGTGCCTGCCGGAGCCATCAAGATGGTGAACGGCCGCAGGCTTTCTGTCACGACCGCGTCGGTAATGATGGTGCTCGATGACACGCCGGAGAACCTCGGAATCAAGGATTACAACATATTCTCAGCGGGCGAGACCATGGATACCGATAAGATCTGGGAACAGGGCAAGACGCTGGGACCATACAAGTACCTGACGTCGATCTGCCTCGATCTGGCGAACCCGGGCGCTACGCCTGAAGGAATGTGCCAGTTCTCGATCACGAACCTGCCGCTGGTGCAGGGCTTCCTCGACCTTAAGGAAGAGGACTACTACGATTTTAAGCGCAAAATGGCGCTCGACATGATCACCGAGTACGAGAGGGTCAGCGGGATCAACATCCGCGACCATATCGTGGAGATCGAAGTGTCCACACCTGTCACCGTCGCCCACTATGTAGGCGCATGGAAGGGCAGCATTTACGGATATTCCCACAGCATCGATGACCACGCTGTTGCAAGGCTCCAGATGAAAGAGGACGACCACTTCATCGATGGTCTCGAATTCGCGGGAGCCCATGCCATCAGCGGAAACGGCATGGGTCCGGCCGTTACGAACGGCCGCGCCGCCGCCAAGGCTGTAATAGACGACGTTGCAAAGAAGAAGGCTGCCTCCGTGGGCGGCTCGAAGAAGGCATAGAAAGGAGGCAGCCACATGAAAGTAAAAGGATTCCTTAAAGATGTCGGCGGCGCCTCCCGCGTCACCAAAATGCGCAAAGAACTGATCGCAAAGGGCTCGCCTCTTCCTGATCCTAAGGACCCTATCCGTGAGCTCGCCGACCTGCTCCACCCGGGCAAGCAGCAGTTTACGGTCACTGAGATCCGCAAGGCGTCACCTACTTCCACTACGTACAGATTCTCGCCTGTGAACGGACACGTGCCGGTTTTCCAGAGCGGCCAGTACGTCAACTTCTATCTGACAGTAGGCGACAGCGTGCTCACACGCGCGTACTCGATCTCTTCGGCTCCTTACGAGGCAAGATTTCCTGAGCCTTACTTCGAAGTGACGATAAGACACAACGTTCACTACCTCGTTCCGGACTGGTTCCTCGAGAACGTAAAGGTCGGCACTGAGATCACAGCTGCCCTCCCGTTCGGACAGTTCCACTACGAGCCGCTCCGTGACTCCGGTCACGTAGTCGGCATCGCCGGCGGATCGGGCATCACCCCGTTCGCTTCGATGGCGAAGGAGATCGCGCACGGCAGGCTCGACATCGACCTGACGGTCATCTACGGTTCCGTAAAGCACACGGACATCGTTTGCGGCGAGGAGCTGCAGGCGGCTGCCGACGCGGCGCCTGATAAGATCCATCTCGTCCACGTGATGAGCGATGATGACGACTGGGACGGCGAGAAGGGCTTCGTCACTGAGGAGATCATTAGAAAGTATTCGCCTGAAGGCGCTTCGTACTTCTTCTGCGGACCTCCGGTCATGTTCTTCTTTATTGATAAGATCATGAAGGAAATGGGCGTTCCTATGAAGAGGTTCAGACACGACGCGACTGCTCAGCCGGCTGTACAGATGATCCCGGGATTCCCGACGGACCAGGTCGGCAAGAGCTACAAAATCACCGTTGTGCGCGGCATCCATGAGGATGTCATCGACGCAGCTGCGGACGAACCGGTGGCAGTCGCTCTCGAAAGGGCGGCTATCCCTATCGACACTCACTGCAGAGGCGGCGAGTGCGGATACTGCCGCACGCAGCTCCTCGAGGGGGAAATCTTCGTATCGCCTCTCAACGACGGCAGAAGAGCAATGGACAAGGAGCTCGGCTGGTTCCACGCCTGCTCCGCATATCCGACCTCAGACCTGAAGATCAAGATCCCAATCATCTAGTTACGGATACCGGAACCAATAATAAAGATACGAAACAGATATAGGCAGCAAATAAAAGACCAGGTTCAGCTTTGCGCATGAGCCTGGTCTTTTTCATATAAACCGAATCCCTAGAATCGGCGAAAAACGAAGCACGCTGCATCGCCAAAACCACGGGAACGCTGCAACGTCAAAACCCCGGGCACGCTGCATCACTTGTCAGCTCAAATGTATAAGAATAAAGAGCAGAAGGTTCGTACGCCAATCAGTTATTATTTCCCTGAAGTACGAAAAAGTTCGTCCCTTTACATTAAAAACCGAATGACAGTAACGAACCTCACGATCGATTTCTGCCCCAGAGCTCATTCCGGAGCGGCCGGTTTTTATCTGTGATGATTTCATCAGGAGAAAAGGCCCCGATCATTAGAATATTTATACAATAATCCCTGAAAACGAGAATAATTATGCAGGGAGCTCGCCCGCTGACCTGCTAACGGAAGACTCAATTAAGAGCAGCTCGTTATTCACCCGGCGATAGGAGCTGTGAGGCACGAACTTGTTCGTATTTCCCCCACTCAATTCGATGAAGAAGCAATAACCGCGCTGACAGGGAGCTCCGGCTCATGATGTTTTACTTATTTAATATTCATCAACAAATCACAATTCCGCGTGGAAATGGTCTATAATAATCCTCTGCAGGAAACCGTTCCTGCGCTGAAAACAAAAAAGGGTACTGAAATCCCATACGGGAAGGAGATAAAAAATGAACAGAAACAGAAATCTTATAGCGGCTGTCGCTTACATCACATGGATCGGCTTCCTCGCCGCATATCTCATGGGCGACAAGAACGACCCGTTCATCAGACACCATCTGAACCAGGCTCTGGTGATCGATCTTGCGGGCCTGATTGGCGGAGTGTTCGCGGTAATACCGATTCTCGGCGCACTGGTAGCCGGAGTGGTAAACATCGCCGGCTTCGTGCTGGATATCATGGGTGCGGTAAGCGCTTACCAGGGAAGCACTGAACCGCTTCCGTTCATCGGCGACATCCATATAATCGGCTGATCGCAGATGCCGAAAGAACTTGCAACTCCTGAAAGCGTTTGGCAGAAAGGGAAAGTAAAATGAAAAAATCAGTAAAACTTCTTTCGCTTATGATGGCGCTGCTCATGGTGATGTCTCTCGGCCTCACTGCGTGCGGAAGCAAGGCGAATGAATCGTCTGAAGAGCAGAATCCGGCCGCAGAATACGCAGGCAACTATGTATGCGACAGAGCAAGCATATATATCGGAGTAAACGACGAGGACGGCAGCATGAATGCTCTGGTCAACTGGGGCAGCAGCGTATCTGAAAGCAGCATCTGGAGCATGTCGGGAACATTCGATCCGGAAACACTTCAGTTCGAGTATCACGACTGCGTAAGGACCGACTACGTTTATGATGAAAACGGTGACATCGAATCCCAGGAGGAGGCGTTCACCGGAGGACACGGATTCATGACCTTCAAGAATGATGGTGTCAAGACACTCACCTGGCAGGAAGATCAGGAGCATGTGGCAGACGACATGGTCTTTGAGTACACCGGCATGATCCCGGGCGAAGAGGAATCCGGCATAGCTAATCCTTGGAGCACTGCGGACTCACTTGAAGTTGCCGCAGAAGGCGCAGGCCTCGACGGATTCTCGATCCCTGAAGGCGCAGAGATCAGCCTCGGCGAGGTAAAGCTGAGCGAGGCCAGAAACATGGAAGGCCTTGCAGAGGCAGTCGTTGAATACCCGGCAGTCGAGATGACCGTCCGCAAGGGCAATGCGTCAGTTGCCGAAGACGGCGATATCTCGGGCGACTACAATGAGTACGCAAACACTTGGACGCAGAGCATCGATGGACTCGAAGTCACTTGCTTCGGAAACCGTGAAGGCGAAGCGACAAAGACGATCTGGCAGGTCGAAGACACATGCTACTCCATCACAGCGTACGGACTTGGCGGAGACACAGACTACGGCCTGTCCGCAGACGACCTCAGCACGCTCATAAGCGGTATCCGGTAAAAAGAATCAAAAAAAGAAAGCGGTTCATGAAAACCGCTTATGCACAATGAAAAAATTCTACATGGACGCCATGATCCCGGCGGTTCATGTAGAATTTTTTAGTGTCTGATAATGTCTGATGCGGCGAGCGCTGTTCGCCTTCGGTGCGTTATGCGTTCTTTATAAGCGAAAGTGCCTGCTCGATGAGGTCGTTGCTCTCGCCAAGCTTGTCGACTGCGTCGTGGATCAGATCGCCTGCCACGTCATCAAAGCAGTGCGCGAGATCGTGCAGCTCCTCGGCGTGGTGCCTGTTGTGATCGAGCATGTAGTTGAGGAGAGCGAGAGCTTCCTCAGGCGAGGATGCCGCAGCATGCGAGTGTGTATGAGCATGCGTATGAGTGGTGCCGTCGGCGTGTGTATGCGTGTGGCTGTGTCCGCAGTGATCGTGCGAATGAGTATGCTCGTGATCGTGTTCGTGGACCTCATGTTCGTGGTCCGCGGTCATGTTTTTATTGCTGTTTTCTGTGCACATTCTGATGCCTCCTTGTGCGTGTTTTTCCTGTTTCTTACCCGTTTATTGTAACCAAATATGTAGTGCTTTTAAAGGCTTTACAACCCCATATGGGGGTTATTTTTATGCCTGTATTTCTTGTATAAAAAAAATACAAAAACGCGGACACTAATAGCAGTTTCCGCGTTTCCTTCTCGTTGACACATTTATAACAAACGCCGTAAAATAAAGTCAACAA
The DNA here is from genome assembly GCA_045115935.1 of Anaerovoracaceae bacterium. Lineage (GTDB taxonomy): Bacteria > Bacillota > Clostridia > Peptostreptococcales > Anaerovoracaceae > Crickella. Next base: position 9,001 of record JBGULF010000041.1, read on the forward strand.
TATTATTGTAGAAAAAGTCTGTTCCGCACTTGTAGCGGGTGCGCTTTCGCGCGCTGATGCGGTGCGGAGAGGCAGTTTTCTATGACAGTTTTTATTACTGAGAGGGAGAGGTAAGGTGACACACAATGCGTGACTTAAAGCATCTGATCTACTTTGAGGACCTGCTGCAGGAAGCCAACAACGAGCTCGTGCGCAAGGGCAAAGAAGACGGCAATCTGTGCCTCGGCTACACTTGCTACTTCATGCCTGAAGTCCTCCTCGAT
>JBGULF010000042.1:0-2322 GCA_045115935.1 Anaerovoracaceae bacterium
TAAGACTGCAGGTCTGATGCTGACCAACCCTAACACAGTTGGTCTCTTCGACCCTAACATCATGGAGATCACAAGACTCGTCCATGAAGCAGGCGGACTCTGCTACTATGACGGCGCTAACCTCAACGCTGTAATCGGAATCGTACGTCCTGCAGACATCGGATTCGACGTAATCCACATGAACCTGCACAAGACATTCTCGACACCTCACGGCGGCGGCGGTCCGGGAAGCGGCCCTTGCGCATACAAGGACTTCCTTGCTCCATTCGCACCTGGTCTGGTATGCAAGGACGGCGAGAACTACGAGAGAGCTGAGAAGTCCATCGGCAACATGACAGGCTTCTACGGCAACTTCCTCGTAATGGTCAAGGCTTACACATACCTGCTGACGATCGGCAAGGAAGTGTACACTCTTGCTCAGAACGCCGTACTGAACGCAAACTACATGCAGGAGAAGCTGAAGGACATCTATCCTGTAGCATTCGATACTACCTGCATGCACGAGTTCGTAATCGGCCTCGATCCGATCTACAGAAAGACTCACGTTTCGGCTCTGGACGTAGCCAAGGCACTCCTCGACTACGGCATCCATCCGCCTACAATCTACTTCCCTCTGATCGTACACGAGGCCCTCATGATCGAGCCTACAGAGACGGAGACGAAGGAGACACTCGACGAGGCTATAACAGCATTCCGCGAGATATTCGACCGCATCTTCAATGCGCCTGAGACTGTACAGAATGCTCCTCAGACCACACCGGTTCTGAGACTCGACGACACAAAGGCGGCAAGAGACCCGCATCTGCGTTTCGTATTCGAATAATCGAATCAGACAAAATAAAACTCCGGAGCGATCCGGAGTTTTTTTGCGCAAAAAAAGACGGGCTTTATAAGCTCCGCCGGGCCCGCCGGAGCTTTAAAGCCCGTCTTCATTTTTTCATAAGGAATCCGGCTCGCTCGTCGCATTCACTTTGTATACGCCCAGCAGTATAAGGACTACGCCTAACAGGTAGGCTGCAGAGAACGGCTCGCCGAGCACGAGAACTCCTGCCACAAGTGATACCACAGGAATTATATTGGAAAAGACCGTCACCTTTGCGGCGTCAAGGTATGTCACCGAGTAATTCAGCATTCCGAAAGCCACTACAGATGACAGGAGCGACAGATAAAGGACCGGAAGCAGCACAAACTTGTCCGAGACGGCTCCCAGCAGGAGCGGAACAAAGTCGCGGCCTTCCTGAATCGCTGCTGCGATTGAGAAGAAGACGAATCCCATTACCATCATCACGAAAGTCCTCTCGAACGCCGTGAATTCATCTGCCATGGACCGGCTGCAGAGAGTAAATCCTGCTCCGGCGACTACAGCAAGCACAAGGAACAGTATTCCTGCAGGCTGCACGGCTCCTCCGGCCTGTGACATCGATATTACAGCCACGCCTGCGACCGAGCAAAGTATCCATAAATATGCGCTTTTTGGCGGTTTTTCATGCAGAAAGATCCCGGATCCGATTGCCGTCACCACCGGGATCAGCGAGATCATGATGCCCGCAAACGACGAATTAGTAAGTCTTATTCCGTTGGCTTCTCCGATGAAATATATGATCGGCTGGAACAGCCCCAGTAAAAGAAGGCTCCTGATGTTTTTTTCTCTGAAGTCCATCTTTATTATTCCGGTCAGGGCAAGCAGAAGCATGATCAGAACGCTTGCAGCAAACCTCAGGCTGAGCATGATTGCAGACGAGGTGTGCTCGAGTGCGATCCGCGAAGCCATAAAGCTCAGGCCGAATATTAAATTTGAAAAAAGAGCAGCCGCTGTCGCGAGTTGTATATTATCATCAGCCCTTTTTCCAACCCTTTTTCCCATTATCCTTCTCCGGCTTTCGCCAATTCCCCTGCACACTCAGAATGCATCATCAACGCTGCCTGCATCACAAAATAAACCTACAGACAATTGTACAGACTTGCAGCTGCAATAGCCACCGGAAAATTGTACCTGTCACAAATTGTTTTGCCCTGAATTGCAGCTACCCTATACTGCAATTGCTCAGCATTGTATTTCCTCTGCATTATAGTTCCGCTCCGGCTATTCACGGTTATGCATAAGGACGGTTCGTGTTTCACTAAGATATTTCGATGCAGAAGCACCAAAAAATTCGTTATTGACTCTCTTTTTCAGGATTCTAGTAACGAAATCAAAGGTTCATCCTTCCGGCAAAACAGACTCCAAAGCGGGATCTGAGGTGTACCCCATTTGGTAGAGTCTAAATCATAGAAACCGCTGGTTTATCTATCCAGGCATTGTAGTAAGTAGCTGGAGTCATA
>JBGULF010000043.1:0-3398 GCA_045115935.1 Anaerovoracaceae bacterium
AAACAGCCTAATGCGGAAGGCGTCGTATGACGCTGTCTGACCGCAGGGCAGGCACAAGCCCGTGACTTTAGTCATGGGTAAGTTGACTGTGAAGCTAAATGTCCTCAATCACCTTCTCTGCATCTTTGGAGATGCTCTTGTAGTTCATAACTGCGTATAGAAGACACATGATCATGTCATCCACAGGACCGGGTGCAACGTCAAGCGGTGAGATTACATAGGCGAGAAGCGCAATGAACGCGATGATCTTCACTTTCTTATCCATTTTTTTACACTCCTTTCAGGTATGTCACAATGCACCTTCCTACATGCATTTCAACTATATATACGTTTCTGCCGGGGAAATCCATTAGGGCGACCCTATGATCACGCCACAAGTATTATTCCGAAACGGAATAACACGATATTCGATATAACTATTAGTGGTATGCCCGAAACGACAGTATAATAAAGGCGAAAAGGAAAACTGAGAGGAGACACCGACTGTGATACACGAAAGCAAAGTGAAGAGCAATCTCATAGACGTCGGATGCAGCGATCAGTCCGCCGCCTTTGTGAATCAGTTGGTACAGGCGGGCAGATTGACGGATGCGATCCACGAGATGAAAGTGATCCGATGCGGCCTGATGGAACAACTCCATCAGAGCCAGCGAAAAGTAGACTGCCTGGATTACCTCATCAGGCAGACAGAGAAAGAAATCAAATCGACCAAAGAAAGGCGGTAATCAGTATGATGAAAACAGAACAGCTTAACCTGGTACAGGAATGGGACAAAACATTCCCCAAGAGCGACAAAGTAGACCACAGCAAGGTGACCTTTGTGAACCACTTCGGCATCACCCTTGCAGCAGACATGTATGTTCCGAAGAATGCTGAGGGCAAGCTCCCCGCAATCGCAGTATGCGGACCTTTTGGCGCCTGCAAAGAACAGTCCTCTGGTCTCTACGCACAGGAGATGGCCGAGCGCGGCTTCCTCGCAATTGCGTTTGATCCTTCCTTCACCGGTGAGTCGGGCGGCTTCCCCCGCGCGATGCATTCTCCCGATATCGATGTGGAAGATTTCCAGGCGGCAGTCGATTTTCTGTCCTGCTGCGATCTGGCCGATCCGGAGCGCATCGGAATCATCGGAATTTGCGGCTGGGGCGGCATGGCTCTGCAGACAGCCTGCATCGACACCAGAGTCAAAGCTACCGTGACATCCACCATGTACGATATGTCTCGCGTTGCGGGAAATGGATATTTTGACTCCGCAGACAGCAAGGAAGCGCGCAAAGCAGCCCGTGAATCCATCAATGCGCAGAGAACCGAGGACTACAGAAACGGCAGCTACGTGAGAGCAGGCGGCGTGGTCGACCCGTTGCCGGAGGACGCGCCTTTCTTCGTGAAGGACTATTACGATTACTACAAGACGGAGCGCGGCTATCACGCTCGTTCCCTCAACTCCAACGACGGCTGGGCGGCTTCCACAGGAACGTCCCTGATGAACATGCGCCTGTTCACCTACGCCGGCGAGATCGACAGTGCGGTGCTGATGATCCACGGCGACAAGGCGCACTCCTGCTACATGAGTCGCGACACCTTCAAGCTTTTGAAAGGCGACAACAAAGAGCTGATGATCATTCCCGGCGCAGTGCACACCGACCTCTACGACCGCAAGGACATCATTCCTTTTGCCAAGATTCAGAAGTTCTTCGAGGAAAATCTGAAGTAAAGATCGTCGTATTGAATTATAATTCGAAAGAATCTGATAGGAGTGAAGTTCGATGAAAGCAATTAACACAGCATTGGCAATTCTGATCTTGGTGCTGACAGGGTGCGCGTCACATGGTGCTCCGGCAGCAGAGGTTCAGGCGGCTTCGACGCAAGTGGAGAGCGTTGTAGAGGCTGAAGAGACAGTAATGGCGCCAGAAGCTATTACAGTGTCTGAAGTAACGGCGGCAGCGGCAGAAGCGATGACGGATATTACTGCTGTGTCCGAAGAGAATAACACTGCTGAAGAGGAAGACAACGAAATGGAGGACACAATGAGGTTATTGATCGGTGAAACAGAGGTTCCCGTGACATGGGAAGAAAATGCGTCTGTCGAGGCGCTGAAGGAGCTGAGCCCTATTACGATCCAGATGTCTATGTACGGAGGATTCGAGCAGGTAGGCGCGCTCGGACAGAGTATTGTGAGGAACGATAAGCAGACCACCACAAACTATGGCGATATCGTTCTCTACTCCGGAGATCAGATCGTGGTTTTCTACGGCTCGAATTCCTGGTCCTATACCAGACTTGGCCACATTGACCTGACCCAGAAGGAAATGCAGGACCTTCTCAGTGGGGGAGACGTCACTATCACACTGCAGAAGTAATCGGAAGCCCTTCGTTCACGAATAATACCTCGGATATGAGATCCTTCAGGGCTCCGCGCACAAGTGCTGAAAGTCGCCCTTCCGGACCCATATCCTTGCTTTTAATAGCGACGGTAGAAAAAGATGAGCTCACAGGGTTACCCTGTGAGCTCGTTTAATGAATGAGAGATATTATCACCGCGTCGATTATCGAAACGGCTTGAAAAAAACGGCCGCTCGTATTCGTCCGCGTGGACATCACTTATATCGCTTACTGACTGCCTTCTCCAATGCTGAAATGTAAGGAGCAAATTTCTCACCTGCCTGCGCGGACAGCATTGCGCTGAATCCATCTGTGCTTGTTGTAACGGAGACAGTGTAAGAGAGTGGGGATTTCCTGCTTTTGCAGGACATCAATCCCTTGAGGGGCAATGAGATCGACCGCTTAATGCCGGGCAGTCCGCCGACTGCAAGCATTCTTTGGTCTGTGAAAACGATTATTCCGGGGTATTTGCCATGGTGAGACTGGATATTCGCTGTCGCAGCGGCAAAGACTTTCTCCCCTTCTTCAAGCAGTTCCTGTGCGTGTTTGACTGTTGCGCGGCCTGTGAGCCCTACGGATTTTCCCTGAATTTCTTTGATAGCCTCATCAATCGTCATTTTCTTCCTCCACGTTTTATAATGGGCGGGCTGGAACCGCATTTACTTTTCCTTAATCAAATACTAGCATTTCCAGGCTTCTGCTCATTCCGAGTATTTTGCGCTGAATACGCAAAGACGTGATAACCCTCCGGTTACAATAAAAGTGATACAATAAACCAAACAACCGAAAGGAGAGACATAATGAAAAAAGTACTGATCATCTCGAGCAGCCCCAGAAAAAACAGCAATTCAGAAGCATTATGCAAGGCTTTTGCGGAAGGTGCTAAGGAGTCCGGTCACGAGGTGGAAATTGTTTCACTTCGCGATAAGACCATCAATTTCTGCCGCGGATGTTTTGCATGTCAGAAGACGCAGAAGTGCGTGATCAATGACGATGCAATTGAAATCTGCCAGAAAGCG
>JBGULF010000044.1:0-2497 GCA_045115935.1 Anaerovoracaceae bacterium
TTCATTGATACTTATAATCCGGAATATCTTCTGGTTCTTTCCGGTGACCACATCTACAAGATGAACTACGACAAGATGCTCGACTTCCACAAGGCACAGGGCGCAGCAGCTACCATCGCAGTTATGCCTGTCTCCTTGAAGGAAGCATCCCGTTTCGGTATCATGATCACTGACGAGAACGACAAGATCATCGACTTCGAAGAGAAGCCTGCACATCCCCGCAGCACACTCGCTTCCATGGGTATTTATATCTTCGATTGGAAGAAGCTGCGTGAGATCCTTGTTAAGGATATGGCTGATCCCGATTCCGCACACGACTTCGGCAAGACCATCATCCCTACTCTGATGAACAATGGCGAGAAGCTGGTTGCTTTCAAGTTCGAAGGATATTGGAAGGATGTCGGAACCATCGATTCTCTGTGGGAAGCCAACATGGACCTTCTCGACGAGAATTGCGATCTCAACCTCGACGATCCCACATGGAAGATCTACACCGAGGACGCTGTCGCTCTTCCCGCATATATCGGACCCGACGCTTCGATTGACCGTGCTTATATCACACAGGGTACGAGCATTGACGGAACTGTTAAGAATTCCGTAATCTTCACCGGCGCTACAGTAGGCAAGGGTGCACAGATTATTGATTCTGTTCTTATGCCCGGCGTAAGTGTCGGCGATGGCGCAGTGGTTACCCGTGCACTGGTCGCAGACGATGTCAAGATCGGTGCTGGCGCGGTGGTTGGCAGCGCAGATAGCGAGAACATCACGCTGCAGGCCAGCGATATTTAAGGGGGTGCACAATAATGGCTAAAGCTTTTGGTATTATCACATCATCCGCGGAGCACAAGGTAGACGGTCTTCAGGATTACCGTCCTATCGGCAGCTTCTCCTTCCTGGGAAGATATCGTGTTATTGACTTCCCTATTTCCAACCTGAGCAACAGCGGCATTATCAACCAGCAGGTTTATATTGCCAGCAAGGCTCGTTCCTTGGTCGCTCACATCGGAACAGGCCGTCACTACAACATCAATTCCAAGCGCGGAAGAATCCAGCTTCTTCTTCCCTCTGAGCAGAAAGTAAACGCGATCTACAACACCAACATCCAGGCTATGTACGAGAACCTTGAGTATATCAAGAGACAGTCTCAGGAATACGTTGTGATCGCTCCCAGCTGCATGGTATTCAAGCAGGATTATGATGCTCTTCTTCAGGGCCACGCTGCTTCCGGCGCTGACATCACAGCTCTGTATCACACCGTTCATCATGCGAAGAGCGGCTATGAGACCTGCCACATCTTCGATATCGCTGACGGCAAGGTCAATGCGATCCGCCGCAATCACGGTGATGAGGACGTTCGTGCTATCTCCATGGAGTCCTTCGTCATGAAGAAAGAACTGCTGATCAAGCTGATCAACGAGGCAAGAGCAATCTCCTCCATGTTCAATCTGTCCGACGTCATCAACGCTAAGATCGGTGATCTGGATGTTCGTGCAGTGGAGCACTTCGGTTACTTTGGACCGATCACCAGCCTGAAGAGCTACTATGATGCCAACAAGCAGCTTCTCGATCCTGCTAAGGCCGCTGAGCTCTTCACACCTGACTGGCCGATCTATACAAGAACCAACGATTCCTGCCCCAGCCAGTACTATGATGAAGCAGAGGTCAAGAACTCCCTCATCTCCAACGGCTGCGAGATTCACGGCACTGTCATTGATTCCGTAATCGCTCGTGGTGTTGAGATCGGCAAGGGCTCCGTCATTAAGGGCTGCTATGTTGCTGCTTACACCAAGATCGGTGAGAACGTATACCTCGAGAACCAGGTTGTTGACAAGTATGTCACCATCAATCACGAGAACAAGATTGTTGCTCCCGCTGATGCTCCCGGTTACGTTAAATACATGGATACTCTTTGATTAACAGTCATTTTGTAGATTTTTTGTCAAAGTAGTGAGGGCATTCTTTTCTTTTGCCCCCTCGTCCAGTATAATAAATGAGTACAATCTGCCCGGTGCGTACGGCGCCGGGCAGACAATTAGGTATTATCATCAAGGAGGAAATTAAAATGTTAGTATCTGCAAAAGAAATGACTGCTGCTGCAAGAGCTGGCCACTATGCAATTGGTGCGTTCAACCTCAATAACCTTGAGTGGACGAAGTCTGTTCTGAAGGCTGCTCAGGAGTGCAATGCTCCCGTTATCGTACAGTGCTCTGAAGGCGCTGGAAAGTACATGGCAGGCTACAAGACTGTTGTTGATATGGTCAACGACGTGATCGATTCCCAGGGCATCACTGTTCCCGTAGCCCTTCACCTTGACCACGGCTCATACGAAGGCTGCCTGAAGTGCATCGACGCTGGTTTCTCCAGCATCATGTTCGACGGCTCTCACTTCTCCATCGAGGAGAACATTGCGAAGACCAAAGAGCTGGTTAAGCTTGCTCACGAGCACGGCATGTCCATCGAGGCAGAAGTCGGCGGCATCGGCGGCGAGGAAGACGGC
>JBGULF010000045.1:0-40631 GCA_045115935.1 Anaerovoracaceae bacterium
CCATACTTTTCTGCTATATAGCTGATGCTGTTACGGTTTTCAGGCTTGAGAGCTTCCTGCACAACTTGCAGGCGGAAGCTGTAGGTAAAATCTTTAGCAGACATGATGTACCTCCATTTTGTATAGTGTAACACATTTCTATTTACACTCTACTTTTTGGGGTACACTGCAGCCTCTTGGATTACGTGTTGGTAGAATTTGAAGCAGTTCTTTTCTATTCCGTCATAATTTTGATAGTTTTTCGATGAATTTCTCAAAATCCGTCATTTCCTCTCATGAAAAATCATTCATTCCGGATACACCGTGGGTGGGCGGCCTCCTGCATTGTTGCCGAGATGGATTCCGCATTGTTGATGGAGGGACTTTTGAGATTATGCAGGGGAGGATTCTGCGTTGCTGGCGCAGAGGCTTTGTACTGCTTTGTATTTTTAGATCGATTTTAAAAATAGTGCTTTTTCTGTTGAATTTCGTGCATTTCTCGTTTGCCCATTTTTCGATAGAGATGTAGACTCTGTCCTACCGAAAAAGAGGTGCAGGCTATGTCTTGCTGAGTATGGTTGCAGACTATAATCTGCTGAAGCGAGGTGTAAGTCTGAGTTGATCAATAAAGATGCAAGTCTGAGTTGCTGAATGGAGATGTAAAATCTGACCTGCTTAAAAAGGAGGGTGTATATGGATGCCGAACTTGAGCATCGTCTCAATTATGAGTTGAAGATTCTTAAATCAGACAAGGAGGAATATGTGCGAAGGCTTGAGCTTTGCCGTGGCTTCGAAAATGTATGTCTGTACAGGTCAAAGCGTCCGAACGGAAAGCATTACTATTATGCCAAGCAGCGGGGAGCAAAAAAATATACCTATTTAGGTAGCAAAGAAAGGCCTGATGTAAAGAGGATTTGCGAGGCTCACTTTTTGAAGGAAGCTATACGGAGGACCGATATCAACATTAAGCTCATAAGCTCACTTAGAGACAAATATCTCCCATGTGATCAGTATTCTGTCAACTCCGCACTGAGAGAATCCTTACGAAGCGATATCCCTCCTGTTTCAAAAGCGTATGAAGTCGCAGGTGCCAGGTGGAAAGCGAAAAAGCTTGAATATCAGGCGCAGCAGCCTGAGAACTATCCGGAGTTCAAGACAGAAACGACCTCGGATAGGGTGAAGGTCAAGAGCGTGAGTGAGCTCCTGCTTTATGAAAAGTTCAAGGATGCCGGATTCGTTCAGATTTACGAGCTGCCTTTAGCTCTTGACGATCACGGACCGCTTATGTATCCGGACTTTACCATACTATCACCGATCGACATGAAGACTGAGATCTATGTCGAATATGTAGGACGCCTTGATCTTCCGGACTACCAGCAGAAATTTGCACGCAGGATCAATCGATATATTAAAAATGGATACAAACCTAACGTGAATGTCTTCTTCATTTACAGTGACAAGGACGGTCACATCGACTCCATGCAGATAAACAAGGTGATTGCGGATATCCGCGGCATGTAGTTCCGGTTACAGGATCACTCTGTCGTGCACGGGAGCATGCGGTTTCGCGTAATGATGTAGCCGATGATTATGAATGTGACGTTTACGGCCCAGCTCACCGGGAAGATGATCATTATTGAGAACCAGCTGTGGTAGATCTGAAAGCCTGTAAACACCCAGATTATACGCACTCCGCATACGCAGATCAGCGTCGTAAGGGCAGGGACCAGTGATTTTCCGAGGCCTCTCATCGCGCCGGACAGATTGTCCATCAGCACGTTGAGCGTCTCAGCGTAAAGCAGCACTCTGATCCTGAGCAGGCCCGCCTCGATTACCTCCGGCTCATTCGTGAACAGGCCGAGCAGCGGTCTTGCAATTAGAAGAAGGATCACTGAAAGCACCATCGTGAATACCCAGCTCACCATGAGGGTCTTGCGCACTACCTCCCTGCATCGTTTGTACTTGCCGGCGCCGTAGTTCTGGCCGATGAAAGTCACAAGCGTCTGGGTGAACGCGTTTACCACGAAGAATGCGAAAACTTCTATGTTGAACGCCGCGGAGGACGCCGCCATGTAGGTGGCTCCCAGGCTGTTTATTGCGGACTGTATGCAGATGTTGGATATGGAGAATACCGCGCTCTGCAGTCCCGCAGGCATGCCGATCTTGAGGATGGTAGAGAGGTCGTCCTTGTTTATGCGGATCTTTGCGATGTTTACGTGAATGACGCTGTCCTCTTTTCTCAGATAGTAGAGCAGCATCATCGAGCTTATGACGTTCGCAAGAACGGTCGCTATGGCGACGCCATCCACGTCCATTCCCAGAACCAGCACGAAGAAGAGGTTCGCCGCCACGTTGAACACTCCTCCGATGAAGAGGCAGATGAGCGGCGTCCTTGTGTTGCCGTTGCTGCGGAAAATAGCGGCCTCAAAGTTGTACAGCATGATGAAAGGCGCACCGCTGAAATAGAGTCTGAGGTAGGTGACCGAATATGGCTTTACTTCGGCCGGCACTCCTAAGAGGTTGATGATCGGAGACGCAATAAGATTTCCGATCACAGCAACAAAAATGCCGGCCGCCAGAGCGAATGCCATGGAGGTGCGCACCGCGCTCTTCGCTTTCTCCGGCTCGCGCGCTCCAATGTTTTGGGCGATCAGCACATTCGCACCGACCGATATACCCACGAAGAAGTTGACGAGCAGCGAGACTATCGGCGTGTTGCTTCCAACCGCGGCCATCGCTTCCATGCTCGCAAACTTTCCGACCACGGCAACATCCGTAGCATTGAAAAGCTGCTGCAGCATGCTGGTCAGCATGAGCGGTATGGCAAAAAGAAGGACCTTGTCGACAATAGAGCCGCTGGTCAGGTCCGGGTCCGAAGGTATTCGCTTTTTCAGGAGACGGCTTTCCATTTCATATTAATTCTAAACCCGCAGAAAACAGTGTCAAGAGTCCGCTTGTTGCAGCAAGACAATTGCTTCGCTTTCTATACGAAAAAAGGGCATCGCAGATGCGATGCCCACATATTTGCTTTTGGATTGCGAAGTATTTTCCGTTCACAGCGAGGATGCAAGCGGTCGAGGAGCGGAGCTTACCATTAGTAAGTGAGCACCGCAGAACCGCGCAGCAGACGAAGCTGTGGGCGGAAAAGACGAGCAAGCCTACCACATGTTTTCGTCAGGGATATGCTCGATCGTCGGGTCAAGCGGCTCTTCGCGCAGCACTGTACGCATGTACTGGCTGAACTCGTCGCGGATAGCCTGTCTTGTGTAGACTCTCGGATCGCAGAGGTCGTGGCAGACCCATACGACGTGGATGCCTCTCTCGCGGCCCTGCTCCTCGAACTGTCCGTGCAGTCCGGTGAGCGCCTTGCAGCTCATGTGCTCCCACATCATTACCATGTCGGCGTTCATGATCTCGCAGAACTCCCAGAGCTCATCGACGAGCACCTTGTATCCGCCGTGAGTACGGTTACGCATGATCATGTTCTCGTTGAGCCATGCCATGTCGTACCATGCCTTCTCTCTGTTTTCAGGTGTATCCTCTTCTGCGATCGGCAGAGTGTTGACCATCGACAGCATGTCTGTCAGCGGCAGCACGCCCCAGCAGTGGATCATCCAGTAGAGCATGTGGATGTTGTACTGCGGCTGTACGCCCCATACGATACATCTGTGCCTGTACTCAGGCGCCATCATCGTCTTTCTCTTGTAGCCCTGCTCGACGAGCTTGCTGATTTTCTTGTCCTTTGGCGGGAAGAGCGGCGATCTTCCGCAGTTGCCCATGTAGTTGGTGTCGTTGTAGAGCGAGAATACCGAGCCTACGAACTGCGGATAGTCGGTCGCGTTGGTGTCGAGCCAGTATGCACGGTGCTTTGTGGCGTCATTTACTCTGGCTGCGCTCTCGAAGTAGTGCTTCCAGTCCCACTTCTCGTGAGCATGCTCTTCGATGAACTTGACCGCTTCCTTCATGTCGTTTGCAGCGTACTCCTGAACGTCGTCCTCCTTGTGGCGGAGCGGAGCAGTCAGCTGGAACGTCGGGATGCCGTATTCGCGCTCGAGTCTGTGAGCGATAACGCCGTTGCCCATGAGCGAGCCGTCGCAGGTGGTGTTGACCTGAACAGCGCAGCATCCGAGAACGGCGAAGTCGTCGTCGATCGAGATGCCGGCCTCAGCCTCAGGCATCGGGCAGACATCGCCCGGAAGTCCGAATTCCTGAGCTACGTCGAGATAGTGTGTAGTCGAATTCTGTGTGAGGAGGTTTGCGACGAACATCGTCGGCACCTCTCTGAGGATAGCCGTTGTATCCTTGAATCCCATCATGAATGCCGTCATCGCGTTCTCGTCTGTCAGCACGCATGTATCTGAGAACTTCTTGTTGTTTCCGGTACGGCGGTCGCCCTTGAAGATGTTGTCCATCGTCTTGGCTACGTCGTAGATTACGAAGTTCATGGCTGTGTGGGTGATGCGCAGAGGCTCGTCCCTGAGGCCCAGCGTGAATTTGTCCATCATGTAAGGAACTGCCAGATAGTTGGCCATCCATCTGTAGCGGAACATCGCCTTGATGTTGCGCGGCTTTGCGATGAATCTTGCGAGTATGGACATGATGTAGAGCCATCTCGTGTAATCGTAAAGCGTGTCCTTTACGCCTCTCCACTCACGGCGTACGAAGACCTTGGTCTTGCCGTTTGTAGGGTAGAGCTTTCCGAGCGTCTGGTCGCCCTTTTTCTTCTTAGGGTTAGTGATCTTCTTGACTGTCTTGAATGCCATTACTTCTCACCTCCCTGTATCTTCTTTATCTCAATGCTTTCAATGAATGCCTGTACACGGGTACGCATCTGGCCTGCACCGGCGTTGATGTTATACGGTCTGTCTACGGAGAGCACCGGGAATCCGTAATCCTCCCTCAGCATGTGCGATCCCAGCATGCGCTCGTAAGCCCATGGGTCGCAGAACTTGACCTGCTCGTAGATGATGCCGTCGGCCTTGAACTCTTTCGCGAGATCCGCGACGTATTTCTTGCGGCCGTAGACCTTCTCCATGTTCATGGTACGCGGGCACTGGCTCATCATGGTGTAGTGGCGGCAGATCTGTGTCAGAACATCGTCTTCCGAATCCGGATCGATCTCGATAGGAACTCTGCCAGGGAGCGAACCGAAGCAGAATCTGTCAGCACATACGTAAGTATCGCAGCCCTCGATCAGCTTGATCATGCCTATGTCATCGATCTCCGAACCGACGACCAGCACGCGTGCGCGCCACTTCTTGCCGTCAGGCTCTCTGGTCTTTATCTCTTCGAGCGTCTCTCTCAGCTTGTCGATGAGCAGATACTTCGGAGCCAGATATGTCGCGAGCGTGAGCACGTGGAACTCGTATCCCGTGATGCGCGGATCTTCCTCTTTGCGGAATTCGCCGATCTCCTGGATGAGCCTGCATACTTCGTTGTGCTCCTCGACAGCCTTGAGCATGGCCTCTTCGGAAATGTCGATGCCGTAGTTCTCATGCAGCGGCTTAAGTATGTGGTTCGTCGTCTGCAGCTTCAGGAGAGCGACGCCGTTTTCGGTCGCCTTCATCGGTATCTCCATGAACTGGTAGAAGAACTTGTCCTTGCCCTCGTCCATGGTGTGCAGAAGCTCCATGTTCTCGGCAGCGCGGTTCATCATTGTGCAGCCGTCCGCCGCTATCAGGCAGTCAGCAAAGTTGAAGCCTCCTTCGATGGCTCTCTCCAGCAGCGCCCTGCTCGTCTCACACAGAAAGCTCGTCATGTAGTACGTAGCGATATCAAGTGAGCCGGAATTAGGCGCAAAAAGACGAACCGAGAACGCATTGCCAAGGTTCATCAGAGGTTCCGGAATATTCTCGCACGTAAACGCAGCGCAGATCTTGCCGTCCTTCTTGGCCTGTTCTATCAGTTCGTTGTTTGCATTCTGCAGGAGGTTCTCAAAATACAAAAGATGCTTGAGGTCTTTCATATTACTCTCCTCTTCGTTATTAAAAACAATCCCTCTCAATGCTGATAAAGGCACTAAAATACCCTCATCAGTTTCCTGTTGATAAAATAGTAACCCCTGTACGGGGTTAATGGCAAGAATTAATAAAGTGCTTATTGTTTTTTTGCATTTTGGCACGCCGCGACCATACTCTGTATGTGCGTTGTGCCAATTTTCGCGCTCCGGCACACGCCCTGACCATACTCTGTATGTGCGTTGTGCCAATTTATCGCACTTGGCACACGTCGCGACAATACTCTGTATGTGCGTTGTGCCACTTTATCGCACTTGGCACACGCCGCGGCCATACTCTGTATGTGCGATGTGCCAATTTCCGCGCTCCGGCACACGCCGCGACAATACTCTGTATGTGCCACGTACCGCTTTTCGCCTTGCGACACACGCCGCGACAAGAAAAGGCAGAAAAGTGCAGGAAAGGTTGCAATAGTTGCAATAGCTGTATTAGCTGTAATAGTTGTAGTAGCAGAATTGTCTGCAGGAGGTGTCGCTTCCCGGCCCGATCTTTTGCCAATAAAAAACTGATCCTCTCATGCCGGATATTCTCTGATACGGCTTTCGAGGGTCAGTTTATTTTCAGCGCATTTATTTTTCTTGTATTTCTATTCGTCTGCTATTCGCCCTTTTTAAGCAGTTCCGTGAACTTCGCCATGGTGCCCGGAATGTCGATCTGCTGCGGACATACCGCTGCGCAGGCTCCGCATCCGATGCATGCCGACGGCAGTTTGTTTTCGTCGAACGCCGCAAGCGCCATTGGCGCGATGAATCCGCCTTCACTGTATGCGTGCTCGTTGTACAGCGAGAGTATCCTTGGGATGTCGAGCTCCATAGGGCACTTGGTGGTGCAGTATCTGCAGGATGTGCAAGGCACCGTGCCGGCGTTCTTGCCCGTGGTATCGTAGTGCGCCGCAGTCAGCAGGATCGCGATGTCATCATCGCTGAGCTCTCTCTTTTCACTGAAGAACTCGATGTTCTGCTTCAGCTGCTCAAAGTTCGACATGCCGGAGAGTATCATTGTGACACCCGGTACCGACTCAACGAAACTGAATGCCCAGTTGGCCGGCGTGTAGTCAGGGTTGCTCTTCGCGAGCATCTTTTCACCGCCGAGGCAGGACTTCGCGAGCTTTCCTCCGCGAAGCGGCTCCATTACCCAGATAGGGATGCCGATGTTGTTGAGCTCCTCGACCTTGTCCTTTGCGTTCTGGAATTCAAAGTCGAGATAGTTGAGCTGGATCTGGCAGAATTCGATGTGCCTGAAGTTCTTCATTATGAAGCGGTGCATCGTCTCCTGGCTCCCGTGGCACGAGAAACCGAGGTGGCGGATCTTGCCCTCTTCCTTCATCCTGAGAAGGAACTCCGTGAGGCCCGTGCTGTCATCGAGATACTTGTCGATGTTGAGCTCGCATACGTTGTGGTAAAGGTAGAAATCAAAGTAGTCGGTCTTGCACTTCTCGAGCTGCTTCTGGAAGATCTCCTCGTGCTTGCCGAAGTTGGACAGGTCATAGCCCGGGAACTTGCTCGCAAGATAGTAGCTGCTTCTGTCGTACTTCGACAGAGCTTCTCCGACGACGCTCTCACTGTTGCCCGCATGATAGCCCCATGCAGTGTCGAAGTAGTTGATGCCGTTAGCCATCGCGTAATCGACCATTTCCTGCACAGCCTGCGGATCCGGTCTGGAGTCATCGCCGTCGATGCACGGCAGTCTCATACAGCCGAGGCCGAGGCCCGACAGTTTCAGATCCTTAAAATCGTTGTAATACATGCTCTCTCCCTCTCTTTTTATGCGTCTTTTACAAGAACGTAATTGTCCATCAGATCGACCTTCTCGAGCGTTCCGTTGAATGTGTAGCGGATGCCCATGAGGTCGGTGAAAATGATCGTGCCACCGTCTACCTTGATGTCGGCCACGTTCTTCGCGAGCATGTTAGCGTCGCTGATCTCATTTTTATAAACAGTTGAAAGGCACATTTGCGTTTCCTCCTTTACTTTCCGTCCGGGAAGCTTGTGAAGCTGTCGTGCTCCACCTTCGGCATTCCGTATTTTTCCTTCGCATCGCCGATGGCCCTGATCATGAAGGCCATGTTGCGCGCGAGATTTCTCATTGTCTGCAGACCCTCTTTGTCCTTGCGAACGTCGTCTGCCGTAAAGCCGTGCACCTGGTTCCAGTATGTCGATGTCGCGATAGGCATGCCGCTGATGCTGAAGTACTTGTTGAGCACGTCGAACGATGCGGTTGTTCCTCCGCGCCTTGCACTGACTACAGCCGCGCCGACCTTCATGTGCATGTCGTACTGTGCGCTGTAGAACAGTCTGTCGAGGAACGAGATGAGCGTTCCGTTAGGCGAGCTGTAATATACCGGGCTGCCGACTACCAGGCCGTCCGCCTTCTCGAGCTTTGCGTTTACCTCATTCACGATGTCCTTGAAGACACAGCCGTCGTGCGTTGAGCAGTAGCCGCAGGCCGCGCATCCTCTGATGCTCTTGTTTCCGACATGGATGAGTTCTGTTTCGACGCCCTCTTCATTGAACGTCTTTATCATCTCGTCGAGAGCAGTAGCCGTGCACTGATCAGCCCTCGGGCTGCCGTTTATGATTATTACCTTAGCCATTGATTTCCTCCCAGTCTATTCTCTCGTCTCTGAAAAATGTCTCTCTGTCTCTGTCGCCTATAGGTCTCATCACCCTGCACGGGTTGCCGACCGCGACGACATTGTCAGGTATGTCTCTTGTTACTACGCTTCCCGCGCCAATGACCGAACCCTTTCCTATGGTCACGCCCGGGAGCACTATCACGCCTGCTCCGATCCAGACGCAGTCTCCGATGTGCACGTCCTTGTTGAACTGAAGCGCCGGATCCTCCCTGAGCTCAGGCAGTACCGGGTGTCCCGCTGTCACGATGGTGACATTCGGTCCGAACTTTACCCAGTCGCCGATGTAGATATGTCCGTCATCGACGAGCGTCAGGTTGAAATTCGCGTATATGTTGGAGCCCATGTGCACATGGCTCCCGCCCCAGTTTGCGTACAGCGGTCTCTGTATGAACACGTTCTCTCCGCATTCGGCGAAGAGCTCTTTAGTGTACCGCTCTATCTCCTCGAACTGCGACGGCAGGAGATCGTTGAACTCCCTCAGTTTATCTCCGAACGGCATCTGTACCGACAGGATCTCTTCGGCTCCCGGATCGTACAGCAGACCGGCGTCCATTCTTTCTTTTTCTGTCATAGTCAGTCTCCCTAAGCGACCAGCCATTTATACTTCGCAACGCTGTAGAGCGGTACGAACGGTATCATGATAGGCGTTTTGTTCTTATACGCCCAGTACTCGGGATCGTCCTTGTATGTTCTGTCCTGTCTCATTTCGAGTCTGCGCGCTCCTCCGAACATCACGTAGATGATGCCGATGTAGCCGGTCAGCGCGGCGAGCCACTGCCATATGCCTGCGTTGGAGTGGATCCCCGTGAGGAACACTCCCGTCCAGAAGGTCATCTCTCCGAAGTAGTTAGGGCATCTGACTATCCTGTAGAGGCCGGTGTCGACGAAGCGCTTCGGGTTCACTTTCTTGGCGGCGTTCTTCTGGAGATCAGCAGCCGTTTCGAGGATGAGCCCTGCTGCCATGATGAGGATGCACATTATCACCCATCCGTCAGTCTCATTACCATTTTCGAGCCTGAACAGCACAGGTGATGTCTCGCATGCGTAGAGAAGGGCAGCCGAGATCCATATGCCGCACTTTGCGATCAGAGGCATGGTCTTGCCATCCTTGATCTCGTTCTGCATCTTCTTGTTGTACGAGCTGCTTTTGATCTCTCTGTATGCCAGATAGCCTCCCAGTCTGCAGCCGTACAGTATGAACAGCACGCAGATGGTGATGAGTCCCGCGTCCGCCTGTCCGCCGAAGATGCAGAGCAGTGTGACTCCGATCGCAGCGACAGAGAATCCGTAGCCTATCGATATGAACCAGACGTATTTCTTAAAACCAATCGCGCTTACGATAAGCGCGACTGCAAATATAACTAAAAAACCATTCATTTCAGAGTTTCTCCCTGTCTTTTTTACGCAGAAGCACTCCAGTCCCTTTTTTATTTGCGTGTAGCGATGACGACGCGGTCGAGCTGTGCGAGATCGCGTATCACGCTGATATCCCCGTAAGTACCCGCTTTGCTGAGCAGCTTCCTGACGTCATCCGCCTGTTCGGCGCCTATCTCGAGAGCAAGCACTCCGCCTGTCTTGAGATGCAGGTCCGCCTTGTCCGCTATTATCCTGTAGAAATCCAGCCCGTCCTTTCCCCCGTCGAGCGCCATGCGCGGCTCGTGATCCTTGACCTCCACATCGAGCGTCTCGATCACGTCGCTAGGGATGTACGGCGGATTGCAGACTATGACATCGTAATGTTTGTCGTCCGGAACCGCTTCGAACATGTTGCCGAGCAGGAATATGCAGCGGCGGTTGACTCCGTTGAGTCCCGCGTTGCCCATTGCCGTGTGCAGCGCCTCTTCAGACACGTCCGTCATGGTGACGATCGCGTCAGGCACCTTGGCAGCTATGCTGATACCGATGGCTCCGCTTCCCGTGCAGAGGTCGAGCACCTCCGGGTCCCTGCGGTCCATCCTTTTGATGGTCTCGATCACGTTCTCAACCAGGATCTCCGTGTCGAGGCGCGGTATGAGCACCGAACGGTTGACTCTGAACGGCAGTCCCATGAACTCCTGCATTCCGACTATGTACTGGAGCGGAACACCTTCGATCCTCATGTAGATCCTCTTCTGGAACTCGTCAAAGTCGTCGTCGCGCATGAGCTCCTTGGATCTCGTGATGAGCTCGGCTGTGCCGAGTCCCGTCGCGTACGACATTATCATTCTGGCTTCGTTCTTGCCGTTCGGCAGCATGCTGAGCGCAGCCCTGCCCCAGTTGAGGGCGTTCTCGTATGTCTTGATATCCTTTGTGTATCTGCGCGCGAGAGTCCTGGCTTTTGCCTCGAGCGCCTCTCTGTCGGCGATCGCTCTCACGAGCGTCGTGCCGTTTGCATCATAATTGCCGACTATGGTATATCCGTCGGTGTCAAGGCTGTCGAGGAAGTCGATCGCGCTGGCGATATCCTCATCGCTCGCGCTGTTATCAGGATCTTCGAAGACAGTGCGCTCACCGGCGCTGCCGGACTCGTCGTCCGCTTCAGCCGCAGCCTTCTTGTTGGCCTCGGTGTTGGCTTCAACATCTGCCGCCCATTTCTCCATCTCAAGCTCGATCTCTTTCTCTTCGGCCTTCGATCTCACCAGGTTGCCGTCCTTGTCAACAAAGCCGTTGATCTCAGGAACGCCCGGATCCACGAGGACAGCCTTGAGCGAGAGCAGGGCAACTTCGAGCTGATCCCTGTTAGGCTCTGCAGTCGTCAGTCTCTGGAGCTGCAGGCCCGGCCAGCTGAGAATGCGCACGACCATGCCGTTCGATCTGCCGGCCCATCTCAGGAGCTCATAGCTTATGGACGCGATCACCGGTATAAGGAGGATCCTCGAGAGTATCCTCATCGCCAGATTCGGCCAGCCGAGGAAGCTGAAGAGCAGCAGGCTCACGATGAGCACGAACACCAGGAAACTGGTGCCGCACCTCGGATGCAGGGTGTAGAATTCCTCCGCGTTCTCAGGGCAGAGGACCCTGTTGTTTTCATAGCAATGTATCGACTTATGCTCTGCTCCGTGGTACTGGAACAGCGTCTTGATGTCGTTCATGCCGCGTATCGCCGCAACGTATCCGACGAACATCAGTATTCTGAGTATGCCTTCCACCAGATTAAGCACGATCGCGCTCTGCACCCACCTGCCCAGGAAATTCACTACCCAGGTCGGGAGGATAACAAAGAAAACGAGCGAGATAGCGATCGCAAAGAGAAGGGCAGTCGTTATCAGGAAGTTCCACGCGGCCTTTTCGCCGAACTTTTTATTGATCCATGCCTCGAGTTTTCCTTCCTCCTCAGCGTATTCCTCAGGAGCGTAGGTCTCGAGTATTTCAGCGGACTCCATCAGCGTGCCCATGCCTCCGACGAGAGCATTCGCAAAAGAAACGATGCCTCTGACGAAAGGTATCTTCGCCGCGCGGGACTGTTTCTTCTTGAGCTTCGTCTTGAGATATAGCTCACCCGAAGGCAGGCGCATTGCAAGCGCGACCCTGTCAGGGCCCTGCATCATGACGCCTTCCATCACTGCCTGTCCGCCGATCGAAGTAGGGCAGGCCTCTTTTATGAAGATTTTGCTATAGTCTATTTTTGCCATCTCTAGTCTAGTTAAGTTTCTTGAGCATGAAGTTGACGAAATCCGCGTTGCACTTCGTGCTCGAAAGGTTGTCTATTATCTCCTCAGTCACGTCCATGACGCTGCCCGAGCTCATAGCCCTGCGCAGCATGAACATGACCTGATATTCTTCAGGTGTAAGAAGAAGGTCTTCGCGCCTTGTGCCCGACTTGTAAAGGTCGATGGCAGGGAAGATGCGGCGCTCGCTGAGCTGCCTGTCGAGGTGGAGCTCCATGTTGCCGGTGCCCTTGAACTCCTCGTAGATAACATCGTCCATGCGCGATCCGGTCTCGACCAGCGCGGTGGCCAGTATCGTGACGCTGCCGCCTTCTTCGAGGTTCCGCGCTGTGCCGAAGAACTTCTTCGGCGGGTGCAGCGCACCCGGGTCGAGACCGCCCGAAAGCGTTCTGCCCGATGCCGGAACTTCCATATTGTACGCTCTTGCGAGCCTCGTGATCGAATCCAGCAGGATCATGACGTCCTTGCCTGACTCTGCAAGGCGCTTCGCGCGCTCGATCACCATCTGCGCCACCTTTACGTGGTGCTTTGTCTCCTCATCGAAAGTGGAGTAGATGACCTCCGAGTGCTTCAGGCTCCTCTTCATGTCCGTGACTTCCTCAGGTCTCTCATCCACCAGCAGTACTATGAGTTCGATATCCGGATATTTGTCTTCGACCGAAGCCGCGATCTTCTTGAGCAGCACCGTCTTGCCGGCTTTAGGCTGAGCGACTATGAGACCTCTCTGGCCTCTGCCGATAGGCGCCACCAGATCCATGACCCTGGTCGAAAGGTCGATGCTCGAATTCTCAAGCACGATCTTCTCGTTTGCGAAAATAGGGGTGAGGTTGTCGAAATGCGGCCTTCTCTTGGCGGTCATCGGATCGAACCCGTTTACCGTCTTTACAAACAGAAGCGCTCCGAACTTCTCAGTTCCCCTCGGCTTTCTCGCAATGCCGAATATCTTGTCGCCCGTCCTCAGGCCGAAGCGCCTGATCTGCGTAGGCGACACATAAATGTCCTTATTCGAAGTAAGGAAGTTGTCAAATCTGAGGAAACCGAAACCGTCATCAGCCAGCTCCAGGATGCCTTCGACATCGTACTTGCCGTCGTTCTCCGGAGCCGTCTCCGCAGTTTCAGCAGCAGCCGTTTCAACTGATGCAGCTTCGGCCTGCGCCTCAACAGCCTCAACCGTTTCTGCTGCGCTGGCTTCAACAGCCGGCTTCGCGGTCTCCTTAACGTCTTCCATGATTTCAATCTTATCTTCCATGTGATTCCCTGTATTTCCCTTTATGATTTCCTTTCGAAGATCCTGCTACAGCTCTTCGTTTGCTCCGACTGTTGTCAGTATCGTCTCTTTGGACTTATCCACCTGGCTGACTTCGAGCTTGTCGATATCATTAGGATCGATGCTTTCATTCAGTGCCAGCAGGGTAGGCGACAGATATACCGTCGACAGCTGCTTGCCGTCCATGCTGATGATCGATCTTTCGGTGAAGTTCTCGCCTCGTAAGTAGTACCTGTCTCCGATCTTGACCAGATCCCTGATCGAGATGTTCTTGTGACCCATCTTCATTGCGACCGGCTCATAAGGCTCCTTGCCTCCGTAAGCGTACTGTTTTCCGTAGAGCATGTCGTACGCCAGAGCCTCCTGGTCATCGAGATAGGTGTTGTCGTCCTTACGGTTGTTCGACTGCTGATAATCGAAGATGATGCCTTCGTGTTCGAGACCCGCATCCTCGAGCAGTATCGCACCGCCCTCGTACGAGCAGATGTCGCGGTCCTGCTTCGGAAGTCCGATGTTGTCCCAGATCACGTAGCGCGTTGTATACAGATCGTCCTGCTTGTAGTTCTCTTCCTTTACATCGAGAGCCGGGATGTGGTCGCCGTAGATGATCATTACGGTCGGCTCGCCGCTCTCCTCGATCTCGTCGATCAGGTCGCCGATGAAAGTATCCATCTCGTGGCATTCGTTGAGATAGTACTCGTATTTCCACTTCGTCTCTTCGTCATCCGCAGTGATCTCGGTATACGGTTTCTTGAAAACCTTCTCTGTCGGATACGATCCGTGTCCCTCGACCGAAATGACATGCAGGAAGTCTCTCTCTTTGGTCGACTTCATGATCTCCATGATCTCGCCGGTGAGGACCCTGTCCTTGCACCAGTTTGTCGGTGTGAACGAGACGTTGTTCATGTACTCGACTGATGTGAATGTATTGAATCCGAGGTTCGCGTACACTTCGTTCCTGTTGTAGAAGAGCGCCCTGTGGTCGTGAAGGGCAGCGGTGTTGTATCCGTGGGAACGCGTAACGTAAGCCATGCTCTCGAGCACGTTCTTGCGCAGCTTGCCCTTATACGGATATTCACCCGGTCCGAAGAACTTGGCGCTGATGCCGGTGAGGACCTCGAACTCAGTATTTGCAGTACCCGCGCCACACGCCGGCACTTCAAAGCTTCCCGAAGTGTAGTTCTTGTAAAGCTTGTTGAACACCGGGGTAGGGTCTCTCGAGACCTCGATATTTGCGTAGTCCTGCGCCACCGTGAACGACTCCATCTGGAGCACGATTATGTTCGGGTGATCGGTGCTGTCGTCCTTCTCCTTGAGCAGCGTGTCCGTACCTTTAGCAGTCTTGTCTTCAAGGATTTCTGCTATCAGCTCGTCTGAATAGCCTTTCGGCCTCGAAATACCCGCGCTTACGGATGTCGAGATGAAGCAGTACGGCATTCCGAAATCCCTGTAAGCGTAGTTGAGGTTTCCGAAGAAGGAGCTTATGGTTCCCGAGCTCTGCAGAAGGACCGTCGATCCGCCGGCCGCTGCCACCGCGATGAGGATCGCTGCGATGCTCTTCTTATAGTGGATGTTCTTCCACTTCTCGCTTCTGATGAATATCAGAACGATGGCCGCGGCTCCGAGGCCCAGGGCAACGAGGAAGAGTATTATCTGGATCTTTGAAAAGTAGGTGGTCGCGATGGTGAGTCCGTCTGTGAAATTGGTAAGGTCGTAAAGGGTGAACGGCGTCATCCTGTTCATGAGGATCACACCGTTGGCGGTACCAATGCAAAACCAGACGATCGAGATCATTAACAGCACGAATCTGCGCCGCTTGAAAAGCAGAGCAAACGTCAGAGTCGCAAATATGATGAGAGTATTGTAGAGGAAGACGACCGGATGGCTGAACGCCCACCGGATGCCTTCGAGCGGACCCGTAGTCAGCCTCGCGAATTCTTCTATGTAAATATAGATCGCGAGCGCAGCAAGGGCCATGAGACCAATGTACTTAGCCTCGTGAAGGTCGGCGTCGAAATATTTCGCCGCTCGCTTCGGAAAGATCTTGTAGAATGCTTTGCCTATGCACTGACCGACCTTTCTGAAAAAAGCAGCGATCACGGCAAGAAACTTTTGAATCTTATCCTGCAAAATTATGCCTCCTGCAAACTGTCGGCGAGCCTTGCAAACTCTTCAAGCGTAAGGCTCTCAGCTCTGCGGCCCGGGTCGATGCCCGCGCTTTCGAGAGCGTCTGACAGAGATTTTTTATCATATCCTCCCAGAGAAGTGAGCGCGTTCAGCAGGGTCTTGCGCCTCATGGCAAAGCCCGCCTTTACGCAGCGCATCAGCATTTCCTCGCTTTTCACTTCAACTCCAGGTTTGTCCCTGAGATCAAGCCTGAGCACAACGGAGTCTACACCCGGAACAGGGTAGAAGCACTCCCTCGGCACGTCGATGATCTCGGTGACCTCGGAATAGTAGTGAACGGGATATGTTATTGCGCCCGAAGCTCTGGTTCCCGGCTCGGCAGCGATCCTGTCGCCGACCTCTTTCTGCATCATGACTGTGATGCTCTTTGCGCCGGTATCCGTCTCGAGCAGCTTCATAATAATTGGTGTGGTTATGTAGTAGGGGAGATTGCCGATGATGCGAAGCTCGGAGAGCCCGTGCTCCTCCATGCTTCTTTCGGTTATCCCCTTGATGTCCTGCTGAAGGATGTCGCCGTGGATCAGCTCCACGTTGTCCATCCCGAAGGTCTTGATCTTAAGGCCTTCTATCATGTCCGAATCGAGGTCGACCGCGATGACTCTTCCCGCGCGTTCAGCGAGGGGGAGTGTCAGAGCGCCCGTTCCCGGTCCTATCTCGAGCACAAGTGTCTCTTCAGTCACGCCGCTCTCATCGATGATGGTTCTGATGACCTCTTCATCGATGAGGAAGTTCTGGCCGAGACTCTTGTGCGGCCTGACTCCGGCAAGGCTCTGCGGCCTCTTTGACCGGACTCTGTGAGTCTGTTTCTTACTCATCGGAGTCACCGTCCTTGTCCTTGTCGTCCTCCCTGGACTCCTCAGCCTCTTCGGCATCTTCCTCAGGCTGCTCTTCATCGAAAGTGAAGAGAATCTCGCCCGGGTTCAGGAGCCTGAGCTGCTTTTTAGCCTGCTCCTTGATGTACTCCTGATTGTTGGCGTTCCTGAGCTCCTCCTGCAGAGCGTCCCTCTGATGTTCGAGAGCGACCTGCTGCTTTTTAAGAGCACGGTTTTCAGACTTGAGCCTTACGATGTCCCTTCCGCACATGGTGCCGAGGAAAACGAAGGCGATGATGACAGCGAACAGGGTGAGCACTTTTTTCCTGCGTCTCCTGACGCTGTTGAGCCTGCGCCTCTCCTCGATGCGCTTCTTCATCTCCTCATCTTCCCACTGGACTTCCCGTGTATCAAATTGTGTATTGCGTTTTTTTGCCAATTCCTGACCTCCGCATGTCCGTGCAGATTATGGATTTATGTATTTTCTCGGATTCTGCGACACATCGTTAATTCTTACTTCGAAGTGACAGTGGCTTCCGAAGCTGTGTCCGGTGTTACCTACGTTAGCTATATGCTGTCCCTGATATACCAGGTCGCCGATGTTTACAAATACGGCGCTGCAGTGTGAGTATCTTGTAACGACTCCGTTGCCGTGGTCGATTTCAACGCACAGACCATGTCCGGACCAGTAGTTTGCCTTGATGATCTTGCCGCCGTCAGATGCATGGATAGGTGTTCCCGTTGGTGCAGCAAGGTCAATACCTTCGTGCAGACGGCCCCATCTGCCGCCCCATTCGGACGTTACAACGTAGCTGTCCAGAGGTACTATGAAGGTTCCGGTCGCTGCAGTCTTCGGTCTCTCCGCTGTACCTACTACGATGATCTTGTCCTTCTTTTCAATGAGGACTTCGGACTCAGCCGTAGGTTTTTTCTCGGTTATTTCGCCCGCCACCTTGGTGACGTAGCCCTCGAAGACTTCGACTCCGTCCACGCCATCCTGCTCGAGGAAGCTGTCGCCCTTGTAGTACTCGTCGCTCTCTTTCTTGATGGTCTCAAACTCGATGACTTCTCTCATCCTGCCTTTTTCGACCATCTCGACCTGTACCGGAGATACCACACTTCTTATGCAGACCCTGTCACCCTGTTCGATCTCGGTAACAGGTTCGCTGTTTCTTTCGTCATATATATCGAAATCCTCAACGCCGAACAGTGCAGCAAGACTATGAACAGTCTCGCCGTCCTCGACGATGTGATATGTATTCATCTCTCCGCCGTTTGTCATCTGATCCTGCGCGGCTGCATTGCTCTGGATGCTTCCGAGCAGTACGTTGACCGGCTTTACCGAAAGCTCGTTGACGAAGTCCGAAGATATCAGCTCCATTCCTCTGTCAGGAACAGAGAGGTCAGCTTTCGTCATGAGCAGGAGATTGTCGGCATCATTCTGATCCTTCACGATGGCCACCACCTTGTCGCCGTCATAAACAGCGTAGGCTTCGGTCTCGATATCCGTCATGTAAATGAGCTTGTTTACGACCGTATCCGAGTCGTCAGTACTCTTGCCTCTGCCGTCTACCGGGTTGAACGTTACGTTCTGGTTGGCCACAAATTTTACATCCGCTTCGGCGCTGCTGTTGTACGTCATCTGTCTGCCCGCAACATCGAGAACGTCAGTTACTTCATCCTGATTCTTTACATAGCCGAGCACCTTGCCGTTATACGCGTATTCGTAGACTGTAAACATGTCGAATACGATCAGGATGCCGGCGGCCAGCAGTCCCGTTATAAGGATCGCGATACCGATTCCCTTGCGGCTGTGGGTGTACGTCGAAGATATCTTGTGAATTCCGCTGACAGCCTGTTTGCCGACTGTGACGAACGCTCTGTCGATGCCGTCCTGCACCTTGTCGTGGAAGTTTGTTACTCCTGCGAGAGGGATCCTTCCTCCTTTGAGGAATTCCTGCCTGTTCTTTTCCTTGGCTTCATTCCTTTTACGGATCTTTTCCTGAGCGGCTCTTTCTTTTGCTTCTCTGGCAGCCTTCTTCTTAGGATCTTCCTCTTTTTTCTTTTCCGCAGGAGCTTCCTCAGCCTTTTCTTCTTCAGGTTTTTCTTCAGCCGGAGCTTCAGCTTCAGGGCTTTCCGCCTCTTCGACAGCGTCTTCAAAGACTTCTTCCGGTTCTTCTGAAGGTTCTTCTTCGACCGCAACCTCTTCTGGATTCTCCTCAGAGATCTCTTCTTCAGCAGGGAGCTCTTCCGGTTCGTCAGTTTCGGAAAGCTCTTCCTCTTCGGTAACTTCTTCGGTCAGAATTACTTCCGGAATCTCCTCAGCAGGCTCTTCTTCCTGAGGTTCTTCGACAGGTTCTTCATCCTGGATCTCTTCCGGTTCTTCAGCTTCGGAAAGATCTTCCTCTTCGGTAACTTCTTCGGTCAGTATTTCTTCCGGGATCTCCTCGACCGGTTCTTCTTCCTGCGGTTCGCCAACAGGCTCTTCAGCCTGAGCTTCCTCTGCTTCAGGAATTTCTTCCTCCTCAGACTCAACATCGAGTCCGTCTGCAGATACTCCGAGGTCCTCAGGCTCAACATTTGTGGCATCACCCGGCACAAGATCATGCTCCTTGAGATATCTTGCGTATGCCAAAGCCAGCGCTCTTATCTGAGCGTCGTCTATCTCCGGCATTTCGGGCTCCGCTGTTTCTGAATAGACCTCAACGGGCTGTGTTTCTTCGTCGTTATTTGTCTTTATTTCTTCGGGGTCAATAAACTTCATCTACGCCTTTTCTTTACCAGTGTGCCATCTGTATGCTTCCGCAGCGCGTTCCCTGCAGCAGCTGCACACCATTCCCTCGTCCGTGTATCCGGTATCCCTGCAGATGTTACACCTGAACTTTCTTGTCAGATAGTCACCCGGGAATCCGTTCTCGGTGAGGAGCTGTTTTCTGTTTTCCTCTATTGCTATTCTTTCGGCCCTCAGTCTCTGTCTTGCATCGAGATTGTCGGCACCCGGTCTCAGCGAGAGCATCTTAGAATTGATGCTGCTTTCCGCCTCGAATACCGCCTTCATCTCAGGCACTTTTCTGAGGACTTCCATCACGCGCGCTTCGCGCGCTTTCTCGTCTTCATTCCTTATGAATTCGTAATAATCCGCCAGGACCTTGCGGCTTACCGGACTGCCTTCATCGGCAGGTTCCGCAGAACTGTTCTGCGTACTGTCTTTCTGGAGTCTGGTATTTATCCCGCCTTTCTCAAGCCGGCGGTTCTCGATCACCTTATTGACGTATTTCAGGTTCGGCTCCCTGATCCCCGCAGCAGCGGAGCATGCGTCGAGCACCTCCGCAAGGGTGCAGTTCATTTCGTCGAACCATCTGTCCATGATCTCACGGTCTATCGGCGCAGGCAGTCTGTTGAATCCGAGTGCCTTGAACACCTGCCTGTAGCAGTCGTTCCTGCGGCTGTGCTTTTCGAGCAGGCGCTTGGCCTCATCGACCGTGCGGCAGCCTTCCTCTGTCCATCTCAGCGCGACCTTGAAAATGTAGTCAACACTGTACTTCTGGAGATCGGCACAGTAGTCGATCGCGAAGTCGAAGATCTCCGGCTCTATGCCGTAGACCTTTATTGCGTCTTCGATCTTGGAGATCTCCTGCCTCGAGATCGTTCTTCCCGTGGTCATCTGGAATTTCTCATAGAGCTCGCGCAGTCTTCTGTCGATGAGCTTGCTGTTGATCACTTCATCGAAATCCATGTCGTCTATGGATACATACAGCGGCAGATCTGCTTCTGCAGGTTCTGCTGTTACAGGCGCAGGCTCAGACTGATCCTCGCTCATCTTGCCGTAGAGCTCCTCGATCTTGGACTTGAAGATGATGTGGTTCACCTCTTCATTGTTGCTGTCCTTCTCGTGCAGCACTCTCACCAGACCCCTGGATTCCCAGTAGATCCATGCCTCTGCGATCTCCTCCACGCTGAGGTTAAGCAGCTTTGCGAGCTCGCTTCTGTTAGGCGTGATCTCATACTGAGCGTACATCAGGCCGAAAAGGAACACCTTAACATAGTCGCCCGGCGCATCCGGGAGATATTCACTTATAAACAGGTTCTCGACTTTCGTCCTGTGAAGGAAGATGTCCCTGCCTTTGTCGAATGACAGCTTGGTCTTTGCCATGGTTTTTACTCTCTCGCCATGTTGCCGAATTTTACGTATCTTGGGATCCATGTCAGGGTCGCTATGCCGACAGGACCGTTTCTGTGCTTGGCTATATTGACCGCGCAGGTGAGACCTGTGCTCTCGTCAATGTTCGCTCTTTCGTCTTCGGAGCTGTAGTAATCATCTCTCTTGAGGAAGATGACTACGTCTGCGTCCTGCTCGATCGCACCGGAATCCCTGAGGTCGGACAGCTTCGGCATGTGGTCGCCTCCGCGCTGCTCAGGTCCTCTGGAGAGCTGCGACAGCAGTATTACTGCGCAGTCGAGCTCCTTGGCCATGATCTTGATCGATCTTGTGATGGCCGCGATCTCTTTTTCACGCTGTTCTATCCTGTATCCGCCCATGCTCATCAGCTGGAGATAGTCGATGACGACCAGATCAAGGTCGCCCTTCTCCTGCTTGAAGCGGCGGCATTTGTTTTTCATCTCTACCGGCGTGATCACTGACGACTCGTCGATGACCATGTCGTATCCGTAGAAGCTGTCCTGGGCTGCCGAAAGGTCTTCCCATTCCTCCATCGTAATGGTTCCCTTGTGGATATTCTCGAGAGGCACGCTCGAAGTCATGGAGAGAAGTCTCTCGCCGAGCTGAGTGTTGGCCATCTCAAGGCTGAATACCATTACTTTTTTGCCGACCGAAGCCGCATGTTCCGCTACGTTGAGTGCCCATGCAGTCTTGCCGACACCCGGTCTGGCAGCCAGGATTATGAGGTCTGTCTTCTGGAATCCGCCCAGGATCTTGTCAACGTCCCTGAATCCGGTCGGGATACCCT
The DNA here is from genome assembly GCA_045115935.1 of Anaerovoracaceae bacterium. Classification (GTDB taxonomy): domain Bacteria; phylum Bacillota; class Clostridia; order Peptostreptococcales; family Anaerovoracaceae; genus Crickella. The sequence goes on from JBGULF010000045.1 coordinate 21,512, forward strand.
TGTCATTGCCGTTCTTCTCCAGTTCCTGGAGCTGCTTGATGTTCTGGAAGAGCACCTCGTTGATATCCACATAGCTGCTGCGCTGGGATTTGTGTGCGATCTCGAGTATGCGCTGTTCTGCGTTGTCGAGAATGTCCTCAGGCGGGAGTTCAGACGAATACGCTGCGTCCCTTATGGCTTCTGACTCTGTTATCAGCTGTCTCATCTTGGACTTGTCCGAGACGGTCTCTGCATAATAACGGGCATTCGAAGGAACGATGGCCTCGTCCATCAGCCTGCTCAGATATGTGATACCGCCGACCATGTCAGCGGTCTTTCTCTGCTTCAGGGCGGAGTACACCGTTGTTATATCAATACCGGTGCCTTTCTGGTCCATGTCGAGCATTGTCTTGTAGATCTCCTGATGCTCCTTGAGGTAGAAGTCTTCAGGTCTCAGCATGGCGCTGACATCGGCTCTGGCATCCTGGTTTTTGAGCATGGATCCCAGCACCGCTTTCTCGGCATCTATGTCTACCGGTGGAAGCAGTACGTCTTTTCTTTCCTCGTCCATCTCTACTTTCCGCCTTCGATCTTGACGACCACCTTAGCGTTTACTTCCGGGAACAGCTTGATCTCAAGAGTCTCAACGCCTGTCTCCTTGATAGGCTTGTCGAGGACGATCTTTCTTTTGTCGACTTCGATACCGGTCTGCTCAGTGATCGCAGCCGCTACGTCCTTTGAAGTGATGGCGCCGAAGAGCCTGCCGTTGTCGCCGACCTTTGTCTTTACGACGATGATCTTGTCAGCGAGCTGGTGAGCGAGATCGAGTGCCGCAGCTTTTTCAGCTTCGTATTTTTCTTTGGCCTTTGCCTTTTCTCTCTCGTAAGCCTTCTTGTTGGCAGGAGTCGCTTCAACTGCGAGACCTCCCGGTATCAGCTTGTTGCGTGCGTAGCCGTCACTGACCTTTACGATCTGGCCGGCCTTGCCGGTTCCCTTTACATCCTGTTTCAAAATGACTTCCATTATGTTTTCCTCCGTCTTTCCGGATCATCTATCTGATCAGTTCTATTTCCTGGGTCTTGCTGATGGTGCGTCTGCGCTCTTCTTCTTCCTTGTCGAAAGCATCCTTGACGCCCTTCTTTATGCGCGCCAGCACCTCAGCCAGCGGATCATCTGTCTGGACTGCAGCAGAAGTAAAGTGTCCGCCGCCTCCGAGTTTTTCCATCAGGGACTGTACGTTGATCTCGCCCAGAGACCTTGCGCTTACTACGGTCTGGCCTCTCAGGTTCCTTCCGAGAACGAACGCTGCCTTCGTGCCTTTTACCGTCATCAGCTCGTCAGCGACCTGCGCATTGATGATCTGTATGTTGTTCGTGATGCCTTCTGTTATGGCGTATGAAACTCCGTCAGGCGAGAATTCCGCTCCGGCTATCGCGTTCGCCTTGGCGAGGAAGTCCTCCTGTCTTACCTGGAAATACTTCTTCACCTCGGTGCTGTCTGCGCCGCCGCGCTTGAGCCACGAAGCCGCCTCGAAAGTCCTTACTCCGGTCCTTCCCGAGAAGTTGTTGGAGTCTACCATGATGCCTGCGAGCATCGCTTCTGCCTCCAGTTTGCTGATGAAACGCTTCTGCGAGAAGTGCTGCATCAGCTCAGCCATGAGTTCGCTTGCGGACGATGCATAGCTTTCCACATAAGCTACCGCCGAGTTGTGATACGAATCCGCCGTCAGTCTGTGGTGGTCGATCACTACTCTCGTTTTGCATACCTCCGCCAGTTCAGGGCACTCGACCAGCATCGGTCTGTTGGTGTCCACGATGATGAGCAGTGACATGTCTGTCACCATGCGCAGAGCCTTCTCCGGCTTTATTATTTTATAGGCCTCAGCATCCACGGCCTTGTTGAAGATGGTATCAAGCGCTTCGTTGTGCTTTTCAATGACGATGTAGGCATCCTTGCCGAGGAAGCTGCACACCGCGCTGGCTCCGAGAGCCGAACCGAATGCGTCCATGTCAGGCCATCTGTGTCCCATGATGAACACCTTGTCGGAATCCTCTATGAGAGCTTTCATGGCGTGGGCTATGACTCTTGGCTTGCTGCGGTTGTTTTTCTCGAGCGACTGCAGCGTTCCGCCGTAATAGCGTGTACCGTCGTCAGTCTTTACTACCGCCTGATCACCTCCGCGTCCGAGCGCAAGCTCAAGCGCCGCTTCCGCCAGTTCGGTCGACTCTATCAGAGAAACGCCGGACATTCCGATCCCAAGGCTTACAGAAGCCGGGAAGTCGATCTTCGACTCAAGGTTCCTGACCTCATCGAGAATGCTGAAGTTCTCTTCTATCATGCGGTCCAGCTGTCCGCGGGTCGTGTACATGACGTATCTGTCGTCCCATGTGCTGATAACAGGTGACTCGAACGAGTCTCCCCACTTACGCAGCAGTCCGTCGATCTGCGCCGGAATGAGTCTTCTGAGATCCTCCGGCGAACTTGCGATCAGCTCATCGTAGTTATCGATGTTGATGTACACGATCGCAGCTCTCTCGCTCTCGAGCTTGCTCTGGTATGACACTCTTGCGGTCGTTTCATCGAAGAACACGACCATGTCCTCGTCATCCTTCACATCCTCGTTTGTCCAGAGCTTGAAGATCTTGCCGTTGCGCTCAAGGATCATCTCTTCCTGATTGGCATCCTTGAGCTGGTCGCGCTTGAAGCCCGTCATGGTGAAGAAGTTGTATCCGGCTATGTCCTCATAGACAAAAACGTTTTTCATGAACGGGTTGGCGCCGGATATTATGCCGTCGGGGTCTACGGTACAAGCCGGGAACGGAAGCGAATTGATATACTGATTATCCATGACTTCTCCTCTCTATCTGAAGGCATCCCTCAGCGAGTCGATAAGCCTGTTGAGCTCATCGAGGCTGTAATACTCGAGCTCGATTTTTCCTCTTTTGTCATCGCCGTCGATGTGCACCTTTGTGCCAAGCAGCGTCATGAGTTCTCTTTCAACAGCTGCGATCTCCGCAGCCTTCGCCTTGTCTGTATCGGAAGCCTTTTTGCGCTTCTTGCGCTCAGGCCTCAGCTCGTCCTTGACCTTTTCGGCAAGCCTTTCGGTAGCTCTGACGGACAGATCGTTGCGGATGATCTTGTCTGCGATCTCCTTCTGCTTTGCCTTGTCAGGGATATTTATGATAGTTCTTCCGTGAGCCGCGGACATTTGTCCGCTTGACACGTACTGTTGTATCTCTTCAGGTAGTTTGAGCAGCCTTATGCTGTTCGTGATATACGTGCGGCTTCTTCCGAGCGAGACGGATACCTGCTCCTGTGTGAAACCGTACTTCTCTGTCATCGACTTGAGTCCGAGAGCCTCCTCGATAGGATCGAGATCTTCTCTCTGCATGTTTTCGATGATAGCGACGATCGCATTCTGCTTGTCATCGAAGTTCCTTACGATGCATGGAACCGTTCTCAGTCCGGACATCCTTGCCGCGCGCCATCTTCTTTCTCCGGCTACCAGTTCGTAACCCTTGGAGCTCTCTCTGACTATGAGAGGCTGTATGACGCCGTTCGCCTGGATCGAGCTTGCCAGCTCGCCCAGCTTGACCTCGTCGAAATTCTTACGAGGCTGAGCGCTGTTCGGTCTGATGTCGTTTATGTCTATATAGAGGACCCTGTCCTCGTTATCTGTATCATCTGCCGCTTTCGAAGATTTCCCTTCGTATGCGTCAGCAGGTCTCCTTGATTCTTCCACCGGGGCCGCATCGGCAAATAGCGCATCCAGTCCTCTCCCCAGCCCTGCTTTCTTGGCCATTGTTATTTCGCTCTCTTTCTTGCTCTTTCCCTGGCCAGAAATTCCTTGGTGAATTCCTGGTATGCCTTAGCGCCCTGCGCCTTCGGGTCATAATCTATGATCGGCTTTCCGAAGCTCGGGGCCTCTGCCAGCCTTACGTTACGCGGAATTATCGTATGGTACATGGCCGGTCCGAAGAAGTTTCTGACGTCTGCGACAACAGCCTGGGAGAGGTTCGTTCTGCCATCGAACATGCTCAGGATGACTCCGTCTATGTAAAGACCCGGATTCAGTCTTTCCTTGACCTTTTCGATGGTGCTTATGAGCTGGCTGACTCCCTCAAGTGCGTAGAACTCGCACTGGATAGGGATGAGAACGCTGTTGACGGCTGTGAGCGAGTTGATAGTCAGGATGCCCAGTGAAGGAGGGCAGTCGACCAGTATGTAGTCATAATCTTCTCTTACAGCGTCAATGACTCTTTTGAGCCTGCGTTCGCGGCCTTCAAGCTGAGCCAGTTCTACCTCAGCGCCGGCAAGATCAACGCTTGCAGGTATGAGGAAAAGGTTCTCAGTATTAGTTGGCAGTACAGCTTTTTTTACATCAAAGTCCGTATCTATGAGTGCGTCGTAAAGAGTGGATTTAAGAGTCCTCTTGCGTATCCCGATACCGCTGGTCGTGTTGCCCTGCGGATCGATGTCCACCATAAGGACCTTCTTTCCCCTGCGCGCCAGACACGCTGCCAGGTTGATGTTGGTGGTTGTTTTTCCTACACCGCCCTTTTGATTAAAAATAGCAATAGCCTTGCCCATTAATTACCTCCTGCGGGACATAGTTCCCGATTAAACACTTCCGTGTATTATACGCCAAATATCTTTGGTTTTTCTACATCTTATGTGGCTATTGTGTGTGTTTTCGGTGATTTTAGTGGCCTTTAATAAATGCAAAATGCAAATTGTGTCGTAAAAGCAGAGTAACCACTATATATAGACGCCCAATGTTTCCCGTGAAACATTCAGGGAAGTGTGTTTTAGAAAAGCTTATTTATGTTCCACCAGGGACGATGTTTCCCGTGAAACATCGTTCCACATCAAATGTCCATCACTCTGGCCGGCTCTATATTAACTGATAGACTTGCGATACTCTAAGAGACTTAAAGTCATCTTATTTAAGCTCTGGAAAAAGGAGTTTCCAAAGCCGGTATCGCATCAGGGACAATTGATCGTGCCCCGCCGAAAAGAGACATGCTCGTTCCGGACTGTACCAGGTACTGTATTCCCTTGCTGTACAGATTTATAGCAGCAACTCTATCATCATTAGACTTATATCTGCATGCAGTACATCTAAAAAGATGCTTTTTCCTAATCCGACTCCTCTTGTCCTTTCGCCCGCAAAGAGGACAGGTTTGAGAAGTATATGCAGGATCTACTTTAATAACCATCTGGCCCATCAACGCTGCTTTATAATTAAGCTTTCGTTCAAGGTCAAAATATGGCCAGCTTCTGTGAATATATCTGTTTGATTTTTTGTATTGTTTTGAAAGATCTTGGATATTATCAAGCTTTTCAAGAACAAACAGAGTTCCCTTAGGATATGTATCAACGAGTGTCTTACTTATACAATGATTGAGATCATTGATCCAACGGTTTTCTCTTTGAGCAATTGCTTTAAGCCTTCTTTTTGAAGAAGGCGTGCCAACTTGTAAAAGTTGTTTTCTGATTTCATAATAGTGAGCTCTCTTGTGTTTATAATCAGCTCCTGAAAAGAATTTTGTCTTTCCATAGCTATCATATGTGGTAGCAAGAAAACGCACTCCTCTGTCTATCCCAACAACACAGTTAATATCGCTTAAATTTGTATCTTTTATTTCAGTGGTAATCGGTATATGTAGGAAAAACTTATTATGACGGAATACCAGTTTTGCAGTACCATATTCCCCTACACGTGGTAACTCTTCATTATTAAAAGGGATCTTCAGACGACCATTTAGCGTACTGACTGAAAAAACACCTTTTGAAATTGAATAATCTCTATTCCACAAAAGATCAAGCTGGGGCTTACTAAACCTTATAAAAGACCATCTGTTATTACGAGAATCCCTGGCTTTATAGCAGGTTCTTACAGTTCGCAATACAGAGAGTGTCATCTGAGACATTAACCCATATTTATTTCTTAGACTATAGTACAAATTGTTGTGTAATGACTTCAATTCCAAAGACTGCGTTGAAAACACAAAGCTTGATGCATAATTGCATGCATCGCGATATGCGTGCATAGTATCTATTAAAATACGCTTGCATTCTTCATCCGGAAATATTTGCACTTTAGAAGTAAGTGTAATCTGCATAACCAAGCCCCCATGCTGAACGCATGTTCTTATTATAGTTATGCCGCATATCTTTTCAATGCTTCAGGGAAGGAATGAACAAGAAAAAACACGCTAAAAACCGCTAAAAACTTATGGTTTTCAAAGCAAATACATAACAACGAACCTGAGATTTCTACTTCTTGATGACGACAAGGACGTGTCCGGAGATCTCTTCCGGTAAGTCTTTATATGATTCTGTATAGGAGAGGCGGGCCTTATTCTTCTTCAGCGCTTTTGCTGCCTGCTGAAGCTCCTCCTCATAATTCTCTCCCTTATAGGCAATGAAGCTGCCGCCTTTTCTGACGAAAGGGAGGCACCATCCTGAGAGCTTTTCAAGATTGGCCACTGCCCTGGATACGCAGATATCGAAAGCCTCGCTGTATTCAGGCTTTCTGGATATCTCCTCTGCGCGGGCATGCACCGTTCTTAGGTTGGATATATTAAGAGTCTGCGCGAACTCATCAATTACTCTGAGACGCTTGAGTGTAGAGTCGAGAAGGGTAAACTTCTTCTCCGGACTTACGATCGCAAGCAGGGCGCCCGGGAAACCGGCGCCTGTGCCTACATCTATAATGGTTTCAGCTTCTTTGTATTCAGGCAAATCAACGATGGCAAGAGAATCCAGCACGTGCTTTACCAGCGCTTCGCTGCGGTCTCGTACCGCCGTAAGATTTATATATTCATTTCTGTCCAGCACAAGATCGAGGTAGGCGAGGAGGGTCGATGCCTTCTGCTCACCGAATCTTTCCTTAAGCTGTTCAAATACTGCATGGTCGAAATCTGTACTCATAATGCCTGATTCTTTTATTTTCTAATTCCTTGAGCGCATCTCTTTTTCGAGATATACGAGCAATACGTTTATGTCGGCAGGGGATACGCCTGATATGCGGCTTGCCTGTCCGACTGTTATAGGGCGGATGTCCGAAAGCTTCTGCCTTGCTTCCAGCCTGAGTCCTCCGATCGAATGATAGTCCAGAGTCTCGCTGAGCTTCTTGTCTTCAAGGCTCCTGAGTTTCTCCACCTCATTTATCTGCTTACGGATGTATCCGTCGTACTTGAGGATGACCTCGACCTCTGTCTTCTCGTTCTCAGTAAGGGCAGGTCTGGTCTCATCGTCTATGTCTTCGAGATCGTTATAATAAATAGCAGGTCTCTTCAGGATATCTGCAAAGCACTGATTTGGAGTCTCTTCGAGTTCCTTTTTCTTTCTTTCGAGCTGCTCCAGTTTATCCGGATCACCGCTGCATTCAGCTTCTGCACGGCGGATCTCATGCTCATAGAGGAAAGCCCTGAACCTGTCTATATCGACTCTCTTTGCCCTGAGTCTTGCGACTTCCGCATCGACTTTCTCTTTCTTTTCAAGATATCTTCTGTATCTCTCCTCAGTTACCGTACCGTACTTATATCCGATCTCGGTAAGTCTTCTGTCGGCGTTGTCCTGCCTGAGGAGAAGTCTGTATTCAGCTCTTGAAGTCATTATGCGGTAAGGCTCGTTGGTGCCCTTGGTGACGAGGTCATCAATGAGAACTCCTATATAAGCCTGGTCGCGCCTGAGCACGAGCGGCTCCATTCCCTTGAGCTTGCTGACCGCATTGATACCGGCGAGCAGGCCCTGAGCCGCAGCCTCTTCATAACCCGAGCTTCCGTTGAACTGGCCGGCACAGAACATGCCGTCGACCAACTTGCTTTCGAGACTCGGTTTAAGTGAAAGTGGATCTACGCAGTCGTACTCGATCGCGTAAGCCGGGCTTAGAATTTCAGCATGTTCAAGCCCCGGAATGGTAGCATAGAATGCATGCTGCACGTCTTCCGGCAGGCTGGAACTCATGCCCTGTATGTACATCAGATCGGTGTCGAGGCCCTCCGGTTCGACAAAGAGTTGATGTCTCTTTCTGTCTTTGAACCGCGATACTTTGTCCTCGATAGACGGACAGTATCTCGGACCGACTCCGACTATGTTTCCGGAGTACATGGCCGATTTTTCTATGTTATCAAGAATGATCTTGTGTGTAGTCTCATTTGTATACGAGAGCCAGCAGCTGATCTGGTCTATGTCGTAAGTCTTGTCCTCATTCATGAAGCTGAACGGAACGATCTTTTCATCTCCGAGCTGCTCGGTCATCGCGTCGTAATTGAGAGTATCCTTGTGCATTCTGGCCGGAGTTCCCGTCTTGAACCTTCTTATAGGGAATCCGAGCTCCCTGAGATTCTCGCCGAGCCTTGTAGCAGGCCTGAGACCTCCCGGACCCGAGATGCGGATATCGTCGCCTATAAATATCTTTCCCGCAAGGAAAGTTCCGGTGCAGATTATGACTGCATCACATGCATATTCTTTGCCCGATGCAGTCCTGACTCCCCTGACAAACTTTTCCACAGGTTTTCCGGAGCCATTGGAATCACTGCGTTCTGAAAGAAGCAATTCCGTGATTTCATCTTCGAAGAGCTCAAGATGCTCCTGTCCGCGGATGGTCTTCAGCATCTCCTGATGATACTTTTCCTTGTCCGCCTGAGCTCTCAGAGAGTGGACCGCCGGACCCTTCGAAGTATTGAGCATCTTGCTCTGAATAAACGTTTTGTCGATATTTATTCCCATCTCTCCGCCGAGAGCATCTACCTCGCGGACGAGATGTCCTTTGCCCGTTCCGCCGATCGACGGATTGCACGGCATCATTGCGACCGAATCGATGTCGGTGCAGAACATCGCAGTCTCCATTCCGAGACGCGCGCAAACAAGACCGGCCTCGCATCCCGCGTGGCCGGCACCTATAACGATTACATTAAATTTGTTTTCTATACTTTTATTATCCATTATTTACCCAGGCAGAACTTGCTGAAGACTGTATCGAGCACCTCGTCGCCGACTTCCTCGCCGATGATCTTGCCCAGACTTTCATACGCGTAATGCGCTGAAAGTTCAGCAACTTCAACAGGTTCGCCGTTCTGCAGCATGCTTATTGCTTCATCGATATCTATCGACGCCTTTCTGAGAAGATGAACGTGTCTCTCGTTCGTTACTATGTTCATCTCCTGTACGTTGATCTCTCCGAGGTCCAGCATTCCTCCGATCGAATCGGAGATCTTCCTGGCTGCCTCGATCGCGCCCTTGCCGATAAGCGAGGTAGTTATTACCCTTACTCCCGGCAGTTTCTCGAGGATCTGCTCCTCCGTGACAGAAGTACCCAGGTCCTCCTTGTTGATGACCACGAGAATATTGTCGCTGCTCATCTTCCTGACGTATGAGATCACGTTGTCATCCTCTTCATCGAGCGGCTGGCTTCCGTCAAACACGAGGATAACCAGATCAGCGCTCGCGATGGCGTGTGTGGTTTTCTCAATGCCGATCTTCTCGACCTTGTCGTCGGAATCATGCAGTCCGGCAGTATCGACGAGCACGATAGGCACTCCGCCCATCGAAGCGCTCTCCTCGACCGTGTCCCTCGTTGTTCCCGGGACATCCGTTACGATAACGCGTCCCTCGCCGAGTATGGCATTCATCAGCGAGCTCTTGCCCGCATTCGGCTTGCCAACGATGACAGCTCTGACTCCCTCGCGGGCGATCCTGCCGATACGTACAGTACCGAGAAGTTCCTCGATGTCCGCATGGACCCATCTGAGCTGGTCGATAAGTTCGCCGTAGGCATCTCCCTCAACGTCGTAATCCTCGTCCGGATAGTCGATGTCAACAGCCATCTGTGCCAGCACCTCGAGCAGCGCCTCGCGGATCTCCTCTATGTTTTCACTTAGTCTGCCCGCACGCTGTCCCTCAGCGATTTCAAGGGACAGATCGCTTTTCGCCTTGATGATGTCAATGACAGCTTCAGCCTGCGAGAGGTCCATCTTTCCGTTGAGGAAAGCGAGCTTGGTGAATTCGCCCGGATCCGCCATCCTCACGTCCTGAAGATCCGAACTGAGTATCGCCGCGAGTATTGCCTTCAGCGAAACATTGCTGCCGTGGCCCTGGATCTCGAGCATGTCCTCGCCTGTATACGAAGCCGGAGCTTTCATGTACAGGAAAATGCCCTCATCGATGACCTCCGCGTTCTCTGCGGAGCTGTCTTTAACGATCTTGCCAAGATATGCATGCCTTGGCTCTATCTCTTCGGGACACGAAAGCATGAGCCTCTTCATGAGGCTCGCGCTCTCAGGTCCGCTGACCCTTACTATCCCGATGCCGCCCTCGCCGGGCGCTGTTGAAATCGCAGCAATAGTGTCTGCCATGATTTTATATTACCTTCCTAAATTTATTCGCTTATCTCTGCCAGGAACGAAGTTCCGTCACCGCGGTACTCGATGCCGAAATAGTCAGCGATCGTAGCCGCCATGTCCGCGAATGTGTCGCGTGTGCCGAGATCGACGCCCTTCTTGAGCGATGGTCCCCAGATGAGGCAAGGCACGTCTTCACGTGTATGGTCAGTGCCCTTATATCCAGGATCGCAGCCGTGGTCAGCCGTGACGATCAGGATGTCTTCCGGTCTCATCTTTTCCATCAGCTCTGCGAACTGCTTGTCTGCCGTGTTGAGTGCCTTTGTGTAGCCCGGAATGTCTCTTCTGTGTCCGTAGATCATATCCGTGTCTACCAGGTTGACATAGCAGAGTCCTTCGAAGTCCGCATCTGCAAGGTCGATCGTCCTTACCATGTTAGCATCATTTCCCTTGTTGGAGTAGCTGAACATTACGCTCTTTCCCGCAAAAATGTCGTAGATCTTGCCTACGCCGATAGTCTGGAATCCCTCTTTTTTCAGGGCATCCAGCACTGTTTCACGAGGCGGCTGCAGGCTGTAATCGTGGCGTCTTACAGTTCTCTTATACGGCCATTCTCCCTCGAACGGTCTGGCGATGATGCGGCCTACGCCGTGCTCGCCCTGCATGATCTCTCTTGCCTTGTGGCAGATATCGTAAAGTTCCTCGATAGGAACTACATCCTCGTGAGCCGCGATCTGCAGCACGCTGTCTGCGCTTGTGTAAACGATGAGGTCGCCTGTCTCAACGTGATGTTTTCCGTAATCCCTGATTACGTCGGTTCCCGAATAAGTCTTGTTGCAGACGATTCCTCTTCCGGTTGCTTCGGAGATCTTGTCGAGGATCTCCTGCGGGAATCCTTCATAATATGTCGGGAGCGGCTTCGGCGATACCATGCCCGCCATCTCCCAGTGACCTACTGTGGTGTCCTTGCCGCGCGACTTCTCGTGCATGCGGCAGTAGCATCCGTCGATCTCATCCTTAGGATCATAGAAGGATGTGCCTGCGATATTGAAAAGTCCCATTTTTCCCATATTAGGCACATCAAGCTCGCCGCTCTTATAACAGCTTCCGAAAGTATCGGCGCCGAAGTCCCCGAAATCTGCTGCGTCAGGAGCTCCGCCTATGCCGGCACTGTCGAGCACTATCCAGAATACTCTCTTACCCATTTATTAACCTTCCTTTTTTTCATCAGCTATCATCATGCGGATAGCCTCAATTGCAACGCGGATGGCCAGATCTGTATCGTGCTCCTGCGGATTCGGCAGACCTGCCTTTTCTCTCTCCTGATTTGCAACTACCAGGAATACCGAGCCGACTTTCACCCTGCGGTATGAGCCTACGATGAAGAGGGCTGCGGACTCCATCTCGGAAGCCTTGCATCCCATGCGCAGCCATGCTTCCCACTTGTCGAGGAGCTCATGGCTGTTAGGCAGAGCTTCAGGCATGTGCTGTCCGTAAAACGCGTCCTTGCACTGAACTACTCCCGTATGATAATTCGCTCCGAGCTTTTTGGCTGCCTTAGCCAGCGCAGCAGCGACCTCTACATCAGCAACAGCCGGATACTCGATCGGGCAGTATTCCTTCGAAGTTCCTTCCATGCGTACAGCGCCTGTAGCAACTACTACATCACCGCCCGCTACATCGATGTCCATGCCTCCGCATGTTCCGACTCTGATGAAAGTCTTGCCGCCTACGTTAGCGATCTCTTCGAGCGCGATGGATGCCGATGGTCCGCCGACTCCTGTGCTGGTGCAGCTGACCTTTACTCCGTCAAGATAGCCTGAATAAGTTACATACTCACGGCTGTCAGCAACTTTCTCTGCGTTGTCAAAATAAGCAGCGATCTTCGGGACTCTGTGCGGATCGCCCGGGAGTATTACGTACTCACCGACGTCGCCCGGCTTGAGCCCTACGTGATACTGATAGCCACCGCCTTCTGTGTAATCTACCATAATGACACCTCTTTAATTTCTGTAACAATATTGCGAAAAATATTCTTATGTTATGAAAAGCGCTTTAATACTGCGAATTATCTGCTTCTTTTGTCTCTTTTTCTGCATTCTTTGCAGCTTTTACAACTCTGCTGGTGCCGAGTCTCTTTGCTCCGATCTCGAGGAACTTAGCTGCGTCATCGAGTCCGCTGATGCCGCCGGATGCCTTGACCTTAACGCCTTCTCCGACATTCTTTACCATCAGTTCAACGTCCTCGAATGTAGCTCCGCCTCCGCCGAAACCTGTCGAAGTCTTGATGAAGTCAGCTCCCGCGAATGTAACGATCTCGCAGAGCTTGACCTTCTCTTCATCTGTCAGCATGCTTGTCTCGATGATGACCTTGAGGATGTGGTCGCCGCAGATCTCCTTGAGTGTGCGGATCTCGTTCTCGATGTCATCCCATCTGCCGTCTTTCGCCCAGCCGATATTGATGACCATGTCGATCTCGTCAGCTCCGTTGTCGAGAGCATCGCTGGTCTCGAAAGCCTTGACTGCTGTTGTGTTGTAACCGTTAGGGAATCCGATGACCGTGCAGATCGGGAGCCTTGCTCCGATGTATTCCCTTGCCTGAGCAACATACCCCGGCGGGATGCATACGCTTGCGGTCTCGTATTTGATTCCGTCATCGATCAGTGCCTTGATGTCTTCCCACTTCGCTTTCTGTGCAAGCAGTGTATGGTCGACGTACTTAAGAATGTCTTTTGTTTCCATATCGTAGCTCCTTTTTCAATATCAGGTAAGCGCACATATTTATACATAATAATTATACTACGAAAATTGTACGGATTGTTATCCATTAATAATAAAAAAGGCGGAAGCCTGAGCTCCCGCCATGTTCCATATTCTATCTTGTTCTGACTTTTTTCTTTTTGCTCCACTTGCTGTAGTAAGTCTTGCCGCCGAGCTTCGCATATGTGCGCACCTGTACATAATAGTACTTCTTTGCGCGCAGGCTCTTGATGACCTTGGATTTCTTGTTATAGCCCTTGACCTTGACCTTCTTTGCATTGCTCATGCTGCTCTTTGTGCTGTAGCGTATCTGATAGCCGTCTACATAAAGAGCGCCGAGATGCGAGGTCACTTTCTTCCATTTGACAGTTAGCTTTTTTCTGCCCCTGAGAGGAGTGTAGATCGTTGGTGTCTTGAGCTTGATCGTCCTTGTAGATCCGAACTGATAATAGCTTTTCTTCGAGATCTGTCTTTCTCCGATCGGGAAGGTCGCCTTCGTCCACTCATCATATACACGGGTGCTTCCGTCAATGGTGTATGAGTTTGCGGTACCGTTCGGATCGCCTCTCAGGAACCAGGTGAGATTCTGGTCTGCTTCAGTCCCGGCATCCAGCCATGTAGGATCCACGACATAGTTCAGTCCGTCATCCATTCTGACAAGATTCCACATATGTCCTACTGTGCCGACCTTTCCGCTGACCAGCTGGCAGTCGATCCAGTTGCTGTTGAACTTGCTGAGGTCGCAGAGGTATTTGAAGGCTCTCGCATAACCTGCGCAGACAGCTTTTGTACTTGTATCTCCATCCAGCACGGATACGAAACTCCACGGAGTCGTCCTTGTCAGATTTGTATTATCGACGACCTCCTGGTCATACTCAGTAAGATATGCGATATAGTCGCAGTAGTACCAGAGCTTTAAAAGATCGACCTGCGCACGGGTCTTTCCCGAAGTATCGACATATTGCGAAAAGCTGTTGACTATGTATCTTGCAACATCCTTGGCCTGTTTCGCTGATGCAAGCTTGTCCTGGCTCACTTTGTAAGCGTAGACATCTGAACCGCCCGCATCCTTTGCAAATTCAGGCATTACAGGAAGCCTGAACTGCAGCTCGCTGTCCTCTTTGAACACGAGCTTTGTAGTGTTGTAGCTGTATTCGCATTCCCAGTCAAAGAATCTGCCGCTTGCATACCAGTCTACCCAGTATGTGCTGTTAGGCATGTCGCTGAGAACGCAGGTGTAGACTCTCTTCCAGTTGATCGGATTGTACAGCGCGTCGATCTTCTTCTTGGCCGCCTCGGTAACATACCACTTACCGTCCTTCTTATAGCCGATCTTTGACACACCAAGCTGGCTTGCCGTGAACGTCCTCTTTCCGAGGAATGTCGACGCCTTTACTGTTGTATAGGCGTTCGATCTGGTCCCGGCCATGATTTCCTTGATGATCTTCTTGTAATAGTTGTAGTATTTCAGGTCGTTGCCGGTGAGCCTGTCGCCCTTTACCGACATCAGTCTTTTCGGAGCCAGGCCGTCCTGTTCCTCTTCCTCTTCTTCAGAGAAAAGGAATTCTTCAACCTGCTCTTCAGGCTCTGTTCCGTCAACATCTTCTGCGTCTACGCCGTCACCGAACGAAGCCACGCCAACACCCATATCCGACTCATCATATACTTCGTCGTCTGCCTCTTCTTCAGGATCCTCTGCTTCTTCTTCAGGAACCGCCTCTTCATCGACGTCTGATCCTTCTTCAGATCCTTCCTCGATGACCTCACCGCCGTCGCCTGTCTCTCCGGATTCTTCCGTGACCTGTCCTTCAGGCTCGACCGCATCTGTATTTTCAGCCGTATCTTCAGCTCCGTCCTCCGCTGTGTCTGCTGCTGTGTCTTCAACAGCGATCTCATCTGCAGCGGCCGTTCCGGCGGCAGCATTATCGTCTTCCGCAAATGCCATCACAGGCATCATCGAAAGAATCATCACAACAGACAGAACGACTGCCGATATTCTTCTGGTAATTTTCATCTGTTCCTCCACCCGGGTCTTGATATCTTATTCGGCTTATTTTACCAATTAATTGACTATTACACAAATCATTGTACAGCAGGCATTTCCTTGCAGATATCTGAACGTAAAAAGCGGAAGCCGGAGCTTCCGCTTTAAAAATTTGTCCGATTGGTTTGTTTGATGATTTGTTTGAAAGGATGTTTTTAACGCATTCCTTTGTCGTATGGTATTCCTTCTGCCTTCGGCGCTCTGGAGTTCTTGGATGTGAATGCAAGAACGATGAGCGAGATGATGTAAGGCAGCATGTTGTATACCGTGCTCGGGATGTTCATCGCAGCCAGGAACGGGATTCCTGTGTATACGTTGGACAGGGCTCTGAAGAGTCCGAAAAGCAGCGCAGCAAGTGCGATGTTGGTCGGTTTCCACTGACCGAAGATCATTACAGCCAGAGCCAGGAAGCCGAAGCCCGCAACGCCCATTTCGAATTTCCACTCGGATACGCCGGCCGTGATGTACACGATTCCGCCGAGTCCGCCGAGGAAGCCCGAGATGAGGACGCCTGCCCAGCGCATCTTGTATACGTTGATACCAACCGAGTCAGCAGCCTGAGGGTTCTCGCCGCAGGCCATAAGTCTGAGTCCGAACTTGGTCTTGTAAAGCAGGAACCATGACAGCACGAGCAGTATGACTGCCATTACCATGAACCAGTTGAACTCGAATTTTCCGAAGTACTTCAGGAATGCCTTTTTCTCCTGGATGTACTGGATGGAGCTCGAAACGTTGTCAGGGTTGATCGATGTGTTCAGAGCTCTTACGAATACTGTTGCAGCAGCTGTTGCGAGCAGGTTCATGGCTGTACCGATAAGAGTCTGGTCAGCCTTGAAGTTGATGCAGGCAACGCCGAGCAGGCAGGAGTAGAGCATGCCGACGAGTACGGCGAAAAGTGTTGTTGCCAGTACGATGACTATCTTGGCAGTGCCGGCAGGAAGCAGGAACATGGTGACAGCTCCGCCGAGAGCGCCCATTACCATGATTCCTTCAAGACCCAGGTTGATAACACCCGAGTGTTCAGAGAAGCATCCACCGAGAGCCACGAGGCAAAGTACAGAGGCGAATATGATAGTGTATTGCAGTAACAGTACCATTACTTCTCACCTCCTTCCGCTTTGGCAGCGTCATCTTTGACCGGAACATCGTTGACGTTAGGGCCTCCCTTGTCTTTCTTGCTTATCCATGTGTTGATCACATACTTGAAGAACAGTACGAATCCGCAGAGGTAGATGATGATCGAGGAGATCAGGTCAGAGATCTGCGAAGGATATACCGACTTGTTGATAAGCGCGCCGCCGTCCGTGATGGACTGGATGAAGAACGATGCGAAGATCGTCCCGATCGGATGGAGTCCGCCGAGGAATGTAGCAGCGATTCCGTTGAATCCCATGCCCGGTACGGAAGTCTGAGTTGTGGACCATTCCTGATATCCTGTGAGGAAGAGGAATGCAGCTCCGACTCCGGCCAGCGCTCCGCCTATAGCCAGCGTGATGATGATGTTCTGTTTTTCTTTCATTCCGGCATACTTTGCGGCTTCCTTGTTGAAACCGGTAGCACGCAGCTCGTAGCCGAATTTGGTCTTGGACAGGATCACCCAGATGAGTATCGCGAAGAGTATCGCGAGAGGGATCGCTATCGTTACCGTTGTGTTATTGGCAAACAGCTTGTTGAGGCCTGCCGATGGGATCAGCGCGCCCTTGTTGCCTGTTGCCAGCTTGATTGTATACGGGCTTGCAGGGTCCTTTACCCTCTTGCCTGTCAACACCATGTTGGTAAGGTAAAGCATGATCCAGTTGAGCATGATGCCCGAGATTACCTCGTTTACGTTTCTGTATGCCTTGAGAGCACCGGAGATAGATCCGACGACAGCTCCGGCAAGAGCAGCGAGGATGAGGCAGATGACCCAGTTGCAGTGCCATGCGAGAGCGGCATAAAGTCCGATGCATGCACCGGCTTCATACTGTCCCGGAGCTCCGATGTTGAACAGTCCTACCTTGTAGCAGAAGCAGATCGAAAGCGCGCACATCAGCAGCGGTGCTGTCTTGGCAAGCGTGTTGCCCAGCGCCTTCATCTGTGCGGCCGGGGACGAACGGCTCAGGAAGTTGAGCAGGATCGTCTTGATAGCTTCGCCCGCTCCGGCAGGATTGATGAGGAGCAGCACGATAAATCCGATAAGCAGACCAAGAACGATACAGATAAGGGATGTCAGTATCGACTGGAAGGACGGATTCTTAAGTAAGCTCTTTTTCTCTTTCATCACGCCTCCTCCTTCCTTACTGCATCAACGGTTTCCGACTTTTCGATTTCAGGTGTGTTTGCGTCAAAACCGACGTTTCTCTTGGCACCTGCCATGAAGAGACCGAGTTCTTCGACAGTCGTCTTCTTAGGATCGAGTTCTCCGACGATCTCGCCCTCGTACATTACGAGGATCCTGTCAGGAACATTCATTACCTCTTCGAGTTCGAGCGAGATGAGCAGAACAGCTCTGCCGTTGTCTCTTTCCTTGATGAGGTTCTTGTGAACGCCCTCGATAGCTCCGACGTCGAGACCTCTTGTAGGCTGTACCGCGATGAGGAGCTTGTGATCCTTGTCAATCTCACGGGCGATGATAGCCTTCTGCTGGTTACCACCCGACATAGCTCTTGCGATAGTTATAGGACCCTGGCCGGATCTTACGTCGTGCTCAGCTTCGAGTCTCTCGGAGTAAGCGCGGATCGCAGGCCTCTTGAGGAAGCCGGCCTTTGAAGTGAACTCCGGCTGGTAATATCTCTGAAGCACCATGTTGTACTCGAGAGGATAATCCAGTACGAGTCCGTGTTTGTGTCTGTCTTCAGGGATGTGGCTCAGGACCTTACTTCTCTGGCGGATCGAAGCCTTGGTGATGTCTTCACCGCAGACTGTGATCTTGCCGTCGACGAGAGGTTCCATGCCCGTAAGTCCGTAAACGAACTCAGTCTGACCGTTGCCGTCGATACCGGCGATACAGACGATCTCGCCCTCGTGGACTTCGAGGCTTACGTTCTTGACCGCATTGTTTGAATGCATTTTGGAAGCGACCGTCATGTTCTCTACCTTGAGGATGGTTTCACCAGGCTTAGCCGGCTCTTTTTCCACAACGGTGTTGACGTCTCTTCCTACCATCATGCGGCTCATCTCCTCTTTGGAGGTGTCTGCCACGTTTACCGTGCCGATGTATTTACCACGGCGGAGTACTGTTACACGGTCAGCTACAGCTTTGATCTCGTTGAGCTTGTGTGTGATGAACAGGATCGACTTACCCTCAGCTCTGAGATTCTTCATGATCTGCATCAGCTCGTCGATTTCCTGCGGTGTAAGTACGGCAGTAGGCTCGTCGAAGATGAGGATCTCGTTGTCTCTGTAGAGCATCTTGAGGATCTCTGTTCTCTGCTGCATTCCTACGGTGATGTCTTCGATTTTTGCATCAGGATCGACCTGCAGACCGTATTTTTCTGACAGATCGAGTACCTTTTTTCTGGCTTCATCCATCTGGAGAACGCCGCCCTTTGTAGTCTCTACGCCGAGGATGATGTTCTCGAGGACTGTGAAGCACTGTACGAGTTTGAAGTGCTGGTGTACCATACCGATACCAAGGTCGTTGGCGTCGTTAGGGTTGTTGATCTTTACCTCTTTCCCGTCCTTTTTTATGACTCCTTCTTCAGCCTGATACAGACCGAAAAGAACGGACATGAGGGTGGATTTACCGGCACCGTTTTCCCCAAGCAAGGCGTGTATCTCGCCTCTCTTAAGCTGCAAAGTGATGTTGTCATTTGCAATGATGCCGGGGAATCGTTTGGTGATGTTCACCATTTCTATGGCATAAGCTGTGTCCATACGATCAATTCCTCCGTCTCATATAACAAGTAAAAACTTATATTAAGTTGAGATAATTTTAACAGAAAAGATGCATACCCACAATAATATTTAGCCTTTGAACTGTATTAAATTTCAATGAAAAAGGCGGTCC